>NZ_NWTH01000035.1:0-59783 GCF_002531555.1 Sinorhizobium sp. BJ1
CCTGCGCCACGACAGCTTGCGGCAATCAATGGCACGTTGAAAAGGGGTAAGGCCGAATGAGCCGTCCGCTCGACATCGCCATTCTGGGCCTCTCGCTCTCCTCCTCCTGGGGCAATGGCCATGCGACGACCTTTCGAGCGCTGCTTCGGGGTGTCCACGCGACCGGCCACCGAGTGACTTTCCTGGAACGCGACGTGCCCTGGTACGCGCGCCACCGCGACCTGACCGAGCCGGACTTCTGCGAGCTTGTCCTTTATGGGAGCGTCGACGAGCTGCTCACGCTGCATGCCGGCAGGCTGGCTCGTGCCGACGCCGTGGTTATCGGCTCCTACGTGCCGGATGGTGTCGAGGTGATCGACGCGGTCGTCGATCTAGGTCCGAGGCGGCTGTGCTTCTACGACATCGACACGCCGGTAACGCTCGCAAAGCTCGGGCGCGGCGACGAGGAATATCTGGCTCGGCGGCAGGTGCCGTTCTTCGATCTCTACTTCTCTTTTTCGGGCGGCCAGATGCTCGATCGGCTTCGCGGCGAGTTCGGGGCGAGGCGACCGATGCCGCTCTACTGCACCGTCGATCTGGACATCTATCGCAATACCGGTGCGCCGAGAGAATGGGACCTCGGCTATCTCGGAACCTTCAGCCCCGACCGACAGCCGACGCTCGAGCGCCTGCTGATCGAGCCGGCGCGGCGATTGCCGGAAATGCGGTTCGTCGTTGCCGGCCCGAACTATCCCCCCCAGATCGATTGGCCGGGAAATGTGGAGCGCATTGAGCATCTGCCGCCTGCCGAACACGCCGAATTCTACAGCCGCCAGCGGTTCACGCTGAACGTGACGCGTGCCGACATGCTCGCGGCAGGCTGGTCGCCGAGCGTGCGGCTCTTCGAGGCGGCCGCCTGCGGCACACCCCTGATCAGCGATTGGTGGGAGGGCATCGACAGTTTCTTCCCGCCCGAACAGGCCGCGATCATCGCGCGCAGCAGCGACGACGTCGTCGCAGCACTGACGAGCTTCGACGATCGTCGGTGCAAGGCCATCGCCGACAACGCCTATCAGCGTGTCGCAAACGCGCACAGCGCTGCGGTGCGCGCCGGAACCTTCGTCGAGGCCATCGGAAGCATCGCGCCCAAGACCGATCTCGCCACGAGACATTCCGAGCGGCGGCTTCGGGTATAACCGAAAGGAGAACGGCCTATGGCAAAGAGAAACGGAGCAAATCGCGGCAAGGTCATCCTCGTTGCCGGCGGGGCCGGCTTCGTCGGGTCCCACCTTTGTTCAGCACTGCTTGCTGCCGGCAATCGGGTGATCTGTCTCGACAGCTATCTGACGGGATCCCCGGCCAATGTCGCCGGCCTTCAGCGCAACCCGTACTTTACCATGGTCGAACAGGATGTCTGCGACGAGATCGCCAGCGATGAGCCGCTTGACGAGATCTACAATCTCGCTTGCCCCGCCTCGCCGCCGTCCTACCAGGCCGACCCGATCCATACGATGATGACCAGCGTGACCGGAACGGGAAATCTGCTGCGGCTTGCGGCACGGCACGGTGCCAGGTTCCTTCAAGCCTCGACGAGCGAGATCTATGGCGATCCGCAGGAGCATCCGCAGCAGGAGGAGTATTGGGGGCATGTCAATTGCACCGGTCCGCGGGCTTGCTACGACGAAGGCAAGCGGGCGGCCGAGACGCTGTGCTTCGACAGCCTGCGCGCCGGCAGCGTTGACGCGAAAGTGGCGCGCATCTTCAACACCTACGGCCCGCACATGCGTCCGAACGACGGGCGGATCGTGTCGAACTTCATCGTTCAGGCACTGAACGACGAGCCGCTGACGGTTTATGGCAGCGGCGAGCAGACGCGGTCCTTCTGTTTTGTGTCCGATCTCGTCGAAGGATTGGTTAAGTTGATGAATCGCGATCCGAATCCAGGTGTACCGGTGAACCTCGGCAATCCGGGCGAGTTTACCGTCATCGAACTGGCCGAACTCGTGCTTTCCAAAGTCAGGACGGCGTCGACGATCGCCTACGCGCCCTTGCCGCCCGATGATCCGCAGCGCCGCCAGCCCGATATCTCCCGGGCAAAATCACTTCTCGGCTGGGAGCCAAAGGTTCCGCTGCAGGAGGGGCTGACGCACACCATTGCCTGGTTCGAGAGGATGATTCCGAAGCAAAGGCCAGTGCGCCGGGGCGGCCGTTCCGAGCTTCAGCCGAAAATGTCCGTCCTCTCTCAGGATCTTTGATCATGGTTCAGGAGACGAAATACCGAACGGCGATCGAGGACGAGATCCTGGCACTCGGACCCTGGTTCCACAACATGCGGATCGCGGGCGTCGAAACGTCTCCCGATCACTTTCTCGGCGATTACCCTGCGGTGAAATGGAAAGCGTTCAAGCATGTGGTGCCGGAGGACCTCGAAGGCCGCAGCGTGCTCGATATCGGCTGCAATGCTGGGTTCTATTCGCAGGAGATGAAGCGCCGCAACGCCGGCCGGGTGCTTGGCATCGATTCCGATCCGCGCTATCTGCGGCAAGCGAAATTCGCCGCCGAACAGGCCGGAATGCGGATCGAGTTCAGGCTGATGTCCGTCTATGACGTGGCGCAGCTTCGCGACAGGTTCGACCTGGTGATCTTCATGGGTGTTCTTTACCATCTGCGCCATCCGCTGCTGGCGCTCGATCTCCTCTACGAGCACGTGGTCGGTGACCAGATGCTTTTCCAGTGCATGCAGCGCGGAGCCAAGTCGGTCTCGCCGCTCGAAGCCGATTACGACTTCGGTGAGTGGGATATTTTCGATCGTCCGGACTATCCCAAGCTGTTCTTCGTCGAGCATCGCTTCGCCGACGATCCCACCAACTGGTTCATCCCGAACTGCGCCGGCGTCGAGGCGATGCTGCGCAGCGCCGGCTTCGTCATCGAAGCGAACCCCGAGCGGGAGGTCTATCTGGTGCGCAAAGGGGAGCGGCCCTTCATGGGCGAGCCGACGCCGCTCATCGGCTCCACGAACCGGTAGGTCCACGAATCGATCACTTCACCGTGAGGTCTGGGCTCCGGCTTGAAACCACAATAAACCGCTCCAATTCCCTCCAGCAATTCAGCTTGTATTCGGAGGGCGCCGATGGCCGTCTTTGCCGCTAAAGCCGGATTTCTCACGCTTGCCGCTGTCGCGACTGTCGCCTTCGGCGTTGTCGGCCGGGCACGGGCCGAACTGCTTGCCCGCGTTCCCGCCGCGCGCGAAATGGCGGTCTGTGGCGACATGTTGTTCGTCGGGACGAAGGGCTCCTCGGTCTATGCCGTGCCGTTGTCAGGCGGCCGTGCCCGGCGTGTCGCCTCCGGGTTCTCCGCTCCGAACGGGGTCGCATGCGCCCGCGACCGCTTGTTCGTCGCGTCGAGGGACAGCGTTACGGCCTTCGACATCGGGCGCGGCGGCGCTCTCAGCGGCCGGCGCGATATTCGCCGGGACCTGCCGAATTCGGGAGCCCATAGTTTTCGCTATATCGCCGTCGGTCCCGATTCGCGGCTCTATGTGTCGTTCGGATCACCTTGCAACATCTGCTTGCCGCGCGGGCTGCAAGGCACGATCGTCAGCATGAACCAGGACGGCTCCGGCCTACGACGCGTCGCCTGGGGCGTGCGCAATTCGGTCGGCTTCGATTGGCGCGGCGGCACCATGTTCTTTACCGACAACGGCGCCGACCGGATGGGCGACGACATCCCGCCCGACGAGCTGAACGCGCTCCGACCGGGCGGCTTTTACGGCTTTCCCTATTTCGGAGGCCAGATCCGGCTTAAAGGGTTTGAGCAGGCGCCGCCGCCCGCCCGCCAGATAGCACCCGTCTTCAACTTTCAGGCCCATGTCGCGGCGTTGGGCATCCATTTCTTCCGCAGCCTCGGCGGCGACGCGTTGGTCGCCCAGCATGGCAGTTGGGACCGGTCCGTGCCCGTCGGGTATCAGGTCGTGCGGCTGCGCTTTCGGGGCGGCCGGCCGGTGTCGGCGACGACCTTCCTCAGGGATGTCGGCCGGCCGGTGGACGTTAAGGAAGCGCCGGACGGTTCGGTCCTCGTATCCGACGATGCCGGCGGCGCGATCTACATCTTCAGACGATAACCCCCAAGGGTCCTGTCAGCGGCGCTTTTCATTTCCTATCGTGAAGTAGTTTTTCATTTCTGAAAAACACCTTGCGGAATCCGAGCTTCTGATCGCCGACTTCCGATGACATGGTTGCTCACCGCCGCACCACGAAGGGAAGGGACCGCCATGCTTGCCAGCGACATCTCTACGATCGGACGCAGACCATTGGGACGTTCCGGCCTCTCGGCTGGAGCCATTGGCTTAGGTGGTTGGGCGATCGGCGGCTATTTCACCCTTCGTGGAAAGCCGGATGGTTGGGGTGAGGTCGATGACGAGCAGTCGATCCGCGCCATTCGTCTCGGGCTCGAAATGGGTGCATCGCTGATCGACACGGCCGATGCCTACGGAACCGGGCGCAGCGAAGAGGTGATCGGCCGGGCACTCAGCGGGCGAAGAGGCGACGCTATCATCGCAACCAAGTTCGGATACACCTACGATCGCGCCGCCCGCGCTCTCATCAGCACCGATGTCAGTCCCGCTTACATCAACGAGGCCTGCGCGGCATCGCTCCAGCGTCTCAGCACCGATTATATCGACCTTTATCAAATTCATGTCGGGGAACTTTCAGGCGATCAGGCGGATGCGGCCGGCGAGACGCTCGAAAAGCTGGTGGAACAAGGTGCCATCCGTTTCTGGGGCTGGAGTACGGATAACGCCGCCGCGGCGAAGCGACTGGTGAAATTTCCGCATTTCGTCGCGGTTCAGCAGGAGCTGAATGTTTTCACGGATGGGCCGGACATGCTTGCGATGTGCGAAAGCAACGACCTTGCCAGCCTTAATCGCTCGCCCTTGGCGATGGGATTCCTGACCGGAAAGTTCCGGGCAGATACGCGCTTGCCCGCAAACGACGTGCGCGCGGCCGGGCACAGCTGGGTGCGTTTCTTCGAGGACGGGCGGCCGCGTGCCGATTATCTCAAGCGCCTTGCCGAAGTGCGGGAGCTGCTGCAGACCGGCGACCGGACCTTGGCGCAAGGGGCACTCGGCTGGATTCTCGCCCGTTCACCCAACACCTTTCCCATTCCCGGATTCAAGACGGAGGTGCAGGTGCGCGAGAATCTCGCCGTGCTCGAGAAGGGCGCGTTGCCGGCAGCCACGATGGCGGAAATCGACGCGATTCTCGGCAACTAGGGCAATCAGCGATCGCTCAGCCGCGATCAGCCCCATGCAGGCTCTGGTTGGACCGGCCGCTCAAGGCCGGTCCAATATGTTCGTCTCGAGCCGTGTTGCGAACGGCCGGAGGCTGTAAACCGCATGTACGCTGACTGGCCGTTGATGGGAGCGGCAAAGTGTTGCGGTCCTGCAACGCATCCGGTGGCGATTGCTGCAATCCGAAATTGTGTATTTGCCAATCGGCCGGACTCGTGTATGTTGGCGCCACTTGCAATTCAAGCCAGAGGAGGCGTGAAATGGATACTATTCTCGTGACTGTGCGCCTCACTCGCGGAACGGCTGCTGTGGCCTCGATGCATCGTGCATCCAGCCCGAGCCGACTTTGTGTCCAGGGCTATTAAAGCCCGGATTTCCGCTGATTGGCGCTATCCCAATTTGACCTGACGTGACCGGCTGACGGAGCGATTTGCTCGTATTTCGCGTCCGCACCCGTGCGTCTTTCTTACCTTCGAGAGGACCTGGCCGCGTCGTGCGCCGGGACGGAAAATCATGCGCGAAACACAATTATTAGTTGTTGATACCCTTGCCGCAACGGTCGATGACCTGTTCCGGAAATTTGGCGCCAGGAAGACTGCGCGTGCGTTGCTTCTGGCACTCTGGAGACATCGTCAAATGACGAACCAAGTCTCCCATCTGTCCGATCGCATGCGCCGCGACATCGGTCTTCCCGAGAATGAGGACCGGCTGCTGGAAGCCAGATTTTCCCTTTGGGATGTACGGCTTTGAAGTGCCGCCCGACCGGGGCGAGCGCGGGGTCCGCGGAGGGGTGCCATGGGCGCCCCTCCTACGTTTTCTGGCCTGCTCGATCAGTGGGGCCAACCCGACGTCAGCGGCCGCGGGCCGGAGTAGGAGTTTTCCTGCTTCCCGCATGATGGAGAACGGCACTAACCCAATCGCATGAATGGTGCGCAGACGTAGCCCGCAGTATTATGGCGCCTGCTCCTCGCGGGAGGCGGTGGAGCGAGGGAGGACCGAGCCATGCCTATGTCTTCGGTGCCGCGTTGTCTGTGGCCAAGCTGTCTGGCGGCAGCCATTGCTTTCATGTCCGCACATCTGGTGAATGCGTCCGACAAGCTTCCGCCGGAGCTCGAGAAGCTCAAGGCGTCGCTGGAAAAATACCAGGATCCGGTGGTTGCCGTGCGCGACGGCTACTTCTCGACGCTGGGCTGCGTCACGTTCGCGAGCGGCACGATGGGGGTGCATTTCCTGAACCCCGCCTTGATCGGCCCGGTGCCCGATCCGATGAAGCCCACTCTGCTGGTCTACGAGCCGGTTGGCGACAAGCTGCAGCTGGTTGCGGTCGAATGGCTGATACCACTCGCGACGGGCGTCAAGCCTAAACCTGAGCTGTTCGGGCAGCCCTTTGACGGGCCTATGGAGGGTCATGAGCCGCTCCTGCCGGCACAACTGCATCATTACGATCTGCATGCCTGGATCTTCAAACCGAACCCGCTCGGCCTGTTCCATCTGGTCAATCCGGACGTCAAATGTCCGGAGGGCCCCTATACCCTCCTGGAAGAGGCGCCGAAATTCGTGCCGCACCACGGGGCGCAGTGAGAAGAGAGGCGCCGAGGCTCCTCCGGCATATTTGTCAGCGATCATGGTGTTGAGGGGAGGTGTTCAAATGCCCCTCCAGGGCGGATGTGAACGAGGGGAAGCGATGACCGTCCAACGGCGAGAGACCCTTGGTCTCGCCGGGGCGACGTGTGCGCCTCCTGATGGCCAACATCTCGGTGGAGAGATTGTCGAGATATTCCAGAGCCTCCTTGGCCGCCTCGGCCATGACCGTACTGCCATCCACTGCGGCCCCGCTCCGCAGCTCGTTTCGGACGTCCTCCACGGCCTCTGCAATGAACCGTTGCGGGTCGTCAGTCTGCGCGGCAATCCAGTGCATCAAACGGCACATCAACATCTCGTTAACGCGCATCGCGGCGACAGTCTGGCCGAGCATCAATGTGAGTTTCTGAAGCTTGTTCTCTTTCTGAGGCATCGGAACCTCTTCCGTCCTGGCATTTTCTCCTCCCCGTCGCTCTGGTGGCGGCTTCGGCTGCCGCTCGTATCGGCACAGGCTGAACGGCAGGCAGGGCGATTTGTTCCGTATATGGACTGTCCGGGAATCTGGCCGATAGGAACCAAGCGGAGCCGTCGCCGCGTTCGCGGTTTTCGAAAGGAGACCGCCAGATGCAGTCGATCTTTACCCGATTTTCGAACCAAATTTCCAGTTTCGCCGGGAGGCCGATCACTTTTGCCGTGTCGTTCTCTGCGATCGACATCTGGGCCGTGTGCGGGGCGCTCATCGATTTCCCGGCAAAATGGCAGCTCGCCGTCAACACCTGCACGACGATCACAACGTTTCTGATGGTGTTCGTGCTTCCGAACTCTCAGAACCGCGACGATATCGCGCTGCAGGCCAAGATCGACGAGCTGATCCGCGTGAGCGACGCCGAGAACCGCTTCATGGGAATAGAAAAGCTCGACGGGCTAGAGCTGAAGGAGGTTCGCCGCGACTGCATGTCCGAGGGTACGGAGGCCAGGGAGGCAGCGAACGGCGTCACGGCCGCGGCCGGAAAGGCGTGACTGGTTGTCGCGAACCTTGGCGAGGAATGTGGAACCAAACCGGCCTGCCGGCGTTTTTCGGCAGAGGTGGGAGGTGAAGAATGAGACACATGGACATCCGCAAGCTCGAAAAGACCGATGCCAAGCATGTCTGGGACGTCGCGGAGTATTGCAGGCGGAGCGGCATTCACAAGGCCGAGGAGCAGCGCCTGATCAAGGTCCTCGGCAGATATGCTTCGGCCCATGAGCTTCAGATGAATGTCGTGCGTCCTCAAACGCGCACACGCTGAGGCGTGATCGCGCGTCGATTTGCGGAGCAAAGCGCGTGTGGGCAGTCCTCGCCGGTGCATTCCTGTTTATCTGCGGCGTTCTCGTGATGACGTGGGAGGCGCTTGGCCGACGACGGCTAAGTGAACCGCCAAATCCCTATGAAAACGATCCGAAGACGCTGGAGCCCCGGCACCAGGGCTTGAGGTTCCTCGGGCTGACGCGGAACTGGCACGCGGCGGCATTGATGGCTGCCGGTGCAATCCTCTTGCTCTTCGGTGCGATCCGATATGCCTTGGTGCTCTAAGGTGCTCTAAGCTGAACTGATCTCTACCAGGAAGACTTCGGAGGCGATGTCGGCCGACAGAGTGAGGGCGACAGGGTGCTGGAGCACCGCCGTATCCAGTGCGTGCAAGGTCGCAGAGACGCCTTCGGTTGACAGCGCGACGCTGCCGCGGTGGCAGAAGAGAACGAGTTCCCGGGCGTGGGTGGTGATCGGTTGCGAATGGTCGACATGGAGTTTTCGCACCCGATGCCTGAGCGTCTGCCGGCGGGTCATGACATTGAGGTCGGTGATCGGGCCGTTCGCGAGTTTGGCCGACGTCGTGACATCGGCGGGAAAGGAGAGGGGTGCATCGGCCGTTGTCAAAAGCTTCGGCGGCCGACCCTCGATCAGCAGCGTCATGCCGGCGCCTTCGAGGATGGAGAGCGTTCGGTCGATGCCGGAAAAGCTGGAGAACAGGCCGTCATTGGCAACCGTCGCCATGCTGACGCGCCAGTCGAAATCGGAAAGCGGCGCACGATCCGGCGATACGGCGATTTCGACAGTCTCGCCACCGCCGTTCTTCCAGGGCATGTGCCTGTAGTCGTTAGAGCGCAGGATCTTCATGGTGCCACTCCTCGCATGAGGTTGCACATCCGGTCGAAATCCTCGTTCATCGGCCGGTCGTCGGTGTAGGTTGAGATTGCTCCGCGAATGCGGCCATAAAGTGCATCGGTGCGCGGTGCCCTGCCGCGGGAACTGGGCTGCATTTCATAGGCTTGCGTTGCCGCCAACAGTTCGATCGCAAGGATCCGTTCGAGATTGTCGAGGATCGACAAGACCTTCCAAGCGGCAGGCGTAGCATGCGTCAGGATGTCCTCCTGCAGCGCAGAGGTGATGCCGCCGTCAAGGCTTGCCGGCGCTGCCAGCCGGCGGTTTTCGGCGACAAGGGCCGCGGCCGTGTACTGGGCAATCATGAAACCGGAGGAGACGCCGCTGTCATCGGCAAGAAACGCCGGGAGACCGCTGACGAGCGGGTTCACCAGACGGTCGATGCGGCGCTCCGAAATCGCGGCGACTTCGGCTGCGGCGACGGCGAGACTGTCCATGGCGAGGCCGAGCGCCGCTCCGACGGCATGGGCCTGCGAATGCACCCGCGGAGCCTCCGGCGCGCCGGAGACGGCCGGATTGTCGGTGACGCTCGAAAGCTCGCGGTCGACGATCTCGGCGACCTGAGCGAAGGCATCGCGCGCTGCTCCATGCACCTGCGGAACGGCTCTCAGACTCAAAGGATCCTGCGTGCGGGTCGTCTCGGCGAGCATCGGGCTCTCGGCCAGCCAGTCGCGCAGGTGCTTGCCGACCGCCTGAAGGCCCGGCGATTGCCGCAGTGCCAGTGGGCCCTCGGCAAAGGCCTCGGCCTGGCTGCCCAGATTTTCATAGGTCATCGCCGCGGCCGCATCGGCCCAGACGAAGAGCCGTTCCATGCGCGCCAGCGCCAGCGCCGCCTGACCGGTGGCGCAGGGCGTGCCGTTGACGAGACTGAGCCCTTCTTTCGCATGCAACCTCAGCGGCTTCAGCCCGACCCGGGCAAGCGCCTCCCTGCCGCTGAGCTTCTCGGCCCCGCGCATGGCCGTGCCATGACCGATCAAGACCAGGCCTATGGCGGCGGCGTGGGTAAGATAGCCGACCGAGCCGCGCGAGGGGATGAGCGGCATAATGTCGGCGTTGAGCAGCGCCAGCAGCGCCTCGACCGTCTCGATCCGAACGCCGGAATAGCCGTGCGCGAAATTGGCGATCTGCGCCGCCATCACGGCGCGGGCTTCGGCTCGCGCGAGCGGGTCGCCAACGCCGCAGGCGTGGCTCAGGATGATGTTGCGCGACAGGGCCTGCTGGTTCTCGCGGCTGATCACGACATCGCAGAGCGCGCCGACGCCCGTATTGATGCCGTAACCGCGGATGCCGCGCTCGACCAGCGCATCGACGATCAGGCGGGCATCGATGATCCGCTGACGCGTCGGCTCGGCCAAGGCGAGGTGGGCGCCGTCAGCAACGGCGGCGATCTCGCGCCATGTCAGCGGTCCATGGATGGTGATCGTCTTAGTCATGCTTCTCGGGTCTTCCCTGCCGGCGCTGGACGAAGCGCGCGACATAGTCGTTTGCCGGATTGTCTAGAATATCACCGGGCGAGCCGACCTGCACGACCTGACCGTCTTTCAGGATGGCGATCTCGGATCCGATGCGCAGCGCCTCGTCGAGATCGTGGGTGATGAAGACGATGGTCTTTGCAAGATTCTGCTGCAGTTGCAGCAACTGGTCCTGCATGTCGCTGCGGATCAGCGGATCGAGGGCGCTGAAGGCCTCGTCCATCAGGATCACGTCGGTATCGGCGGCGAGCGCCCGTGCTAGCCCGACGCGCTGCTTCATGCCGCCCGAGAGCTGGTGCGGGAATTTCGCATCGTAGCCCGATAGACCGACCGTCTCGATCCACTTCATGCCGATCTCGCGGGCATCGGCCTTCGAGACGCCGCGCACGCGCTGACCGTAGACGACATTCTGCAGCACGGTCCGGTGCGGCATCAGGGCGAAGCTCTGGAAGACCATGCTGACGCGCCGCATGCGGAAGGCGCGCAGCGCCTTCGCGTCTAGGTCGAGGATGTTGCTGCCGTCGAAGACGACCTCGCCACTCGTCGGCTCGATCAACCGGTTGATATGGCGCACCAAAGTCGACTTGCCGGATCCGGACAGCCCCATGATCACGAAAATCTTGCCGGCGCCGATTTTTAGACTGACATCGTTGAGACCGACGCTGCAGCCGGAGCGGGCCAGGATATCGGCCTTGTCCAGGCCGTCCTTGACCATTGCGAGCGCCTTCCTCGCATCATGCCCGAAGATTTTGTAGACGTTGCGGATTTCGATATCAGCCATTGCGGGCGTCCTCCGTCCGGGGCTTGCCGAAGCCCTGCGTGATGCGGTCGAGCACGATTGCGAGAATGACGATGCCGATGCCCGCCTCCAGGCCCTTGCCGACATCGAGTGTCTGGATGCCGTTCAGCACCTGTTCGCCGAGCCCGCGTGCACCGATCATCGAGGCGACGACGACCATCGACAGCGCCATCATGATCGTCTGGTTGAGGCCGGCCATGATGGTCGGCGTGGCGAGCGGCAGCTCGACGCCGAAAAGGATCTGCGTAGGGCTGCCGCCGAAGGCGGTTGCCGCTTCGACAACCTCGCCATCGACCTGGCGGATGCCGAGATCGGTCAGGCGGATCAGCGGCGGAACCGCATAGATGATGGTCGCGAGGATCGCCGGCACCTTGCCAAGACCGAAGAGCATCAGCGCCGGGATGAGGTAGACGAAGCTCGGCATGGTCTGCATGACGTCGAGAACGGGCAGGGTGACGTTGCGCACGACGCGGCTCTTGGCGACGAGGATGCCGATCGGCACGCCGATCACCACCGAGACGATGGTCGCCATCAGCATCAGGGCGAGCGTCTGCATCGTCAGGTCCCAGAGACCGAGCACCCCGACGGCGAGAAGGAGGACACCGACGGCAAGCGTCAGCGTCCAGCGCTTCGAACTCTGCCAGGCGAGTGCCATGAAGGCGAGAATGACAAGCCACCAGGGCAGGCCGCGCAGGATCCATTCGAGGAACAACACGGCCTTCAGGATGACGCCGCTGATCGCCTTGAACACCCAGCCATAATTGGTGACGAGCGCCTGGATGAACTCATTCACCGGGGCGCGGATCGAAAGATTGAGAGAGTCCGGAAACATCGGAACCGTTCCTTGCTCAGAGAGCCGCTGGCGGTCATTGTCGCCTGACCGCGGGCAGCTTGGCAGCCTGCGAGCCGCCGCGCCTTCCGTCACGAACGGTAAGGCACGGCGAACGCCTGCGGGGTTAAGCTCGCCTTACTTGAGGCTTGCCTCGATCTTGCCGCGGGCCTCGTCGGAGACCCACTTGCCCCATATGTCGGCCTTCGTCTTCAGGAACTCAGCCGCGGCCGCGGCCGCGTCGACCTTGTTGTCGACCATATAGGCAAGGCTGCCGTTGACCTCTTCGAGCGGGAAGGTTGCCTTTTCAAGGATCGCGACGATCTCGGGTGCTTCCGAAGCGAAGGTGCTGTTGACGCCGTAGGCGACGTCGACCGAGGGGAAGGCGCAGCCTTCCTCGCGCTTGCCGTTGGCGCTGCTCAGTTCCTTCCAGCAGGCTTCGTTATAGGCCGGCTCTTCGAGCTGGACGAGCTTGAACTTCCCCATGATCGCGGTCGGCGACCAGTAATAGAAGAGGATCGGCTCACCCTGCAGATAGGCGGAGGTGATCGCCGAATCGAGCGCCGTGCCCGTGCCGGGGCGGAAGTTCACATAGGCCTCGCCGAGATTGTAGGCTTCGAGCTTGGCGGTGCTGACGCCCTCGCAGGTCCAGCCGGAGGGGCAATTCAGGAAGCGGCCCTTGGACGGCTCCTCCGGATCGGCGAAGACCTCGACGACCTTCGGATCGGAAAGCTGCGAAACGCTCTTGAGGTCCGGCGCCTTGGCTTCGAGATTGCGAGCCGGATCGCCGTGGACGACATAGTCGGGCACGAACCAGCCCTCGCTGGCGCCGACGAAGGTCTTGCCGATGGCAACCACCTTCTTTTCTTCCACTGCCTTGTTCCAGATGTCGGAGCGGCCGAGCCATTCTTCGGCAAATATCTGCACGTCGTTGTTGGCGGTCGCCTGTTCCAGCGTCACGGAATTGCCGGGAATGGAATCGACCAGGCAATCATAGCCCTTGGCGAGGATCGTCTTCATGACCTCGGTGATGAAGGCGCCGCTTTCCCAATCGATGCCGGCGAAGGTCACGGTCTTGCCATCGCCGCAATAGGAAGCATTGGCAGCGCCGGTAGAGACCGCCAGCATCAGGCCGGCGGCAGCGAAGGTGAGTTTCATTGTGCTGATCGACATGCGCATTCCCCTTTTTTTGATCGTCGAATGGTTCGCTATTTCAGCTTGGTCAGAACCCGCGCGAAGGCGCGGTCGATGTCTTCCTCCCGGTCATGGTGTCCGTTGCGGATCTTCCATTGGCCCGCGATCATGACGTCGCGGACAGTCTCGCCGCCGAGCGCAAAGAGCCAGCGGTCCAGAATCCGATTGCCGCTGGCGGCGGCGATGTAGGGATTGGCACCGTCGAGCACGACGAGGTCCGCCCGAGCACCGGCCCTGATACCTGCCGTGCCGAGGCCGGCCGCCTGGGCGCCGCCGGCGAGCGAGGCGTCGAAAATCGTTCGGCCGACGGAAGCGCCCGGGCCGGCGGCGAGCCGATTGCGCCGGCGGTCGCGCAGCCGCTGGCCATACTCGAGGAGCCGTAGCTCTTCCGCGACGCTGGTCGCCACATGGCTGTCGGTGCCGATTCCGAACCGCCCGTCGGCGGCCAGAAAGTGAGTGGCCGGGAAGATGCCGTCGCCGAGATTGGCTTCGGTCGCCGGGCAGAGGCCGGCAACCGCGCCCGACTTCGCCAGGCGTTCGGTCTCCGCCGCCGTCATGTGTGTCGCGTGGATGGCGCACCAGCGCCGGTCGACCGGCATTTCGTCAAGGAGCCACTCGACCGGGCGGCGGCCGCTCCAGGCGAGGCAATCCTCGACCTCGCGGGTCTGCTCGGCGACGTGGATGTGGATCGGTCCGGAAACCGGAGCCGCGCCGAGAATCCGTTGCATCTCGTCAGGGGTCGCGGCGCGCAGCGAATGGATGGCATAGCCGAGCTCGGCGCCAGCTTCGGCGCTGACCGGAACCAGCCGCTCGAGGAGAGCGAGAAAGCGATCCGCATCGTGCAGGAACGGGCGCTGGCCCGGATTGGGAGCCACGCCGCCGAAATTGGCGTGCGCGTAGAAGACCGGCAGGTGCGTGAGGCCGATGCCGGTCGCTTGCGCCGCGTTCAGGATGCGCAGCGACATCTCCGCCGGATCGGCATAAGGGGTGCCGTCAGCCATGTGGTGAAGATAGTGGAACTCGACGACGCGGCCGAAGCCGCCCTTCAGCATTTCAACATAGAGTTTTGCGGCGATCGCCTCGACGTCGTCTGGGTCGACAAGGCCGACGGTGCGGTACATCGCCTCGCGCCAGGTCCAGAAGCTGTCGTCGCCGCTGCCCGCCACTTCGGCAAGACCGGCCATGGCGCGCTGAAAGGCGTGGGAGTGCAGGTTCGGCATGGCCGGAACGAGGGGACCGGCGGTTCGCTCGTCGCCCGGAGCTGTCGCCTGGTCGGCTTCGACCGCCGCGATGCACCCGTCACTGTCGATGGAAATGACGACGTTTTCCGCCCAACCCGTCGACAGAAGCGCCTGCTCGGCGAAAAGCCGGTGAGCGGAAAAGGCAGACATGCTTCCTCCTGTACGTGGTTGTATATGGAACTATAGATATTTTCTGGTGGCGCGCAAGCTCAAAATCGTCGAAAACAGTCCTGAATTGCCGGCGGCATGTCGGTTCAGTGCCGACGAACGGAGCATTTTATGACGTCAATGGAGCGCAAAAGCGACGTATCCGCCTTTGAGGACGGGCCTATCCCGCGCTACGAAGCGGTGAAGCAGTTCATCCGTAGCCGCATCGAAAGTGGCGAATGGCCAGCGCATCATCGCATCCCGTCTGAGAACGACATCGTTGCCGACCTAGGGGTCAGCCGCATGACCGCAAACCGCGCCTTGCGCGAGCTGGCAAGCGAGGGCGCGATCACACGGGTGCAAGGTGTGGGGTCCTTCGTTGCTCCGCACAAGGGCAGCACGGCGCTGCTCGAAGTCCGCAACATTGCCGACGAAATTCGAGAGCGGGGCCACCGTCACACTTCCAGTATCGATCTCCTCGAAGAAGGGTCGGCGAACCCCGAAATTGCCGTTGCGCTGGGATTGGCGACCGGGGCGCGCGTCTTCCACTCGATCATCGTTCACGCGGAGAATGGCGTGCCGATCCAGATCGAGGATCGTTTCGTAAACCCCCTGATCTGTCCCGACTACCTGGGACAGGATTTCACCAGCATGACTCCCAATGCCTACCTGACGCAGGTGGCACCGATCACCCGCACCGAGCAGGTCGTCGAGGCGGTGTTGCCGCAGCCCTGGGAGTGCAAGCTGCTTTCGATCGGCCGCAACGAACCCTGCCTGATGATCCGTCGGCGAACCTGGTCGGAAAACAGGAATGTCACGGTCGCGCGGCTGCTCTATCCCGGCACGCGCTATCGCCTCGAGGGCGTTTCATCGTAAAGACATCCTTGAGATGGACGGGAGCGGAATGATGGAAGAGGACTCGCTGAAGCGCCGCACTGAGCTCGCAAGGCCCGACGTGTCGGCCGACGAAGCGAAGGCGATCCTGCAGGAGCACTACGGCCTCTCGGGCGAACTCGTCGAGCTCGGCAGCCAGCAGGACCGCAACTATCGCGTCGACACAGGCGACGGTCGCTTCGTGCTGAAGATCGCGAGAGCGGAATACGCGCGCGTCGAGCTCGAGGCCCAGAACGCGGCGTTGCGGCATGTGGGCGCCAAGGCCGATGCGCCGCTGGTGCCGAGGGTCGTGGCTTCACTCGATGGCGACGAGATTGTCACGGCCGTCGTGCGCGACGTCACCTACCAGTTCCGGCTGCTCAGCTATCTCGAGGGCACGCCGCTGACGCGCCGCAAGCATCTCTCGGTAGAAACCGTTTCGGCCCTCGGCGACCTCGCTGGCCGGCTCGCCGCGGCGCTCGTGGACTTCGATCATCCGGGACTCGAGCGAGAACTGCAATGGGATCTGCGGCGGGCGGGTCCGGTGGCGCTCCAGCTGCTTTCGGCGATGACGGACGTCGATATGCGCAAGCGCATCGCCGAAGCGATGGTGGGTGCGATGCGCCGTGTGCAGCCGCTGATGCCGGAGCTCCGCCTGCAGGCGATCCATCAGGACGTCACCGACGACAATGTGGTGAGCAGGGCGGAGAAGAGCGGCCGCCTCGTTCCCGAGGGCGTCATCGATTTCGGCGACGTGCTGAAGGGCTGGCTGGTCGCGGATCTTGCCGTTACCTGTGCGTCGCTGCTTCACCACGCGGATGGCGATCCTTTCCGCATCCTGCCGGCGGTCAAGGCTTTCCATGCGGTCTGCCCGCTGACGGAGGCGGAACTCAAGGCGCTCTGGCCGCTGATCGTCGCGAGAGCCGGCATTCTGGTCGCCAGCTCTGAACATCAGCTCGAGATCGAGCCGGACAATGCCTATGTCCAGGGCAACGCCGCGCACGAGCGCGAGATCTTCGATGTCGCCGTCTCCGTTCCCTTCGAGCTTATGGACTGTGCAATCCGTCAGGCCGTCGGCAAGGAGGCGCTGCCGACCGACCTTCCGATGCCTGGCCGCCTGCTGCCGGATGTCGACCCGGGCCGTGTCGGGATTGTCGACCTGTCGTTGCTCGGACCGCATCTGCCCGCCGACCGCTGGCACTATGAGGACACCGAGGCGCTGCTTCTGCAGTCGGCGGCGCGTGCGGCGGGCACTGCTGCGACCCGCTACGGCGAGTTCCGCCTGACGGAAACGCGGCTTGTTCAGGCGAAGGCTCCCAAGACCCTCGCCCTCCATGTCGACCTTTGCCTGCACGGACAGACGGCGGTTCACGCCCCGTTTGCCGGCCAACTCCACCAGCGCGGTGGCAGGCTGATCCTCTCGGCACAAGGCCTCCACCTTCATCTGCTGGGTATCGAGCCGGCAGCAGGTGACGGTGGAAGCGTCGAGGCAGGGGACCGGATCGGAACGATCCCCGCCAACCCCACGTCGCTCGGTTTCATGCGTGTCCAACTCTGCACAGCCGGGGAAATCAATCCGCCACCCTTCGCGGCCGCGCATCAGGCGGGGGCCTGGCGTCGGCTTTGCCCGTCGCCGGCGCGTGTCCTCGGTTTCGATTGCGATGCGCCCGCGCCCGATGCGGCGGCGCTGCTGGAACGGCGTCAACGCCATTTCGCGCGCCCGCAGAAGAATTACTACCGCAAGCCGCCCGAAATCGAGCGCGGCTGGAAGGAGCACCTCTTCGACGTCGAAGGGCGGGCCTATCTCGACATGGTCAACAACGTCACCATCGTCGGCCACGGCCATCCGCGTATGTCCGCCGCGGTCGGGCGGCAATGGTCGCTGCTCAATACGAACTCGCGCTTTCACTACGCGGCGGTCGCCGAGTTTTCAGAGCGGCTTGCAGGGCTTGCACCGGAAGGGCTCGATACCGTCTTCCTCGTCAACAGCGGATCGGAGGCCAACGACCTCGCCATACGGCTCGCCTGGGCCTATTCCGGCGCGCGCAACATTCTCTCTCTGCTGGAAGCCTATCATGGCTGGACGGCGGCGAGCGACGCGGTCTCGACCTCGATTGCCGACAATCCGCAGGCGCTGACCACCCGGCCGGACTGGGTGCATCCGGTCGTCTCGCCGAACACCTATCGCGGGCCATATCGCGGCGAAAGCTCGACGGGTGAATACGTCGGCACCGTCGCTGCAAAGCTCGCGGAACTGGACGAGAAGGAGGGAAGCCTCGCCGGCTTCATCTGCGAGACTGTTTACGGCAATGCCGGCGGCATACCGCTGCCGCCCGGCTATCTCGAAGCCGTCTATGCAATGGTGAGGGCGCGCGGCGGCATCTGCATCGCCGACGAGGTGCAGGTCGGCTATGGCCGGCTCGGGCATTATTTTTGGGGCTTCGAGCAACAGGGCGTCGTGCCGGATATCATCACCGTCGCCAAGGGCATGGGCAATGGCCACCCGCTCGGTGCCGTGATTACCCGCCGCGAGATCGCCGACGCGCTGGAGGGGGAGGGCTATTTCTTCTCGTCCGCCGGCGGCAGCCCGGTGAGCTCCGTCGTCGGACTAACCGTCCTCGACATCCTGCATGACGAGGCCCTGCAGGAGAATGCCCGCACCGTCGGCGACCACTTGAGGGATCGGCTCGAGGCGCTTCGGGCACGGTTCCCGATCGTCGGCGCGGTTCACGGCATGGGGCTCTATCTCGGTGTCGAATTCGTCCGCGACCGCGAGACGCTCGAGCCCGCGACGGAAGAGACAGCGGCAATCTGCAACCGTCTCCTTGATCTCGGCGTCATCATGCAGCCGACCGGCGACCACCTCAACGTGCTGAAGATCAAGCCGCCGCTCTGCCTCAGCCGCGAGAGCGCCGACTTCTTCGCCGACATGCTGGCAAAGGTGCTTGACGAGGGTTGGTAAGGCTAGCCTTCGCTCAGCATCTCCGCCTCGCCGGTCAGGCGGTCGACGAGGCTGCGGCGAACGCGGCCAATGTCGCGCGCGGGCGGTTCGCCGAAGTGACGGGCATATTCGCGGCTGAACTGCGACTGACTGTCGTAGCCGACCTGGTGGCCGGCGTCGCCCGCGTCGAGGCGCTCCTCCAGCATCAGACGTCGCGCCTCCTGCAGGCGGAGCTGCTTCTGGTATTGCAGCGGGCTCATCGCCGTAATCGCCTTGAAATGATGATGCAGCGAGGAGACGCTCATGCTGACCCGGCTTGCCAGATCGTCGATGCGCAGCGGCCGGGAATAATGTTCCTTCAGCCAGGCGACGGCGCGGCCGATCTGGTGTGGCTGGCTCTCGGCCGTCGTCATCTGCCGCAGCCTCGCCCCATGCGGCCCGACCAGCAGCCGATAGAGAATTTCCTGTTCGATGAGGGGAAACAGGACGGCCATCTCGACGGGCCTATCGAGAAGCCGCAGCAGGCGCAGCGCCGCATCTTCCAGATCGGTCGTAAGCTTGTTGACCGTCATGCCGCGCGGCGAGGCGGGCGACCCCGCCGGCTGGTCGCCGATCCTGTCGAGAAGCGCCGGAATCTTCGCCGTATCGATCTGAAAATTCATGCTGAGATAGGGCTCCTCGCTGGAAGCCAGCGAGATTTGCGACAGTACCGGCAGGTCGATCGAGGTCAGCAGATAGTCCGACGCTCCATAGACGAAGAGTTCCCCGCCCAGAACGACGCGCTTGGCGCCCTGGACGATGATGGCCAGGCTCGGCTTATAGGCGGCACAGTTCGGCTTGGCGGAGCTCGAATGCCGGTGAACACTGAGGCCAGGCACGATGGTCGGATGGTCGCCGTCGTGCCCGGCAATTCGGGCAATGATCTCGATCATCTCCTGGCGCGGCGTCGGTGTCGTAACGGTCATATTCGGCGTTCTTTCCAGTGCTTTAGATCTTTGCGGGGTGCGACACAGATAGGAAGAAAACGCGATGCCGCCACCGCGTTTCATTCATTCTTGCAGGATTGTGCAAAAACTTTGCAGGATCGCACTAACGCAACGGCCGTCGGGACAGCATAGTCCGCCTTGCCGCCCGAGGTCCATGCCTCCCTAGGCGCGCTATTCCCAGACATGAAGGAAAGACCCATGGCCATTGCAAGAGGATATGCGGCAACGGACGCATCGAAGCCGCTCGCCCCTTTCACCTTCGAGCGTCGCGAAGCGCGTGACGACGACGTCGTCATCGACATCCAATATTGCGGCGTCTGCCATTCCGATATCCACCAGGCCCGCGATGAATGGGGAAACGCGACCTTCCCCATGGTGCCGGGCCACGAAATCGTCGGCATCGTTCGAGCGGTCGGCTCGAAGGTGACGAAGTTCAAGCTCGGCGACCGGGTCGGCGTCGGCTGCTTCGTCGATTCCTGCACGACCTGTGCCACCCGTGATGTCGATCTCGAACACTATATGCCGGGCCTGGTCGTGACCTATAACGGCGTCGAGGCCGATGGAAAGACTCCCACCCAGGGCGGCTATTCCGACCACATCGTCGTCAAGGAAGGCTATGTCCTTTCGATCCCGGAGAACCTGCCGCTTGATGCGGCAGCGCCGCTGCTCTGCGCTGGGATCACCCTCTACTCGCCGCTCCGCCACTGGAAAGCCGGGCCTGGAAAGAAGGTGGCGATCGTCGGCATGGGCGGTCTCGGCCACATGGGCGTCAAGCTCGCCCATGCGATGGGCGCAGACGTCACCGTCCTCAGCCAGAGCCTTTCAAAGAAGGAAGACGGGCTGAGACTCGGCGCCGACCATTACTATGCAACCAACGATCCGCAGACCTTCGAGAAGCTCGCCGGAAGCTTCGATCTGATCATCTGCACCGTAGGAACCGAGATCGACTGGAATGCCTATCTCAATCTCCTGAAGGTCGACGGTGATTTCGTGGTCGTCGGCATTCCGGAGAACCCCGTACCGGTCCATGCCTTCTCGCTGGTGCCGGCGCGGCGCAGCATTTCCGGCTCCATGATCGGTTCCATCAAGGAAACGCAGGAGATGCTGGATTTCTGCGGCGAGCACGGCATCGTCTCGGAGATCGAGATTATCCAGATGCAAGAGATCAATGCAGCCTATGAGAGGGTGCTGAAGAGCGACGTGCGCTATCGGTTCGTCATCGACATGGCGTCTATAAAGGCGTGACCCGATAGGCTGCTGCTGTCAAACGAGCGGCAGCGGCCCATCGTTCTTGATTTCCTCCATCACCGCATAGGTGCGGGTTTCCTTGACGCCCGGCAGCGTCCACAGCACCTGGCCGAGGAAATTGCGGTAGGCGGCCATGTCCTCGAAGCGGGTCTTGACGAGGTAGTCGAAGCCGCCGGCGACCATGTGGCATTCGAGCACGGCCGGCGCCTGTTTGATGGCGGCGGCGAACTGATCGAAGACTTCCGGCGTCGTCTTGTCGAGCATTACCTCGATGAAGACCAGCAGCCCGAAGCCGAGCTTGTGCGGATCGAGCCGTGCCCCAAAGCCGGACACATACCCTTCCTTCAGGAGCCGCCGCAGCCGCTCGCTCGTCGCGGTCGGAGAGAGGCCGATCCGGTCCGCCAGTTCGAGATTGGTGATCCGCCCGTCCGCCTGCAGGATGTTCAGGATTCTGCGATCGGTCTTGTCGATCTGATGCATTTGCCCCCCGCTCAGGTCTTTCAGGCGGCTAGCCGCGTTTCCGCGAGCTTCACCCAGTAGGTGATCCCGTGCGGGATCACCTCGTCGTTGAAGTCGTAAGCGGGGTGATGAAGGCCGGCGGATTCGCCATTGCCGATGAAGACGAAAGCGCCGGGCCGGGCAAGCAGCATGTAGGAGAAATCCTCGCCGCCCATCATCGGGTCGAGCGCGGCGTTGACATTGCCGTCGCCGGCAACCGTCGCGGCGACGGCAAGTGCGTGGCCGGTCTCTTCCGCATGATTAACCGTCACGGGATAGTTGCGGCCGTACCAGACGTCGACGGTCGCGCCATAAGCGCCGGCAATGCTTTCGGCGATTTGGCGGATCCGCGCCTCGCCGATGTCGCGCACCTGCGGCGTCAGCGCACGCACCGTGCCGGCCAGCACCGCCTGTTCCGGAATGACGTTGTGAGCGAAGCCGGCATTGAACTTGGTGACGGAGACGACGATCGACGCGAGCGGGTCGACGGTGCGCGAGGCAATCGTCTGCAGCGCGTTGACGACCTGCGCGCCGATGGCGATCGGGTCGATGGTCTTGTGCGGCTGTGCCGCGTGACCGCCGCGGCCTTTGACCGTAATGGTGAACTCGTCGGTGGAGGCCATGATAGGGCCGACGCGGCTGCCGAAATGGCCGACCGGCATGCCGGGCATGTTGTGCATGCCGTAGACCTCCTCGATGGCGAAGCGCTCCATCATGCCGTCCTTGACCATCTCGTTGCCGCCGCCGCCGCCTTCCTCGGCCGGCTGGAAGATGACGGCGACGCTGCCGGCGAAATTGCGCGTCTCGGCGAGATATTTCGCGGCACCGAGCAGCATGGCCGTGTGACCGTCGTGGCCGCAGGCGTGCATCTTGCCGGGCGTGGTCGAGGACCAGGCCTTGCCGCCCGTCTCGGTGATCGGCAGGGCGTCCATGTCGGCCCGCAGGCCGATGGTGCGGCCCGAGCCGAAATTGCCGCGGATGAGGCCGACGACGCCGGTCCGGCCGAGGCCGGTCACGATCTCGTCAACGCCGAATTCCTTCAGTTTCTTTTCGACGAAGGCTGCCGTATTTTCCACCGCGAAAAGGAGCTCCGGGTTCATGTGCAGATGGCGCCGCCACTCGGTCACTTCGTTCTGGAGTTCGGCGGCACGGTTCAATATCGGCATGATGATTCCCTGTGGGTCTGTTCGGTGGATGGCCCCGAGGCCAGGTGAATGGCTTTGCCATCTCCTTGCCATATAGGCTAAATAGCCGGACGATACGAGGCAACTGCGGAAATTCGAGGTTAAGGATAGTGGTGACAGTTCGACTTAGGATGCGCAACAGGGTAGGAGCGATGGGCGTCCTTGCCGGTGTTTGTGCGGCATTGGCGGCGGCGCTTCCGGCGTCGGCCAATCCGCGGCTCGTCGTCGACGTCGCAACTCTCAAAGTCTACGAGCATCAGGACATTTTCCAGAAATGGTATCCGGCGTCGCTGACGAAGCTGATGACGGCCTATACGACGTTTCAGGCGATCAAGGCCGGACAGTTGACGCTGGAAAGCCCGGTCGTAATGACGAAGAACGCTGCGTCCGAGCCGCCGAGCAAGATGTTCTACAAGCCCGGCCAGGCGATGACGCTCGACAGCGCGTTGAAGATGATGCTCGTCAAGTCGGCCAACGACGTGGCCGTGGCAATTGCCGAAACGGTCGGCGGATCGGAACAGGCGTTCATCGATCGGATGAATGCGGAAGCGCGGCGGATCGGCATGACCTCGTCGCATTTCATCAACGCCAACGGGTTGCCAGGCCCGGGCCAGTACACGACCGCGCGCGACCTCGCCGTTCTGGCGATCACGCTTAAGCGCGAATTTCCGCAATACGCTTCCTATTTTTCGCTGGAAGGCTTCACCACCGGCAAGAAGGACTATGCCAATTACAACATGCTGATCGGCCGCTTCGAAGGTGCCGACGGCATGAAGACCGGATTCATTTGCGCGTCGGGCTTCAACCAGGTGTCGTCGGCGACCCGGGATGGCCGCAGCGTCGTATCCGTGGTGCTCGGCGAGGACAGCCTCGGCGCCCGCGCCGACGAGTCGGCCCGGCTTCTGCAGATCGCACTGACGACCAGTGCCGCTGAAAAGCCGTCGCTGACCGCGATCACGCCTTATGGTGAAAGCCGCGAAATGGTTGCCGACGTCAGCAAGGAGATCTGCTCCAAGCAGGCGGCGAAGGTTCGTAGCGAAGGCCGCGACGAGGCCGGCCGGCAGAAGCTGCTTTCGCCCTATATCCACGAAATCGACCGACCGCTGAAGCTTGCCTTCGCCGGACTTATTCCGGGTAGCGGTGATAAGACCGCCAAGGCGGGCAGCGACGTCGCCGGCCAGGGCGATGTCGCCAATATCCCGGTCCCGGTGCCGCGCCCGAGTTTCTAGAGAGGACAAGGACGTAAGGGCGGTTTTCCGCCCGCATCCCGCTCAATTCAAAAACGGAGTCTTTCCATGAACGGTCCATTGCCGGTCGTGCCGGTATCGATCCTGACCGGCTTTCTGGGTGCCGGCAAGACGACCCTTCTGAACCGCTTGCTGAAGGACCCGCAGCTGGCCGACACGGCGGTCATCATCAACGAATTCGGCGATGTGTCGATCGACCATCTGCTTGTCGAGGCGTCGAGCGACGGGGTGATCGAACTTTCCGACGGCTGCCTGTGCTGCACCGTGCGCGGCGAACTCGTCGACACGCTGGCCGATCTGATGGACCGAATGCAGACCGGGCGAATCAAGCCGCTGAAGCGGGTCGTCATCGAAACGACCGGCCTTGCCGATCCGGCGCCGGTGCTGCAATCGGTCCTCGGCAATCCGGTGATCGCCCAGAATTTTCGCCTGGACGGCGTGGTCGCCGTCGTCGACGCCGTCAATGGTGAGCAGACGATCGCAAATCACGTCGAGGCCCGGAAGCAGGTGGCCGTCGCCGACCGGCTGGTGATCAGCAAGACCGGCCTCGCGAGCAAGCAACAGCTCGACGCATCGTTAGATGTTCTGAAGGACCTCAACCCGCGCGCGCCGATCATCGACGCCGACAGGGAAGAGGCCGGGCGCGCCGAACTGTTCGACTGCGGCCTCTACGACCCGTCGACCAAGGTCGCCGATGTCGGCCGCTGGCTGCAGGACGAGTCCGGCGGGGATCATGATCATAATCATGATGATCATGGGCATCATCACCACCATCACGACGTCAATCGCCACGGCTCCGACATCCGCTCGTTCAGCATCGTTCACGACCGACCGATCGAGCCGATGGCGCTGGAGATGTTCATCGACCTCCTGCGCTCGGCGCATGGCGAGAAGCTGTTGCGTATGAAAGCGATCGTTTGCGTCGCGGACAAGCCGGAGCGGCCGGTGGTGCTGCATGGCGTACAGACCGTCTTTCACGCGCCCGAACGGCTTGCCGCCTGGCCCGACCCGACCGACCGCCGGACGCGGATGGTGCTGATCACCAAGGGCTTGGAAGAGGCTTTCGTGCGGGATCTATTCGATGCTTTCACTGGCAAGCCGCGCGTCGATCGCCCCGATGCGCAGGCGCTTACCGACAATCCGCTCGCCGTACCCGGCCTGAAATTTTGACGCGCGCCCGCTCGAACGCGGCGGGTGGCCTCACACGACAAAGAAGTCGGCAGACGTAATCGCCGCCTTGTTGTCGAGATGGGCGAATTGCACCGCCTTGTCGGCGCCAGAACCATCGGCATCATAAAAGAGAGCGCCGGTATCGCCGTTATAGAGAAGCCGATCGCTTGCATCGATCTTGGCCGCTGCGATGTCCTTGAAAAGACCCGTCGACAGAGAGCCGGGCGTCAATGTCGTGAAGATCTTGCTTGACAGCACGATCATATCGTCGACCGCCGAGAAGTCTCGGATATGATCGACATTGCTCGCGCCGAGCGCCGTGCTGAAGACGAATTGGTCCTTGCCTGCGCCCCCGGACAGTATGTCGCTGCCGGCTGCGCCATCCAGCCTGTTGGCAGCGGCATTGCCGGTGATCGTGTTCGAGAGTGCGTTGCCTTTTCAACTGATGCTTGCCCGCGTGGCTATGTCTTCTTGCGAATGAGAAAACGGTGGCCGCCCGCGGTGGACGCAGCCTGCTCCAGCCGGTGTCCGTCCTCGCTGCAGAAGTGCGGAATGTCGATCACTGCCAGGGGATCGGTCGTTTCGATTTCGATGAGCGCGCCGGGCGCCAGGCTCTCCATGCGTTTGCGCGTCTTCAAAACGGGAAGGGGGCATTTCAGCCCCCTCAAGTCGTAGACGACCCTCGCCTCGTCAGGCATCAATTGCCCCAGATCTTCCAGAACGGGCGCTTCCTCGGCGGCTGCTCCGCCGGTGCCGCATCTCCGCCGGCCACAGGGGCGGTGGCCACCTGCGGATTGGGCGCGGCCGCCGGCGTGGCTGCCCGCTGCTGACCAGCGGCAGGTCGCTGCTCGGCGGGCGGCTGAGCCGACGGTTGGGCCGCACTCTGCTCGGCAGGTGCCGCGTTGACGGGTGCCGTCGCCTGCGCCTCGGGTTCGCTCTTCGAGAACAGCTTCCAGAAGGACTTCTGGACAGGCGCCGTCTGCAGCGCCGCCTGTTGAACGGGTCGTTCGATCGGGCTCTGCTGCGGGACGGGCACGGCCTTGCCTTCACGGGTCGCCTTCTCCAGCGCCTCCTTCTGGATCAGCGCCGCCTGCTTGGCCTCTTGGGCCTCCTTCTGCTCGGCAAGCCGCTTTTCGAGATCGCTCACCTTCATCAGCTTGCCGGCGTCGAGCGACGTGCCGGTCGGCGCATAGGCAAGCTCGCGGCCCTTGCGTTGCTCGGCAACGATCGCCTTGCGCTCCGCTTCGCTCGGTTCATACCAGACCATGCCGTCGTATTTCTTCAGCGCCTTTTGATAGTCGCGCTGATAATCCTTGTCGAAATTGGCCATGGCTACTTGCAAGGCTGGCGGCGTCGACATGGCGGGGCACTGGCCGGCCGGATTGAAGCTGCCGTCGCTCTGCTGGTTGAAGACGTATTTCCTCTCGCAGACATTGACCTGCGGCGGACGCTTGGTCACTTCGAACTGGTCGTAGCCGGCCTTCAGCATCTTCCAGAATTCGATGTTCGAATTGTCGCGGTGGCGGGCCATGTTCTCCGCTGTCATCCGGAAGGGGAAGGCCTGCAGCTGGACGTTTTCCTGGCCGCCCTTGAACGCATCGCGGGCGAGCGCGAAGATCTCGATGATCTGCTCGTCGGTCATCGAATAGCAGCCCGAAGACGAGCAGGCGCCGTGGATCATCAGGTGCGTGCCGCTGCGGCCGTTCGCCTTGTCATAAGTGTTGGGAAAACCGGTATTGATCGCCAGATAGTAGTTCGAGTTGGGATTCATCTGGTGCGGATAGAGCGGGTAGAATCCCTCCGGCGCCTGACGATCGCCCTCCTTCACCTTGGGGCCGAGCTTGCCGGACCAGGCGCAGATCTTATAGCTCTTCAGAAGCTGGAAGCGGCTCGACGCATTCGCCTTCCATACCTCGAGCGTTCCCTCCTCCTTGAAGATGCGCAACAGGATCGCGGATGTCTTCTGCATCCCCAACTCTCTCATCTTGCTGACCATCTTGCTGGAAAGCTGGTATTCCGTCTTGTTCTTGACGGAGGAGAGGTTGACCGAATCGAGCGTTTCGTTGGTGCACCCGGCAAGCGCGGCTGCGACGGCGGTGATGATTGCAAGATTCCTGAAACGCATCGGCAAAAGCCCGTTTTAGCCAGATTCATCCGTATATGCCTCATCCGCGAAGGAGAGGTATCAACGAATCAGTAAGTCATTATTCTTCACGAAATCTTAACCGTGCAGGCGCCCCCTGCGAAACGGCAGTTTCTCATGACCTCACGAATATGGCCAAGATTTGGCCACAGTCCCGATTTCCGGTTGCCGAGCGGGTCAATCTAATCGCAGTGGTTAATCCTGGGTTCTGATCAAGGTTGAGGCGAATGGCGGTCGCCACTCGCGCTTTTCTTCATCCGCTCCTAGAGATTGCGGCCGATATTCAGGTACTTCTGCCGGCGGTCGGTCCGCAATTCGTCGCCATTGCGCCCGGAAAGCTCTTTCAGCGCGTCGGCAATGACGGTGCCGGTGCGGCCGATCACGGCCTGCGGATCGCGGTGGGCGCCGCCGACCGGTTCGGGAATGATGCCGTCGATTACGCCGAGCGATTTCAGGTCTTCGGCAGTGATCTTCATGTTGCTGGCCGCTTCCTTGGCGCGCGTCGAATCGCGCCATAGGATCGAGGCCGCGCCTTCCGGCGAGATGACGCTATAGATCGCATGCTCGAGCATGAAGACGCGGTTGCCGGTTGCAATCGCGATCGCGCCGCCGGAGCCGCCTTCGCCGATCACGACGGTGACGATCGGCACCTTGATGTTGAGGCACATTTCGGTCGAGCGGGCGATCGCCTCGGCTTGGCCGCGCTCCTCGGCGTTAACGCCGGGATAGGCGCCTGCCGTATCGACCAGCGTGATGAGCGGCAGGCCGAACCGGTCGGCCATCTCCATCACGCGGACCGCCTTGCGGTAGCCCTCGGGGCGCGGGCTGCCGAAATTGTGCTTGATGCGCGATTTGGTGTCGTTGCCCTTCTCCTGACCGATCACCGCAACCGGCGAGCCGCGGAACCGCGCCAGGCCCGCCTGGATGGCGTCGTCATTGGCGAAGTTGCGGTCGCCCGCAAGGGGCGTGAACTCGGTGAAGAGCTCCGCGGCATAGTCGAGGAAATGCGGGCGGGACGGGTGGCGCGCGACCTGCGTCTTCTGCCAGGGCGACAGCTTGGAATAGATCTCCGCCATCGCGTCGCGCACACGCCCTTCGAGCCGCGAGATCTCGTCGGACGTGTTCACGCTCTCGTCTTCGCCGGCAAGCTTCTTCAATTCGAGGATCTTGCCCTCGAGATCAGAGATGGGTTTTTCGAAGTCGAGGTAGTTGTGCATGAGATGCGTTTCCGATCATTTTGCGACAAGGACCGCCCGGCAAAGCCAACCTGCCCCGCCGGTCCTAATCCTGTTTTTTCGCCTGTTTGGCAAGAGGGTGGTGGTTTTGCACCAGCTCGTGCAGCCGTTCTTCCAGCACATGCGTATAGATTTGTGTCGTCGAAATGTCCGAATGACCGAGCAGTTCCTGGACGGCGCGAAGGTCTGCGCCATTGGCGAGAAGGTGGCTGGCGAAGGCATGGCGCAGCACGTGCGGCGAGATCGCTGCGACCCTGATACCGGCGCGCGCCGCGAGAGTCTTGAGGTCGCGGGCAAAGACCTGGCGCGGCAGGTGGCCGGATTTTCCGGAGGAAGGGAACAGCCAGGGGCTCTCCACTTCGACCGCTCTCTTGCGCAGCGCATCGCCGTAGGTCTGCATGGCGCGGATCGCCGCCTGCGACAGCGGTACAAGCCTTTCCTTGTTGCCCTTGCCGCGGATGACAAGGAAGCGGCCGTTCTGCGCAAGCACGCTTGCAGGCAGCGACACGAGCTCGCTGACGCGCATGCCGGTCGCATAGAGAAGCTCGATCAGCGCGTGCATGCGAAGCTTCGCGAAGGCGTCCTCGCCGTCGGCGGCGGCCTGGGCCTCGGCCTCGCCGATCAGCCGGGTGACGTCGTCTATGCTGAGCGTCTTGGGCAAGGTGCGCGCTTTCTTCGGCGCGTCGAGGATGCCGGTCGGGTCATCGCCACGCAGGCCCTCGGCATAGAGGAACTTGTAGAATTGCCTGAGCGCCGACAGCCGGCGCGCCTGGGAGGAGGCCTTGAAACCTTCGCCGGCCAGATGCGAGAGATAACGTCTCAGATCGTCCGCCGTGGCGGCATTGAGCCGCGTTCCTGAAGAGCGCAGGAAGGAGCGTGCGTCCCTGAGATCGCGTTCGTAGGATTGGAGCGTGTTGACCGCCGCACCCCGCTCGGCGCTCATCATTTCCAGGAACGCTTCGAGGTGGGCCTCCGAAAGATCCGTCATTGCGGCTTATTGATCCGTTCGGACGGAATGCGCACCGTCACGTCCCGCTCCACCGGCTCGACGAAGGTGACGAGCGCCACCATGGTTCCATAGATCATCCCGGCCGCGACGGCGCAGAAGAACAGGAACCGGAACAGGGTTGGCATTTCAGTCTCCAGCACGCAGGTGACGCCATAGCGGACCGTGATCTATATGAACGGCTCGCCCGGCAAGTTCAAGAAGCGTGGCGCGGCTCCGCGCGACGACTTGACGCCCCCGGCCGATTTGTCGATACCGAAGGGGAATGGGGACTATGACGCCTAATGAACGACGTGACCGAACCGGTTTTCGCGACGCTCGCCGAACGGGCGAAGCTCGCACTCGGTAAGCGCAACCTGATTTTCATCGGCCTGATGGGAGCGGGAAAATCGGCGATTGGTCGGCTGACCGCCCAGGCGCTCGGCGTTCCCTTCGTCGATTCCGACCATGAGATCGAACGCGTGTCGCGCATGACCGTGAGCGAGCTTTTCGCCGCCTATGGCGAAGAGGAGTTCCGGGCGCTAGAGGCGCGGGTGCTGAAGCGACTGTTGCGGTCGGGCCCAAGGGTGGTTTCGACCGGCGGCGGCGCCTATATCAACGAACGCTCCCGCCGGCAGATCAGGAAGGGCGGCCTGACCGTCTGGCTGAATGCGGATCTCGACGTTCTCTGGGAGCGGGTGAACAAGCGCGATACAAGGCCGCTGCTCAAGACGGAAAACCCGAGGCAGACGCTCGAGAACCTGATGCGCGCCCGCTATCCGATCTACGCCGAGGCGGATCTCGTTGTCCTTTCGCGCGACGTGAAAAAGGAAACGATGGTCGACGAGGTCCTCGCCGCCATCGCCGACTGCAAGAAGGTCGATATGCCATGAACAATCATGCGACGCCCGCCGAGCGCAGGGTCCGGGTGAACCTCGGAGACCGTTCCTATGACATTCTCATCGGCCCCGGCCTGATTGCCGCGGCGGGCAGGGAAATCGCGTCCCGCCTCAAGGGCCGCCGGATGGCGGTGATCACGGATGAAAACGTGGCACCACGCTATCTGGAGCCGCTGATGGCGAGCCTGAAGGAGAGCGGCATCGACGCCGTCTCGCTCATTCTGCCCGCAGGCGAGAAGACCAAGAGCTTCGAGCAGCTGATCCCGGTGTGCGATGCCATTCTCGCCGCGAGAATCGAGCGCAATGACGCGGTGATCGCGCTTGGCGGCGGCGTGATCGGCGATCTGACCGGCTTTGCGGCCGGCATTGTGCGGCGCGGTTCGCGCTTCATCCAGATCCCGACCTCGCTCCTGGCGCAGGTCGATTCCTCCGTCGGCGGCAAGACCGGCATCAACTCGCCGCACGGCAAGAACCTGATCGGCGTCTTCCACCAGCCGGATCTCGTGCTCGCCGACACGGACGTCCTCGATACGCTGAGCCCACGCGAGTTTCGCGCCGGCTATGCCGAGGTTGCCAAATACGGCCTGATCGACAAGCCGGAATTCTTCGACTGGCTCGAGCGCAACTGGCAGGCGGTCTTCTCCGGGGGCGCGGCGCGCATCGAGGCTATTGCCGTCAGTTGTCAGGCCAAGGCCGACGTCGTCGCCGCGGACGAGCGCGAGAACGGCCTGCGTGCGCTGCTCAATCTCGGCCACACCTTCGGCCACGCCCTGGAAGCCGCGACCGAATACGACAGCCGCAGGCTCGTGCATGGGGAAGGCGTTGCGATCGGCATGGTCCTGGCGCACCAGTTTTCCGCCCGGATGAACCTTGCAAGCCCCGACGATGCGCGGCGCGTCGAAGCCCACCTCGCGGCGGTCGGACTGCCGACGCGCATGGCCGATATTCCCGACGACCTTCCGCCGGCCGAGCGGCTGATGGAGGCGATCGCCCAGGACAAGAAGGTCAAGGGCGGCAAGCTCACTTTCATCCTGACTCGAGGCATCGGCCAGTCCTTCGTCGCCGACGACGTTCCGGCTTCGGAGGTGCTGGGCTTCCTCAAGGAAAAGCATCCGCGATGAGCGCCGAGGCGTTATGGCTCTTTCTGGCGGACCATTGGCTGCCGCTCCTTTCGGTCATCTGCCTTCTGCTCCTTTCGGCTTTCTTCTCCGGGTCTGAGGCGGCCTTGACCGCAACCTCCCGGGCGCGCATGCACACACTCGAGAGCAATGGCGACCGGCGGGCCGGCGTCGTCAATCGCCTGATCGAGCGGCGTGACCGCCTGGTTGGAACGCTGCTCCTCGGCAACAACCTCGTCACCATTCTCGCGACGTCGCTGACGACCAGCCTATTGCTCGGCCTCGTCGGCAACTTTGCCGTTCTGATCGCCACGGTCAGCATGACGGTGCTGCTCGTTCTCTTCTGCGAGGTGCTGCCGAAGAGCTGGGCGATCGCCTCTCCCGATCGGTTCGCGCTTGCCGTGGCGCCTATGGTAAGACGCTTCGTGGCGGTCGCTGGCCCCATATCCGCGCTTATCAATGCGATCGTCCGCCGCCTCCTGAACCTCTCCGGCGTGAATGTCGCCTCTGACAGGCCGATGCTTTCGGCCCAGGAGGAACTGCGCGGCGCCGTCGACCTGCTGCATCGGGAAGGGGCGGTGATCAAGGCGGACCGCGACCGGCTCGGCGGCGTGCTCGACCTCGGCGAACTCGAGGTGTCCGACATCATGATTCACCGCACCGCCATGCAGGCGGTCAACACGGAGGAGCCGCCGGAGGTCTGCGTCCGGGAGATACTCGGAAGTCCCTTCACGCGCCTGCCGCTGTGGCGCGGCTCGACCGACAACATCATCGGCGTCGTCCATTCGAAGGATCTCCAGAGGGCGCTGGCCGAACCCGGCGTCGAACCGCACACGATCGACATCGTCAGGATCGCGCAGAAGCCATGGTTCGTGCCAGACACGACCAATCTCAAGGACCAGCTCAACGCCTTCCTGCGGCGTAAGCTGCATCTGGCCATCGTCGTCGACGAATACGGCCAAGTCCAAGGCCTCGTCACGCTGGAGGACATTCTCGAGGAAATCGTCGGCGACATTGCCGACGAGCACGATCTCGATATCCAGGGCGTTCGCCAGGAAGCCGACGGATCGATCGTCGTCGATGGCTCCGTGCCGATCCGCGACCTAAACCGGGCGCTCGACTGGTCGCTGCCGGACGAGGAGGCGACGACGGTCGCCGGTCTGGTCATCCACGAAGCCAAGAGCATTCCAGAGGAGCGGCAGGCTTTCACCTTCTACGGCAAGCGCTTCATCGTCATGAAGCGGGTGAAGAACCGGATCACCAAGCTACGTATCCGCCCGGCCGAAGAGGAGGCGGCAGGGCTCTAGGACCTGACCCTAGTCTCACCAGCGCGTCGGCTCGCCTGGCGCAGCCGGCTCGACGGCAAGCGCATGCAGGCCAGCATCGAGCTCGGATTTCAACAGGTCGTTAATGGCCCGGTGGCGGGCCACACGGCTCATGCCGGCGAAGGCACTGGACACGATGCGGATGCGCATGTGGGTGTCGCCGCCGCCGTCGAAACCCGGCTGGTGGCCGGCATGCAGATGGCTCTCGTTGATCACCATCAGCCGTTCGGGATGGAAGGCCTTCTCAAGCTTCTCTTCGATACGGCTTTGCAGCGACATGCTTCCGTCCCATTTCCCTGTTTGCTCTTACGGCTCGAAGGCGCCGGCGATGCAAAATGCGCGCACAAAGCCAGCAACATTCCGCTTTGTCAATTCTTGTTGTGACCCGTCGCAACCCCCATAATGGATGCCATGAAGCTCGATTCAAAATACTTTGATCGCATCCGCACGCGCCGCAAGCCAGAGGCGCGCGTGGAGCCGTCTGCGCCCATGTGCCAGTGGGACGGCTGCGACAAGACGGGCGTGCATCGGGCTCCCGTCGGCCGCAATGCCGAGGGCGAATATTTCATGTTCTGCTTCGAGCACGTGAAGGAATACAACAAGGGGTACAATTATTTCTCCGGGCTCTCGGACACGGAGATCGCGCGCTACCAGAAGGAAGCGGTTACCGGGCATCGTCCCACCTGGACGGTCGGTGTCAACAAGAGTGCCCGCAACGGCCCGACGCAATCCCAGATGCGCTCCGGCAGCGCGGGCGCACAGGCGCGCATGCGCGATCCGTTCGGCTTCTTCAACGAGGCGCGGGCCCGATCGGCGCGGCACGAGCCGCGGCTGCGCAAACTGAAGACGCTCGAGGCCAAGGCCTTCGAAACGCTTGGGCTTGCCGCCTCGGCGACCCCCGCCGATATCAAGGCCGCCTACAAGGAACTCGTCAAGAAACACCACCCCGATGCGAATGGCGGAGACAGAGGCTCGGAAGACCGTTTTCGGGCCGTGATTCAAGCCTATCAATTGTTAAAACAGGCTGGTTTCTGCTAACAACGCGCATTATGACAGAAAGCACTTTTTGCAGGCGTATGCGCGGGTGCCGTCCGGCAGCCGCTCTGGAGACATGATGAGCAAGATTGACCTCGACATTTCCAACCTCCCCGACACGACGGTCTCTGTCCGGGAGGCTTTCGGCATTGATACGGATCTGCGCGTTCCCGCCTATTCGAAGGGCGATGCCTATGTGCCCGAACTCGATCCCGACTATCTCTTCGACCGGGAAACCACGCTCGCCATTCTTGCAGGCTTTGCGCACAACCGACGCGTGATGGTTTCCGGCTATCACGGCACCGGCAAATCGACCCATATCGAGCAGGTGGCGTCGCGCCTCAACTGGCCCTGCGTGCGCATCAATCTCGACAGCCATGTCAGCCGTATCGATCTCGTCGGCAAGGATGCAATCGTCGTCAAGGATGGGCTGCAGATCACCGAATTCAAGGACGGCATCCTGCCCTGGGCCTATCAGCACAACGTCGCACTCGTCTTCGACGAGTATGATGCCGGCCGGCCGGACGTGATGTTCGTCATCCAGCGCGTGCTGGAGTCCTCCGGCCGGCTGACACTGCTCGACCAGAGCCGCGTCATCCGCCCGCACCCGGCCTTCCGCCTGTTCGCCACCGCCAACACGATCGGCCTCGGCGATACGACCGGGCTCTATCACGGCACGCAGCAGATCAACCAGGCGCAGATGGACCGCTGGTCGATCGTAACCGCGCTCAACTACCTGCCGCATGACAAGGAAGTCGACATCGTCGCTGCCAAGGTGAAGGGGTTCACCGCCGACAAGGGCCGCGATACCGTGTCGAAGATGGTGCGCGTCGCCGATCTCACCCGCGCCGCCTTCATCAACGGGGATCTGTCGACCGTCATGAGCCCGCGAACGGTGATCACCTGGGCCGAAAACGCCCATATCTTCGGCGATATCGCCTTCGCCTTCCGTGTGACCTTCCTCAACAAGTGCGACGAGCTGGAGCGGGCGTTGGTCGCCGAGCATTACCAGCGTGCCTTTGGCGTCGAACTGAAGGAAAGCGCCGCCAACATCGTGCTGGAAGCCACGGCCTGATCGCTTCGTCTAGGCTGAAGAAGGAACTGTCGTGAGCTCGAATTCCAAGGCGAAGCCGCAAACGAGGGAGAACGCCGCCGAACCGTTCAAGCGGGCGCTCTCCGGCTGCGTCCGGTCGATTGCCGGGGATGCGGAGCTCGAGGTCGCCTTTGCGAACGAGCGTCCGGGGATGACCGGCGAGCGCATCCGACTGCCGGAGCTTTCCAAGCGTCCGACTCGGCACGAGCTCGCCGTGGCGCGCGGTCTGGGTGACTCGATGGCGCTGCGCAAGGCGTGCCACAACGACCGCATCCATGTGACCATGTCGCCGCAAGGCGCGGATGCGCGGGCAATCTTCGACGCCGTCGAGCAGGCGCGCGTCGAGGCGATCGGGGCGATCCGGATGCCCGGCGTCGCCGACAATCTCTCCTCAATGCTCGAGGAGAAATATGCCAAGGCCAATTTCGGCGCGATCGACAGCCAGTCGGATGCACCGCTCGAGGAGGCGGTGGCGCTCCTGGTGCGGGAGAAGCTGACCGGCAAGAAGCCGCCGGCTTCCGCCGGCAAGGTGCTCGACCTCTGGCGCGATTTCATCGAGCAGAAGGCCGCCGCCGACGTCAGAAACCTGCCCGCGGCGGTTAACGACCAGCAGGCCTTCGCCCGGGTCGTGCGCGACATGCTGGCTTCGATGGATGTCGCCGAAAAATACGGCGAGGACGATATCGAGCCAGACGACCAGGAAAGCGAGCCCGACGAGGACCAGCCGCGCAGCCAGGAGCAGGACGACAACGCCAGCGAGGAGGAAGAGGGCTCCGACGCCGCCCCCGCCGACGAAAACCAGTCTGCCGAGGAGCAGATGGAAGAAGGCGAGATGGACGGCGCCGAGATCTCCGACGACGACCTTCAGGACGAGGGCGACGAGGACAGCGAAACGCCCGGCGAGGTCAAGCGGCCGAACCACCCCTTTGCGGACCTGAACGAAAAGGTCGATTACGCGATCTATACGCGCGAGTTCGACGAGACCATCACGGCCGAGGAGCTTTGCGACGAGGCGGAACTCGATCGTCTGCGCGCCTTCCTCGACAAGCAGCTCGCCCATCTGCAGGGGGCCGTCGGCCGCCTCGCCAACCGCCTGCAACGGCGGCTGATGGCGCAGCAGAACCGGTCCTGGGAGTTCGATCTCGAGGAGGGGGTTCTGGATACCGCCCGCCTGCAGCGGGTCATCATCGATCCGATGCAGCCGCTTTCCTTCAAGCGGGAGAAGGATACGAATTTCCGCGACACCGTCGTGACGCTGCTGATCGACAATTCCGGCTCGATGCGCGGCCGGCCGATCACCGTTGCCGCCACTTGCGCGGACATTCTCGCCCGCACGCTGGAGCGCTGCGGCGTCAAGGTCGAGATTCTCGGCTTCACCACCAAGGCCTGGAAGGGCGGGCAAGCGCGCGAGAAATGGCTCGCGGGCGGCAAGCCTCAAGCGCCGGGCCGCCTCAACGATCTGCGCCACATCGTCTACAAGTCGGCCGATGCGCCCTGGCGCCGCGCGCGCCGCAATCTCGGCCTGATGATGCGGGAAGGGCTGCTCAAGGAGAATATCGACGGCGAGGCGCTGATGTGGGCGCACGACCGCCTGCTCGGCCGGCCGGAGCAACGACGAATCCTGATGATGATCTCGGACGGTGCACCGGTCGACGATTCCACCCTGTCGGTGAATCCTGGCAACTATCTCGAGCGACACCTGCGCGCTGTCATCGAGCAGATCGAGACGCGTTCGCCGGTCGAGCTTCTGGCGATCGGCATCGGCCATGACGTGACGCGGTATTATCGCCGCGCCGTGACGATCGTCGATGCGGACGAACTTGCGGGCGCGATGACGGAGCAGCTTGCCGCCCTGTTCGAGGAAGAGCACCGGCACGGCCGCGTCGGACGCCTGCGCCGGGCCGGCTGATCGGTTTGCCGCGCCGCAAATTCGCCTGTATCTCCATCATCTGCTAAGAGGCTGCCCGTCCCTCAGCGCCTGTGTTGCCTCCCTGGAAGGTTATGCCTCGAAATGCTCCGAACCCTTGCCGTTCTCTTCCTGTTGGCATCGACCGCCGCCGCCGAGGCGGAAGCGCCGTGTGAGATCGTTCCGATCCGAAGCCGGCAAATCTCACAGTTCAAGGTCGGTTCCGACGCCACGACGTTCGGCAGGCTCGAATTCATCGGCGGCATCGAAATGACCTCGCCCAATGCGCTGTTCGGCGCAGTTTCGGCGATCCGCTTCCGGCCCGACGGAGAATCCTTCGCCGCCGTCCTGGATACAGGGCATTGGGTCGAGGGCGCCGTCGTTCGCGACGAGGCGGGTATGCTTCAGGGGCTGACCGACCTTGCCATCACCGCGATGACCGACGGCAATGGTGCGGCGCAGCTCGAAAAGTGGAAGGTGGATTCCGAAGGGCTGGCGCTGCGCGATGGCGCGGTGATCGTCAGCTTCGAGCAGGCGTCACGCGTCGATGTCTATCCCGACCCGGGCTGTGCCGCCTCGAGGCCCATCGGCCAGATCAGCCTGCCCTTTCCGGTCGAGGAACTGCGCAGCAATGGCGGATTGGAGACGATCGCAATTGCACCGAAGGATGGGCCGCTTTCCGGTGCTGCCGTGATCGTCGCGGAACGCAGCGTCGACACGTCCGGCAATCTCCTGGCTGGCATCCTCGACGGACCGATGCGGGGCGCGTTCTCGGTGGTGCGCCAAGACCCCTATGCGGTCACTGATGGCGCATTCTTGCCGAACGGGGATATGCTCATCCTCGAACGCCGCTTCAATTTCTCTTCGGGGCTCGGAATGCGCATTCGCCGGCTCGCGGCCGCCGATATCCGGCCGGGTGCGGTGGTCGACGGCGAGGTGCTGCTCGAGGCCGACATGAGCTACCAGATCGACAATATGGAAGGCCTCGATGTGGTCTCCCGGCCCGATGGCGACATGCGGGTGATCCTGGTTTCCGACGACAATCACTCGATCCTCGAGCGCAACCTGATGCTTGAGTTTCGACTGAAAGACGACGCCAACCGAACAGGCGCGGATCGAAACAACGCCGACTCTTCCTCATCCGCTTTAAATTGAAACAGGGCCAAATCGGCCCTGTTAAAACGTCGTCGCCTTCAGCATTCACGCGGTGGCTTTGGCCGCCGGCATCGGTTTGATGACGCTCATCAGCGCGCCATAGGGCAGCAGCAGGACGATACCGCACAAAATCTTCACGGCAAGATCACCGAGTGCCCAGGAAATCCAGCGTGGCGCATCGAGGGCCATGAGGCCGAGCAGAGGCGCGGCTTCGAGCGCGAAGCTGTCGTTCGGACCGAGGAAGACGAAGAACGGTGCGAAGGCGAAGGAGAAAAACATCGCCGTGTCGAGCCCCGAACCGATCAGCGAACCGGCGAGCGGCGCGCGCCACCAGCTTTGGCGCCGCAGCCGGTTGAACACTGATATGTCGAGGAGCTGGCCGAGCAGGAAGGCAGAGCCCGAGGCGATCGCGATGCGCGGCGTTGCGGCGAAGAAGGAGAGGGCGACGGCGACGACGAAACCCACAATGACGACGCGGCGCGCGATGCGCGGGCCGAAATGGCGGTTTGTCAGGTCGGTAACGAGGAAGGCGAAGGGATAGCTGAAAGCGCCCCAGGTCAGGAGATCGCCGAGCTGCATGCCGGCGATCGAGCCGGGCAGCGGATACTGCACAAGGAAATTCGACGCGACGACCACCAGTGTCATCAGCGCCACATAGACAAAGAACATCCGGTTGATCAGCATTTTTTTATCCTGGGTGATGCCACCAGTTAGAGGGTCCTACCGGAGAGAGGCATCCGGCCGATGATATCGAGCACGAGAAAAAGGCTTGCCGGACGGATCCGCAAGCCTTTCAAGCCGTGCTCAGGAAGGCGCTGGCGCCGATCAGGCGGCTGCGGCAGCCTTCTTGACGATCTGGCGGCGCAGCAGGCGAGCGCGCATGCTCAGCTCGTTCTCGTCGGCCTTCAGCAGAAAGGCGTCGAGACCGCCGCGGTGTTCGACCGAACGGAGAGCCGCAGCGGAGACGCGCAGGCGGAAACGCTGGCCGAGCGCATCCGAGATCAGCGTGACATTGCACAGGTTCGGCAGGAACTTGCGCTTCGTCTTGTTGTTCGCGTGGCTCACATTGTGACCCGACTGGACGCCCTTGCCGGTCAATTCGCAACTACGGGACATGGTACACCTATTTTCTTTTCGCCGCCGGGACAATGCGGTAGCGGGCCCAGAGCCCAGGCCGCGTTCCTACTGGCCATTATTGGAAAGTCGCGGTTCTATAGTCAGTGATGGGCCGCCAGTCAAGCCAAACCTGCGCTTTCCTCAAAATCCGCGCCTTTCCAAGGATTAGCAAAAATTAAGCGCCGTTACGACCCCTTCATCTTTCCGGCCGTGCCGCGCCGCGCTATCTCCTTTCGGGCATAGGCGGAATCTCGTCATTGGTCTCGCCTGCCGAATGAATGTGACGCACCGGGCGCAGAAATGCCGCAAACCGCCTGCATTTCAAGGCATTGCGACATAGCCGCGCGGGGCATCGTTCAGACGCACCAAAGACGCTGCAACACTTTGAGCTGCTGCATGGTTTTGACCTCGAATCGGTTCCGCTTCACGGATCCATGCAAGAGAATAAGTATGGGGCTTTCGGGCATGATGTTGCGCACTGGTTTTCGCGTGCCGGCACTCCTGGCCGCCGCGACGTTTTCCACAGCCTGCTTCGCCGCGGAAATCGAGCATCAAACGGACTACAGCATAGCGCTTGCCGGCCTGCCGCTGGCGCGCGCCTCGTTTCACACCGAGGTCGAGCAGAATCGCTACACGATTTCGGGAACGTTGAATTCAGCCGGCTTGGTGAACATTATCAGCCCGACCTCCGGGCAGACACGGGTTTCCGGCATGATCGGCCGCGACCGCCTTCGAGCGACCCAATATTCGATGTCCTATCGCAGCGGAAAAAAGGCGCGGGCGATCAGCGTCAGCTTCCGCAACGGCAATGTGGTACGCGCAAGCATGGTCCCGAAGCGCACGCCTTTGCCGAAGAATTGGGTGCCGGTGACGAGCCGCGACATGCGCAACGTGCTCGATCCGCTCTCTGGATTGATCATTCCGGCGGCGACCCGCGTCTGTCCCAACACGCTGCCTATCTTCGACGGCGAGTCGCGACTCGACATAAAGCTGTCGGCCAAGGGGACGCGGAACTTCAAGACCAAGGGCTTCGACGGCGAAGTCATCGTCTGCGGCGTCCGTTTCGTGCCGAAGGCTGGATACAGGAAGGGTCGCGAGGACGTCGAATATCTGCGCCGCCTGGAAACGATGGAAATATGGTACGCGAAGTCGAATACGGTCGACGTCTATGCCCCGGTCTATGTTCGCATTCCGACGAAGATCGGACCGGTGACCGTCTCCGCGACGCGGTTTGGCGGGTAGTTCTGCCGGCCCGACCGTCTCGTTCGAAAATCGCGGAAGAGCGCTAGATCAACGACACGTCGAAAGGCCCGGCAGGCATGGCGAGCGGGGAGAAGGTAGTCGGCAGGCTGGATCAGGGGCGGGCGCTCTATCGTTCGTGATCTTGTCGCGGCCGCCAATCGAGCGGCGCCATCTCGAAAGCGGAAAAATCAAAGCCGGGTGCGACCGTGCAGCCGACCAGCGTCCAGTCTCCGAGTGAAGCGGCCGATTGCCACCAGTCGGCGGGGACGACCTGTTGTGGCCTCTCTCCGCCGGGAAGGTCCGGGCCGAGTCGCACGTGCACCGCAGGCCTATTCGGTTCGGCAATGCTGAGTTCGAGCGGTGCCCCGGCGTAATAGTGCCAGATCTCCACGGCGTCGCGGACGCGATGCCAATGCGATCGGTCGCCCTTCTCGAGGAGATAGTAGATTGCCGTCGAATGGCCGCGCGATCCGCCATCGGCATCCCGGAAGGTTTCGACGTACCAGCCGCCTTCCGGATGTCTGACCAGCCCTAGCGTTTCGATAATCGTTGCCGCCGTCGTCTCCCGCGAGGTGCGCATCAGAAATTGTCCTTGCGCTTGCGGATCTCCGCGAAGACGGCGGCATCGCTCGCCTTCTCCATGCCGAGATGGGTGCGGACTTTCGGATCGCCGGCGCGCAAGAACGGGTTCGTCCTTTTCTCGACGCCGATCGTCGTCGGTGCGGTGAAGCCACCGTCCGAACGGGTCTCCTCGATCTCGGCGGCGCGTTCTTTCAGCGCCGTGTTGTCCGGATCGATCGTCACGGCAAAATGGGCATTCGAGAGGGTGTATTCGTGGCCGAAATAGACGGAGGTATCGTCGGGAAGCGCCATCAGCCGATTGAGCGATTGCCACATCGTCTCGGCCGATCCTTCGAACAGCCGCCCGCACCCGAGCGCGAACAGCGTATCGGCGGCGAAGAGCAATTTGTCCTGGGGCAGATGGAAGCAGATGTGCCCCGCGGTATGCCCCGGCGTTTCGATCACCTCGACCGGATGGCCGGCGAAGTCGAAGCGTTCGCCATGAGCCACTTGCTTGTCGAGCCCCGGGATCTTCGACGCCTCGCCCTTCGGGCCAATGATCGTCACGCCGAAACGTTCCTTCAGGCTGACATTCGCCGCCACGTGGTCGCCGTGGTGATGGGTCGTCAGGATGTGGGTAAGCCGCCACCCGCGCCGCTCCAGCGCCTCGAGGATCGGTTGCTCCTCCGGAGCATCGATCGACGCCGTTGCGCCGGTCTCCGGATCGTGGATAAGCACACCAAAATTGTCGGTGCGGCAGAGGAAGAGGTCAAGTTCGAGCGCGGCCATGGCTTGGTCCTCCCATTTGGGCATGCGGCGGGTCTAGCCGAATGTAGTGAGCCTCGCCTTGAAGTCTACCGCTTCAAGGCTAACATGTTGCGCATGCACACCGATATCGTCGATCTCCGCCAATTTTATCATTCCGAGCTCGGCCGGATGGCGGAGCAAGCCGTCAGCATGGCGCTCGCTTCCGTTTGGGCGCGCATGCCGGAAGAGCGGCTCGTCGGCCTCGGCTATGCGGTTCCCTATCTCGAGCGTTTCCGCGCCGACACCGAGCGGACCTTCGCCTTCATGCCGGCGGGGCAGGGGGCGGTGAACTGGCCGGTAGCCGAGCTCTCCTCCACGGCACTGGTCTTCGACGAGGAGTTGCCGCTGCCGGATGCCTCGATCGACCGGGTGCTGATGGTTCACGCGCTGGAATTCGCCGAGAGCCCGCGTGAAACGATGAAGGAGATCTGGCGTGTTCTCGCCCCCGGCGGCCGGCTCGTCATCGTGGTGCCGAACCGTCGCGGCGTCTGGGCACGGATGGAGCACACGCCCTTCGGTTCCGGCCGGCCCTATTCGCGAGGACAGCTCACTGCGCTTCTGCGCGAGACGAACTTCACGCCGGGGGCCAGCGCCGAAGCGCTCTTCTTTCCCCCTTCCAGGCGAAAGATGATCCTGCGCCTGCGTCACGGGCTCGAGCGCTTCGGGCGCTCGCTGTGGCCGGTCTTTTCCGGGGTGATCATCGTCGAGGCACAAAAGCGGCTCTATCAGGGCCTGCCTTTGGCGGTGCGTGCTTCGCGCCGCGTCTTCGTTCCGGTACTGGCACCGCATGGCGTCCCCAGCACCCGCGTTGGAGCGCCGGAGTTGAAAGCCCCCTAAGGCGGCCACGACGTCGCACTCGACAAATTTGCTCCGCCCCGGTATTGGCTGAACCGCATTCTTCCCCGCGAAAGCCGAGCCGATGAACCTTGCCCTGAAGAGCCCTGAGCCGCGTCCCGGCATCCTGGACATCGCCGCCTATGTGCCTGGCAGGGAACATGCGCCGGGCGTGGCGAAGGTTCACAAACTGTCGTCGAACGAAACGCCGCTCGGCGCGAGCCCGCGCGCAATCGAGGCATTCCAGCAGGCGGCGTTCAATCTCGAGCGCTATCCGGATGGCCAGGCCCACGCGCTCAAGGACGCGATCGCTGCGGTTCACGGGCTCAATCCTGCCAATATCCTCTGCGGCAACGGTTCGGACGAGCTGCTCGGGCTTCTCTGCCACACCTATCTCGGCCCCGGCGACGAAGGAATCGTCACCGAGCACGGGTTCCTCGTCTACAAGATCCAGGTCACGGCCGCCGGCGGCACGCCGGTGACCGTCGAGGAGCGCGATGCGCGCGTCGATGTTGACGCCATCCTCGCTGCCGTCACCGAGCGAACGAAGATCGTCTTCATTGCCAATCCGGGAAACCCGACGGGGACCTATATCCCCGTGGACGAGGTGCGGCGCCTCCATGCCGGATTGCCGGCCGGCGTCGTGCTGGTGCTGGATGCGGCTTATGCCGAATATGTCCGGCGCAACGATTACGAGGCGGGAATCGAGCTGGTTTCGGCCAACCGCAACGTGGTGATGACACGCACCTTCTCTAAGATCTACGGCCTTGCCGGCCTGCGTATCGGCTGGATGTATGCGCCGCGCGAGGTCGTCGATGCATTGGACCGCGTGCGCGGCCCGTTCAACCTCAGTGCGCCGGCGATTGCGGCCGGAGCGGCGGCGATCCGAGACCAAGCCTTCGTCGTGACTGCGCTCGATCACAACTTGGCCTGGCTGCCGAGGGTAAGCGAGGCGCTGACAGCGATCGGCCTGCGCGTCACGCCTTCGGTCACCAATTTCGTGCTGATCCATTTCCCGGAGGCCGGCGGTCAATCGACCGAGGAAGCGGATGCATTCCTGACGGGCCGTGGGTTCATTCTGCGCGCAGTGCGGGCTTATGGCTTCCCCAATGCGCTCCGCATGACCATCGGCTCGGAAGAGGCGAACGAGGGCGTGATCGCGGCCCTAACAGAATTCATGGGACGGAAATGATGGCTCAGCAGTTCGAAACCATCGCCCTCATCGGCATCGGCCTGATCGGCTCGTCGATCGCGCGGGATATCCTCGACAGGCAACTCGCCGGAACGATCGTCGTCGCCACCCGCAGCGAAGCAACGCTGAAGCGCGCCGAGCAGCTCGGCCTCGGGCATCGCTACACGCTCTCGGCCGCCGAGGCGGTGAAGAATGCCGATCTCGTCGTCGTCTCCGTGCCGGTCGGCGCGTCGGGCGCCGTCGCCGCTGAAATCGCCGCGCATCTGAAGCCTGGTGCGATCGTCACCGATGTCGGCTCGACGAAGGGCTCGGTGATCGCGCAGATGGCGCCGCATCTGCCGGACACGGTGCATTTCGTGCCCGGTCACCCGATCGCCGGTACGGAGCACTCCGGTCCGGATGCCGGCTTTGCCGGGCTTTTCCGCGGCCGCTGGTGCATCCTGACGCCGCCCCCGGGCACGGATGAGGAGGCAGTCGCCAAACTCCGGCTTTTCTGGGAGGCGCTCGGCTCGATGGTCGACGAGATGGATCCCGAGCATCACGACAAGGTGCTGGCGATCGTCTCGCACTTGCCGCACATCATCGCCTACAACATCGTCGGCACGGCGGACGACCTCGCCACCGTGACCGAGTCGGAAGTGATCAAATATTCGGCCTCCGGTTTCCGCGATTTCACCCGTCTTGCCGCCTCGGATCCGACCATGTGGCGCGACGTCTGCCTGCACAACAAGGATGCGATCCTCGAAATGCTGGCGCGCTTCTCGGAGGACCTTGCCTCGCTGCAGCGCGCGATCCGCTGGGGCGACGGCGACAAGCTGTTCGATCTCTTCACCCGCACCCGGACGATCCGCCGGTCGATCATCCAAGCCGGTCAGGACACGGCGATGCCGGACTTCGGCCGGCATGCCATGGATCAGAAGTAGACCTGACGGTCGGGTTCAAAGCGCCGGCAGTACACCGATCGGAACGAAAGCCAGAAAGGCGGTTCCGTCGCGCACATTGAGCTTGACGGTCGCCTCGTTTTTGCCAGCGGCGAGCGCGGCCAACACGTTGGCGACGTTGTTGATGAGGTCGGTTTCCTCGGGAATGGCCTTCACGAGGTTCTCCCGCCAGGTGCTGATATTGACCAAGGTCAGTGCGAATTCGCCCGAGATGAGCCCCTGATCGTTGACCGAGAAGGGCCCGGAGAGCTTGGCGGTCATCCCCTCGCCCGCATCCAGCGTCAGTTGGCGCAGTTCCCCCTTCGTGCCGCGAAGCATGTGCGGCGCGACGGAGGCGCCCTGCAGCCATTCGGCTTTGCCCGAGACCGTGAGATCCGCCGTAACATTGGCGGGCGGGGCGAGGCTCGGTCCTTCCTCCGGGCGTAGGTCGAGTTTCTCGACGCTGAGGGACGCGTCGAGATCTGCGCCGGTCTGGCGCAGATGGACTTCCCCGTGGCTCGCGCCGAAGCCCACGCCCTTGCCCATGAGCGGCGAACGGACCGTGCCGGTCAGGTTGTCATAGGCAATCGACGTACGGTCGAGGCCCGAGAGCGTCGCGGCGAGACTGGCACGCAGGAGCGTCCAATCGGCAGACACCGAAACGCCGGGCGAGACCCGGATTTCAGCGGGGCCATCGAGTTCGACGACGGCGCGTCCCGGCTGGTAGACCTGCGCCGCCGTTCTCAGGGCACCGAAGGATGCGGACGCACCGTGGCGGGTGTCGTCGAGGCGCACCTTGTCGCAGAAGAGGCCGATGCGGAACGGAAAACCGCGCACCTCCAGGTCGGTGCACTCGCCGCCAAGGCCGCTCGCCTGCTTTTCCGCCAGGTAGGCCGGCAGCCGTTTCTCGATCTGGTCGGCGGCGACGAACCAGGCGCCGGAATAGATGCCGGCGACAAGAATGATGCCCGTTGCGAGCCAGAGAAACTTCCGGCTGGCGGGCCGCCCATTGTCGACCTCGGTTACCGTCATGGTATCGCATACTCCACTTGCTGCGTCGGAATCGGCTTTGCGGGTGGCCGGTTCCGTTCCCGCAAACTAACTTATGCACGGCATACGCGGGATCTTTCTTCCGCGCCGCGTTCTACAGCGCCATGCGTCTTATCAGACGCACAAAGGTCGCTGTAGCACTCTGAATTGCTGCATGTTTCCTTGGATAGGCTCCGATCCAAGGAAACATGCAGAAGGTCTCAAGATGTTACGACGGGATGAAGGCGGAAAACTGCTTCACACCTTTGCCCATCCCGCTCTAGAAAGTTCTGGTCGGCCGCTGCCTTGCCCGTTGGTGATTCGGCGAGTGCGGCAACATCGATTGAATGGCAGCGGATATGGACGAATTTTGGGTCTTTGGCTACGGCTCATTGATGTGGAATCCGGGCTTTCGCTTCGAGGAGAAGCAGACGGCACGGGCCTTCGGTTATCGCCGCTCCCTCTGCGTCCACTCCTGGGTGCATCGCGGCACCGAGCGGCATCCCGGCCTCGTGCTCGGGCTGGACTATGGCGGCTCCTGCATAGGCATGGCGTTTCGCGTCGCCTCCGCCGAGAGGGCGGAGGTGACGGACTATCTGCGTGAGCGGGAACTGGTCACCCATGTCTACAAGGAGCGGACCATGCCGGTACAGCTCTCCGACGGTCGCCGCGTGCCGGCGCTTGCCTATGTGATCGACCGCAATCACGTGCAATATGCCGGTACGCTAACCGCGCATGCGGCAGCCGCGACGGTCGCAACCGCCGTGGGCAAGTCGGGGCACAACAGGGAATACGTGCTCAACACGCTGGCCCACCTCAGGGAGATGGGCATCCGGGACCACTGGCTCGAGGAGGTCGCCGCCAACCTCATCGCCGGCGAACCAGCGTCGGCTCAGGCTTGATCGGCGCCGAGCTCGCGCAGCCGTTGTTCCGCCGTCGGCGGCAAGGGCAGATGCGGATTGGCCCTGACGGTCTCGACGAGAAGCTCGTCGCTTGCGGCCTCGGTCACCGCGACCAGCTTGGCCAGAAAGGCGTCCGGATCCAGTCCTGCTTCGATCGGCGGCAAGACACGCACCTTGAAGTGGCCGGGAAAGCGCAGGAACTTGCGGCGTGGCCAGAACAGGCCTGGATGCATGGCGACCGGGACAACCGGCACCTGCAGGTCCCGATAAAGCCGGGCAATGCCGTATTTGTATTCCGGCGGGGCGCCGGGTGGGCGCCGCGTGCCTTCCGGATAAATGATCAGTTGACGTCCGGTTGCCATTTCCCGCTTGGTGCGATCCATGACCTCCGTCATCGCCTTGCCCCGGGCGGCGCGGTTCACCGGCACCATCCGCTGCTTGATGATGTACCAGCCGAAAAGCGGAATCCAGGTCAGCTCGCGCTTGAGGATGTAGAAGGGATCGTCGAGCCAGGGCAGAAGCGCATAAGCGTCCCAGAAGGACTGGTGCTTCGGCGCGAAGATGTAGGCGCCGTCGGGGACATTCTCGAGACCCTCGATCTCGAAGGTCGTTCCGACGATCTTCGCCTGGAGCCAGTGGTTGCTGCGCACCCAGTTCTTCGGCACGAACCAAGCGGTCTTGCGCGGCACCAGAAAATAGATCGGGGTCAGCACGATCATCTGGACGATCAGATTGGCATAGAAGACCAGGTTGAAGAGGATCGAACGCAGGATGATCATCAGGCAGGCTCTCGATGGGAACGCGACGCTGACCGCGAGACGGTTGGCCGTTCCGCTGCCTACACGAAACTCGCACGGAGGAAAACAGTTCTTCAGGTCCAGTGCGCTACTCTTCCGCCCGATGGCGTGCGAGACGTTGATTCTCTAATTATTTCCCAAGTGCTCGCTCGCAAGATCCCGCAATGACGCGATGGAATACTTGGCGTATTCGAGCAGGATGGCCTTGATGAAGAGCGGATTGCGCAGCCAGTTGGACGTCTTCAAATCCGAATTGACGACCGGATAGGCAATGAACTCCGTGTCCGGCCGGACGCGGCGCAATTCGAGAAGGCTGCGCGGCATATGGTAGTTGTTGGTGACGACGAGGATGCTCCGATAGCCGCGGTCGTGAATCCATTGCGCGGCCTCGGTTGCGTTGCCGATCGTGTCGATCGCTTCATGGCCGATATCGACGCAGCATCTGAAGAGGTCGGCCGAGCTTTGCGTGTTGCGGCGTATCTGGCTCCCCGTCGTCGTCGGATGGACGCCGGAAATCAGAAGCCGCCTGCCGGCGCCGGACTTCAGAAGCTCGACCGCCTGCTCGATACGCTGGAAGCCGCCTGTCAAGACGACGATCCCATCCGCACGGGGCGCTGGAGGCGGTTGCATCGAGGCAACCGTGTCGGCGAATTGCAGGAAGCCGGCGACGAAGACGGCGAGAAGGGCCAGCAGCGCGAAGAAGCCGCGGCGCAGAATTTTCCGCAGCAGGCTGCGAGACCGCCGACGGCGCGCGGCCCTGTCCCGCCATTTGCCCCTGTCGGCCATTCCGCTCTCGCGAAGCTCCTCAACCATCGTGATTCTCTCACATAGCCGCCGATTGCGGCAGGGAATAGATGGATAAAGGGCGAATCACGGCTCTCAACCTTGATAAGTGTCCGTCCGGCCAGGGTCCGACCGGATGAGGTCGATCTCGTAGATCGTCCGCGTCACGGTCAGCCGCGCCGTCAGCGTCGTCAGCAGGGCAATGACGATGATGATGGCGAAAATGCCCAGATAGCCGGTATAGCCGATGGCGAAAGTGCCGAAGAGGGCCGTCGCCTGATCCGTCTCCGGGGTTGCGAGCGTCCGAGATTGCCAGAAGCTGGCAATCGCGAAAGACAGCGCCGCAAGCAGCCCGCCGGCGCCGGCGCCCTTGAGGCTGATTCTGAGGAAGTGTTTCTGAAATTCTGACGCCACGAAGCTCGCCTCAGCGCCGACGAAATGCAGGACCTCGACGATATGGCGATTGCCGGACAGGGCGCCTCGCGTGGCGAAGACGACCGTCAGCACCATGGCCGAAAAAACAAGCGCCAGCACGCCGGTCCCGATCATCGTCGTGGTGTTCGCCATGGCGACCAGGCGGTCGACCCAGGTACGGTGATCGTCGAGGAAGGCTTCGGGGATCGTTTCCGTCAGAGCCTTGCGCATCGCGCCGAAGTCCGGCGGGTTGTTTTCGTCGATTGTTATCACGACGAGCCGCGGCACCGGCAATTCATCGAGGTCGAGGCCGCCGCCGAGCCACGGTTCAAGGAGCCGGGCCGTTGCGGCACGGTCGATGATGTTGCCGCCCGTCGTGCCGGGGAAGGTCAAGGCGAGATCGCGCGCGTCGGCAAGCGCTTTCTCCATGTCCAGATTCTCGTCCGGCTTGATTTGGATGGTGATCTCGCGAGAGATCTGCGATTGCCAGCTTTGCGCGGTCGCCCGCACCATGCTGACGCCGCCGAGCGTGAGACAGGCGAGGAAAGACATGATGGCAATGACGCACATCAGGGCATGGCCGGAGACATTGGTCGAGGGTACGATCGGCCCGGTCGGGCGCACGCGCATCTCGCTGCGGCGCTGCTGCGGCGGGTCTGGCTCGTGGCGGGGCTGGTGCTCATTCATAGATATCGAGCCGCCCCTGTGAAAGGATCATGCGCCGGGCCTCGACCTGGTCCATCAGCGACAGGTCGTGCGTGGCGATCACCACGGCGGTGCCGAGCCTGTTGAGTTCGAGAAAAAGGTTCAACAGCCGCCTCGCCATCGGCGGATCGACATTGCCGGTCGGTTCGTCGGCGAGCAGGATTTCCGGGCGGTCGATCAGCGCCCGGGCAATTGCGGCGCGCTGCTTTTCGCCGCCCGAAAGCACCGGCGGCAGCACATTGATGCGCTCGCCGAGGCCGACCCATTTGAGAAGTTCGAGCACGTCCGAGCGATAGCTCGTCTCCTCCTTGCCGCGCACCCTGAGCGGCAGGGCGACGTTCTCATAGGTCGTCAGATGGTCGAGAAGGCGAAAGTCCTGGAAGACTATGCCAACGCGGCGGCGCAGCATCGGAAATTCCTCGCGCGGGATAGAGGAGATGTTGCGGTCGAACATGCGAATCAGTCCGCGCGTCGGCTTGAGCGAAAGAAACAGCAGCCGCAGCAGCGTCGTCTTGCCGGCCCCGGAAGGGCCGGTGAGGAACTGAAAGGACCGGCGTGGAATGTCGAATGTCAGGTCCCGGAGAATTTCCGGTCCCATGCCATAGCGCAATCCGACGTTCTCAAAATGAATCAACGGGACAGCCCAATCTCTCGTCACGACCCTCAACAACCGCCGCAACCGGCCGTTCGCACATCCAGCGTTCGTACCGTCTCGCCGGGCGCACGAAGCGCGCTGCATCGTTTTGAACTGCGGTGCCGATTGAAGGACCATGCAGTAGGACAGCGCGCGTGCCAAGGCAAAACCGAGTGCGGAACCATGGTTAAGCGACGGTTAATGTCCCAGGAAAAGACGCCGCTTTCGCGGCTCTTTCCGAAACATTAACCATTCCGGTTTACGTTTCGTCAGGATTTGATGCAATGCCCTGTTTCTTGCAGGAGTATTGCCGCAGCGAGTGTGGCGCGCCTACTGCATGTTTCCTTGAATCGAAGCCGATAAAGGAAAAAAGATGCAGCGGCCAGAGGTGCTGCAGCGACCTTCGTGCATCTGCAATGAGGCACGGCGCTGTAGTGGGCGCGGCACTCCGATGGGAGAGCCCCATGCAGGCATTTCGCACGAGGACGGCCGGTATCGACCTCATTCCGCCTGAGCGCGTGCCGCGCTCGGACACCCCTGCGGCCCGGAAACTCGACTATATCGACGTCGAGTTCGAGACCGTGGTTCCTGGTCCACGACCCAGTCCCTATCCGGTCTTCAACGACAACCGGCGATCGGCCCCGCGGCCCGAGCCGCATCCGACGACGACCATTCGAAGCGGAGCCGCAGCCCGGTTGCTGGCGATCGCGCAGGCGCGACTGTGCGCAATGCCGGCGCGGCGCTTCGCCGGCCTCGCCGCCGGCCTTGGCTTGGCGGCCTTCCTGCTGATGGCAGGGCTCGGGGGTCAAAGCGAGGCGGACGCCCATCCGCTCGCGATCGACGGGGTCACCACCTCGCTCGGCTATACCGGCGGCATGCACGTGCTTTCCGTCTACGGGGCCATCGACAATCGCTCCGATCTCGAACAGCGTCTGCCGCCCGTGGTCGTCGAAGTCATGAGCAACGGACGGCCCGTGACGGCGACGCGCCTGATGCCCGAGGGCGCCGCCATCGCGCCCGGCGAAAGCCGCCGCTTCGTTACTCGCCTTCCCTATGCGGGTGGAAAAATGCCGGACGTCACCGTTTCCTTTGCGGAAAACAGTGTTTCGCCTCGCTGATTGTGCTAATCGGCGCTTGAAGGGAGGGCAGGCGTTCTTCCGACTGCAGGTTTCCTTAGATCGTAGCCGATTTAAAGATGAAAACATGCAGCAAATCAAAGTGCTACGGCGACCTATTGTGCGTCTCGAAAGACGCACGGCACTGTAGGAAAGGGAGACCCGCCATGCCCGTCGTTCGCGGCAAGAAAATCGAGATCCTCTACAGCCCCGAGGCGATCGCCGCTCGCAATCGAGACATGGCGGAAGAGATCATGCGCGGGCCGCACAAGGACCTCCTCGTCATCTCGATCCTCAAGGGCTCTTTCATTTTTGCGGCTGACCTGATCCGTGCGATGCACGGGGCGGGGCTTGCGCCGGAGGTCGAGTTCATCACGCTTTCGAGCTACGGCACCGGGACCGAATCCAAGGGCGTGAAGATCACCAAGGATATCGACAGCGACGTGCACGACCGAGACGTGCTCCTGATCGACGACATTCTCGAATCCGGACGGACGCTGCGCTTTGCCAAGGATCTGCTCTACGAGCGCGGCGCACGCAATGTCAGGGTCGCCGTGCTGCTCGACAAGCGCATGAAGCGCCGCATCGATCTGGAGGCGGACTATGTCGGCTTCGACTGCCCCGATCACTTTGTGGTCGGCTACGGCATGGACGTCGCCTATGCCTTCCGCGAACTACCCTTCGTCGGCGTGGTCACGGGCGACGCGGAATAGCGCTTCACCGTATCGCCATCCTCGGTTGCCGCGGCTACAGGATATCAACGGCTCCTTGCTCTTCATGGGCGAGCAATTGCGAATTCTCTACCTAGCAGCGCGGAATCCCGAAAATTGCAGTGATCGCGTTTACCGAAAGCAAACACAAAGCTGTTTGGTTGGAACGGTGTCACGGCCGCAGGCGGCGTGGGATACATATGTTCAACGACGTGGAGCGTCTTCTTGCGAATGACGCCGGCGCTCTGTGAGAGCGAACACGGGAGGCCATGATGGCGAAAATCCTGATTACCGAGGATGAGGATGCCTTGCGCTCATTTGTGGCGCGGGCGTTGCAGCTCGATGGACACGAAACAGTCGAGGCGGGGGATGGAGCCGACGGGCTCGCCCGGCTCAAGGACCAGCGCTTTGACCTGCTGCTATCCGATATCCGCATGCCGGTCATGGACGGCATCGAGCTTGTGCATCAGGCATCGGCCGCCTTTCCGCAGCTCAAGATTTTGCTGATGACCGGCTATGCCGAGCAGCGCGAGCGCGCCGATGATATTTCCGGCAAGGTCGTGGATGTGATCTCCAAGCCGTTTTCCCTGCCCGACATCCGCAAGGCGGTCGCGCACGCTTTGGCCGCCTGACGACGTCTTGAGGCTCTGCCCCTGCAGGGCCTCAGCGCATATCGAGCAGGCGCTCGAGATATTGCCGCTCCACTTCCGGCGACAGGTTGTCGCCGAGCTTGCGCCGGATCGCGTCGAGAATCTGCCGAGCGCGCTGTGTGTCGATCTCGTCCGGCACCTTCACCTGATTGCCGAAATCCGGTCCGGCGTTCTGCTGGCGACGACCGAGCGGGTCGCGCCCGTTCTGACCGTATTGAGGAACACCTTGTCCGGGGCCCGGCCCCTGTCCCTGGGCCTGCATCTGGTTCATCATGTCCTGAGCGCCTTCGCGCAACGCCTGCAGCGCCCGGCCCTGGCTGCCGACGGCCCGTTCGCCCTGACCCTCACCCAATGCGCCGGCGGCGTCGCCCATTTCGCGCTCAGCCTGGCCGAAGCCCTTGCCTGGCTTTATGCCCAGATCCTCGAGTCCCTTCTGCAACTCACCCAGTTGCTTGCCGAGCGCCTCCTGCTGCTGCCGGAGCTGTTTCAGGGCTTCCTTCAACTGCTCGGCGGTCATATCGTCGAGCGGGTTGGGCTGTCCGTTCGGATCGCTTTGCTGTCCGGGATCCTGAGGCATATCCTGGCCGAAGAGCTCATTGTCCTCGCCCTGGAGCGGATCGCCGCGCTGCATACGGTCGCGCAGGGCCTGGTCCAGCTTGAATGTTTCGTCCATCAGCTGCTGTTGCTGCTGCATCAGTTGGCCGAGCTTGTCCATCTGCTGGCGCATGGCATTGTTCTGCTCGCCGCCCTGCTGCATGCGGCCGGCCTGCAGATTGTTCATCATCCGCTGCAGTTCGGACAACAGCTGGCGCGCCTGGTCGCGCGCGCCGGAACGCGCCAGGTTCTCGATCTGGTCCATCATCTTTTCCAGATCCTGCTGGCGCAGCATATTGTTGAGGTCCGGATTGGCGGCCATCGCCGGATTCTTGGCGGCCTGCTCGGCGAGCGCACGCATATATTCCTGCATCGCCTGGCGCAGCTCCTGCATCAGCCTGGCGATCTCCTCGTCCGAGGCGTTGCGTTCAAGCGCATCGGAGAGCGCCTGCTGGGCATCGCGCAGCTGGCGCTCGGCGAGCGACAGGTCGCCGTCCTCGATGCCGAGCGCGATCTCCCAGAGATGCTCGGCCGCGTCGCGCAGCATGTCGTCGTTGCGCGCCAGTTCCATCCGCGTCCGGGCCGACTGGATCAACAAGAAATGCGTAAGGTTCGGGATCGTCTCCTCGGGGTAGAGCGTCAGCGCATCGTTGAGGTCGATGGCACGGGGCAGCTGGTTGGCGTCGAGCGCAAAGACCTGCCGCTGTTCGGCGACCGCGCCGGCAAGCGGTTCGAAGAAGCGCCGTGCCGGCAATACTATTTCCTCAGGCACGCTTAGGCCCTCCTGTCCGGCAGCATCGCGGGCGACGAGGGTGATCTGCACGCGCTTTCCAGAGAGCGGATGCTCGCTCAAGTTCCGGCTTGTCGTTCCCTTGGCTTCACGTGGATTGCGGCGCGGCAGGTCGAGGCGATATTCCGGTGGCGGATAAAGCGGCCGGGCATCGGCTGCGGGTTCGTCCACAGGTTTAATCTCCGCCCACGCCTGTGAAATGCCGTAGTCGTCATGGCCGAGAAAGCTGATCTCAAGCGACGCGTTCGCTGTCGGACGAGGCGCGCCATCGAAGGCGATGCCTGGGACGCTGTCGGGAATGATCTTGAAGTTCCAGCGCTGTCCGGAGACGGAGAGCGTCCCGTCCCGGGTGATTTTGAAGAGATGATTGCGCGCGCCATTCGGAGGCGCTCCGGCCGCTTCCGTTGCCGCCGGTTGCTGCGACGACGGCTTCCCGGCCGTGGCCGGGATGACCGTCGCCTGCGGGCTGCCCGTGTCGGCATAGCTGACCTGCGTATCCTGTCCGGCGCCTGTTATACGAACCGTCACATCGCTGAACTGAGGTATGGTGATTGAAGCCTGCCCCTCGACCGCCGCCATATCCTCTCGGCCGGTCAGGAAAATCGGTGCGCGACCGGTATAGGCCGGTGGCGTCACCCAGGCATCGATGCGGATATCGGGAGCGGTGACCTGACGCTCAGGCAGCCGAAACGCATCCGACATCAGTCCGGCGCGATTCGAGTAGGAATAGGCGAAGGCGACGCAGGCGAGCAGTATCGGCACCGCCCTCAGCGCAAGGGGATCGTGTCGTGCGACGTCGGGCCGCGGCAGGCCCGTGTCGAGGCCGTGGACGAGACGGGCCATTCGCGCCTGATGCTCGCGCCACAGCGCCGCACCGACGGCCCCCTCCGTTGCCGGGGCGTCGTCCTGGACGCGGATCGCCTGATGGGGCAGTTGATTGCGGTCTTCGAGCATCCTGTCGGCTTCGGTGATATCCGGCCAACGAACACGGGTGAGCGGCAGGAGCGTCAGGAAGAGCCCGGCCACGAAGGCGAGCAGAACCACGACATGCAGCCAGAACGGCGCAACACGGAATAAGCCGAGCCAGCCGGCGGAGAGGAAAAGGAGCACGAGCGAGGCGGGTGCAAGCGCCCGGGGCAGGAGCTGTTCGGCCAGCAGGATCAGGCGCGCCAGGAACCGCTTCGTCGCCAGCATCCTGACGAATGACCGCGGTTGTGGCGTTTCATCCTGCCGGAATTGCGTCATCCGCCCAAATTCCCTTTCCATTCCTTTTGACCGCCCCGGCGGTCAGCGGTCAGGATAACATCCTTTGTGGCGAAGGCGAGGGCGGATAGAAAAACAAACCGTGATTGCCCGACGACGCCACGTCGAACGTGGCCACAGCGGGGTTCAGTCGAGCCAATCCGGCACCGAGTCGAGGCCGATCAGAGCGTCATAATCCTTGCGCGGACGGATCACATGGAAACGATCGCCCCTGACGAGAACCTCGGGGACCAAGAGCCGGCTGTTGTAGGTGCCGGACTGGACCGCACCGTAGGCGCCCGCTGAGCCTATCGCGAAAAGATCGCCCGGCTTCGGCATCGCCATCTCCCGATCGAGCGCCAGATAGTCGCCCGTCTCGCAGACCGGGCCGACCACGTCGGCCTTGATGCGCGGCGCATTGGCGGCGGAAATCTTCACCGGCCTGATCTCGTGATAGGCCTCGTAGAGCGTCGGGCGGATCAGGTCGTTCATCGCCCCATCGACGATGACAAAGGTCTTTTCGCCGCCATCCTTCACATAGATCACTTCGGTGACGAGAATGCCGGCATTGCCGACGATCAGCCGCCCCGGTTCGGTGACGATCTTGCAGTCGAGGCCCTTGAGCTGATTCTTGACGATGTCGGCATAGGCATCGGGGAGCGGCGGCGGGTTGTTGTCTTCACGATAAGGGATGCCGAGGCCGCCGCCAATGTCGACGTGATCGATGACGTGGCCGTCGGAGCGCAGCGTATCGACCAGCTCGCGCAACAGCTTGAAGGCATCATCGAAAGGCTGCAGCTCGGTGATCTGGCTGCCGATATGCATGTCGATGCCGGTCACCTTGATGCCCGGGAGCGTCGCGGCGTGGGCATAGACGGCGCGCGCCCGCTCCCAGGAAATGCCGAACTTGTTTTCCTTCTTGCCGGTCGAAATCTTCGCGTGCGTGCGGGCGTCGACGTCCGGATTGATGCGGAAGGAGACATGCGCCTGCTTGCCGGCGCGCACGGCGCGCTGGTTGAGGATTTCCAGCTCCGGTTCCGATTCGACGTTGAAGCAATAGATGCCGGCCTCAAGCCCCAGATCCATTTCGCGTGGCGTCTTGCCGACGCCGGAAAACATGATCCGGTCTGCCGGGATGCCGGCGGCGAGCGCCCGGCGGAGTTCACCTTCCGAGACCACGTCGACACCCGCGCCGAGGCGGCCGAGCGTCTTCAGCACGGCCTGGTTGGAATTGGCCTTCACCGCATAGCAGACCATCGCATCGACGTCGGCAAAGGCTTGTGCGAAGACCCGGTAGTGTCGCTCGAGGGTCGCGGTCGAATAGCAATAGAACGGCGTGCCGACGGCGCGGGCGATATCCGTCACGGGCACGTCTTCGGCGTAGAGAATTCCGTCGCGATAGTCGAAATGATTCACGGGGTGTCGCTCGCTTAGAGAAGGGGGTCAAGCAGGAAGGGGCGGTCCTCGACCGTCTCCTTCGGTTCGGCGGTGCCGGCCGGCGCTTTCGTGTTGATCGCCGTGGTGGCGCCCGGCCGGTCGAGATCGCCCTTGCGCCCGCAGCCGGTAAGAACCAGCCCCGGAATCGCCAGCAGGAGCGCAAGCCGGGCCGCCTTCGTGAATGTCATCGTCATTTCCCTCGCCGAAGCTGAAGCCGATAGGTCAAGAGCGGCAGCGAAGCGAGCGCCTCGCATGTCTCGTCTGGTGCGATCTCTTATCGGTTTTTCAGCACCTTGTGCACCCTGTTTCTACGTTGCCCGGGTTCGCTCCGCGCTCAGTTGCGCGCCCGCCACCAGGCGATCTGCTTGCGCACTTCTGCCGGCGCGGTGCCGCCGAAGCTGGTGCGGCTTGCGACCGAGGCTTCGACGGTCAGCACGTCGAACACCTTGTCGGTAATGGCGGGGTTGATGGCCTTGAGTTCGGCAAGCGAAAGATCGGCAAGGTCACAACTTTTCTGTTCGGCGAGCGCCACGGCGCGACCGGTGACGTGGTGGGCGTCACGGAAGGGCAGGCCGGCCTCGCGCACAAGCCAGTCGGCAAGGTCCGTTGCGGTCGAATAGCCAGAACCAGCAGCGGCCTTCATCCGGTCGGCGCGTACCGTCATGTCGCGCACCATGCCGGTCATCGCCGCGACCGCCAATTCGAGGCTTTCGGCCGCGTCGAAAACCTGTTCCTTGTCCTCTTGCATGTCCTTGGAATAGGCGAGCGGCAGGCCCTTCATGACCGTCAGAAGCGCAATCAGCGAGCCGTTGATGCGGCCGGTCTTGGCGCGCACCAGTTCGGCGGCGTCGGGGTTCTTCTTCTGCGGCATGATCGAAGAGCCGGTCGAGAAGGCATCCGACAGGCGGATGAAGCCGAATTGCGGCGTCGACCAGATGACGATCTCTTCGGCGAGCCGCGACAGGTGCGTGGCGGCGATCGACGCGATCGACAGGAACTCGAGCGCGAAGTCGCGGTCGGAGACCGTATCGATCGAGTTGCGGGTCGGCTCGCGGAAACCGAGCGCCTTGGCGGTCATGTGCCGGTCGATCGGGAAGCCGGTGCCCGCAAGGGCTGCGGCGCCGATCGGGCTTTCGTCCATATGCTCGATCGCGTGCCTGACGCGCGAGCGGTCGCGGCCGAACATTTCGACATAGGCCATGCAATGATGGCCGAAGGTCACCGGTTGGGCCGTCTGCAGGTGCGTGAAGCCGGGCATCACCGTGTCGGCATGTTCTTCCGCCCGGTCGAGAAAGGCGGCGATCAGCGCCGTCAGGGCCCTTTCGGTCCTCTGCAGTTCTTCCTTCACCCACAGGCGGAAATCGAGTGCCACCTGGTCGTTGCGGGAGCGTGCCGTATGGAGGCGACCGGCGGCGGGGCCGATCAGCGTCGCCAGCCGTGCCTCGACATTCATGTGAATGTCTTCGAGGCGGCGAGAGAATTCGAAGGCGCCGCTTTCGATCTCTGACAGGATCGTGTCGAGGCCGTGAACGATCTTGTCTTTGTCTTCGGCGGAAATGATGCCCTGATGCGCCAGCATGGTGGCATGCGCTATTGAGCCGCGGATATCCTGGGCATAGAGCTTCTTGTCGAAGCCGATCGAGGCATTTATCTCCTCCATGATAGCGTCCGGGCCCGAGGCGAAGCGTCCGCCCCACATCTGGTTGGAGGATTTCGTCTCGGAACTGCCGTCAGCCATCGGGATGCCCGCCTTTGGAGAATGAAATGCAAGACCAGAAGAAACGTCCTCCGGCCGTGAAGATGCTCGCGCTCGCCGCCCTTTTTGGCGTGATCGCCGGTGCGGCTGCGGTATACGTGAAGGAGACCGGGTCTGGCAATGGCGGGACAGTGCCGACGGCTGACGCAAGTTGCCCGCGCGCCGGTGAAAAAGTGGCAGCGCTGACGCCGCTGATGCGCGGCCAGGTGGCCGCCATGACGCCGGCCGCCAATCCGCGTCCGATCGGCGGACTCGACTTCGTCGGCCCGGATGGAAAGCCGCTTACCCTAGCCGCCTTTGCCGGCAAGACGCTGCTCGTCAATCTCTGGGCGACCTGGTGCCTGCCGTGCCGGGAGGAGATGCCGGCGCTCAACGCGCTGCAGGCGGCGCTTGGCGGCGATCGCTTCGAGGTCGTCGCCATCAATATCGACACGGGCGACGACGAAAAGCCGAAGGCTTTCCTGGACGAAATCGCCGTCCGTCAACTCCGCTACTATCGCGACGCCTCGATGGGCGTCTTCAATGCGATGAAGAAGGAGGGTCTTGCCTTCGGGCTGCCCGCCACTCTGCTCATGGACGAGAAGGGCTGCCTGATCGGCTCGATGAACGGGCCTGCCGTGTGGGACAGTGAGGACGCGAAACGGCTGATCGAGGCGGCGCTTGCGCCGCCTGCGGGAAGTTGAAGGGACTCGTCCCCCTCAGCGCGTCGGGACCGGAACGTCGCCGCGATAGTCGTAGAAGCCGCGACCGGACTTGCGGCCGAGCCAGCCGGCTTCGACATATTTCACCAGCAGCGGGCAGGGGCGGTATTTTGAGTCCGCCAAGCCGTCATGCAGCACCTGCATGATCGACAGACAGGTGTCGAGCCCGATAAAGTCGGCGAGCTGCAGCGGACCCATCGGATGGTTGGCACCGAGCTTCATCGCCGTATCGATGGCATCGACCGTGCCCACGCCCTCGTAGAGTGTATAGATCGCCTCGTTGATCATTGGTAGCAGGATGCGGTTGACGATGAAAGCGGGGAAATCCTCGGCGACCGTGACGGTCTTGTCGAGATGGGCGACGAATTCCTTTGCAGTCCGGAAGGTCTCTTCGTCGGTGGCGATGCCGCGCACGAGTTCCACCAGCTTCATGACCGGAACCGGGTTCATGAAGTGGATGCCCATGAAGCGTTCGGGGCGGTCGGTTGCCGAGGCGAGCCGGGTGATCGACAGCGACGAGGTGTTGGTCGCAAGAAGCGCGTCTGGCTTCATGATCGGACAAACCAGGCCGTAGATCTTGCGCTTGACGGTTTCGTCCTCCGTGACGGCCTCGATGACGAGGTCCGCCTGCGAAAGGTCGTTGATGTCCGTCGAGCCCTTCATCAGCGACAGGGCCTTCTTGCGGTCCTCATCGCTCATCTTGCCGGAGGAAACCTGGCGGGCGAGGTTCCCATTGATGGTCGCCAGCCCTGCCTCGATGCGGTCCGCAGCAATATCGTAGAGCTGCACCTTGTAACCGGCGGCTGCTGAAACATGGGCAATGCCGCAGCCCATTTGCCCCGCGCCAATAATTCCGATTGTCTTGATCATCGAAGCGAACATCCACTTTGAGAAATCTCGAGCAGCGGCGCTGCCGAAAATGCAAAAAAACCGGGCCGATGGGACGGCCCGGTACGATTGTTAATGCCAAGCCGGCAGATTTTCCAGCCTTTTTCGTGCCGGGTGCCAGCCCACTTAGAGCGCCTTTTCGAGCTCCGGCAGGACGTCGAAGAGATCGGCGACGAGGCCGTAGTCGGCGA
>NZ_NWTH01000036.1:0-59482 GCF_002531555.1 Sinorhizobium sp. BJ1
AACCCAGGCACCCGAAAGCGTCGACAATGCTCATAACCGAGCCGCCGTCCTTGACCCATTACTAGAGAACGGTATCGGTGGGAAGCGGAAGTTCGGAAGGCGCTCCGCAGGGGTCTGGATCGCCCCGACGAGCGGACTTCGATATGGAAAAGAGAGCAACACGCCTTGCATGAGGCGATGTAGCCTTTCGGTTCAGCGATGTGATGTTTACGAAGATTTCGGGAACCGGGACACCTGCCTGTGTGATGCGTTGGTTCGTCAGCCATTTTGAAGCTGAGCTTAAAGACCCATCCGGATAATCACATCTAATCAACGAATAGGAATGGCTCTATTTTTCGCGGCAAATCGGTACGTCGAGAAGGATAGGTGCTGTGAACTGGCGAAATCGTTGCGGAGTCTTGTTGCTCGCTGCCGCGGCTATGCTGACCCCTACCAACTCGGTGGCTGCTCCAATGGAGCCTCTGACGATCCAGGAGCAAGGTAGCTTCGCGATCGGCGGAACGGTGGTGAGCACCCCCGGCACCTATGACAACAGCAAGCCCACTTCAGCCGGGCAGAGTTTTCACGGCGATCATCTCTACGCTGTCTATCAGGTGCCGCAGAACCCAAAGGCGCTACCGATCGTCATGTTGCACGGCGCCTTCCAGTCGGCGCGCAGTTGGGAGACCACTTCGGACGGGCGCGAGGGCTTCCAAACCATTTTCCTGCGTCGCGGCTTTCCGGTCTACCTCGTCGATCAGCCGCGTCGTGGCCGCGCCGGCAACAGCACCGTGGCGACGACGATCGAACCCACACCCAACGACCAGCTTTTCTTCGATCAGTTCCGCATCGGCATCTGGCCCAATTATTTCGACGGCGTCCAGTTCGACCGCAAGCCGGAAACGCTGAACCAGTTCTTCCGCTCCGTCACACCCAATACCGGACCCTACGACGCCGGCGTGATTTCGGACGCGATGGCGGCGCTGTTCGACAAGACCGGCCCCGGCATCCTCTTCACCCATTCGCAGGCCGGTGGGCCTGGCTGGCTGACGGCGATTAAAAGCGAGAACGTCAAGGCGATCGTCTCCTTCGAGCCGGGCAGCGGCTTCGTTTTCCCCGAGGGCGAGCTTCCCGCGGAGATGCCGAGCGCGGCCGGCCCGCTGAAGGCGGAGGGCGTGGCACCGGCGGACTTCGACAAGCTGACCCGCATTCCGATCGTCATCTATTACGGCGACAACATTCCGACCGAGCCGACCGAGCGTCGCGGCGAAGACAATTGGCGCGTGCGGCTCGCCATGGCCAAGCTTTGGGTCGAGGCCATCAACAAGCGTGGCGGCGATGCACGACTGGTGCACCTGCCCGAGGTAGGCATCCGCGGGAACACACATTTCCCCTTCTCCGATCTGAACAATGTCGAGATCGCGGATCAGGTGTCGAAGTTCCTTTCCGAGAAAAAACTGGACTGACGGCGATCACGGCGATGCGCCGTGATCGACCGAGCATGGAACGATTTTGAGAATCTGAAGGAGAATCCGGATGAAGCGCACGATTGTGAGGGCCGCCGTCGTGGCGGCAATGACGGGGCTTGCGGCCGGCGAGGCCGGGGCGGCCGACTACAAGCAGAACCCGTTCACGCTGACCTATGAAGGCGCGCTCACGAAGAACGAGCCGGGCAAGGTCCATATTCACCCTGTCACCTACAAGCTCAACGGCCTGGACATTGCCGCCAACGTCTATACCCCGGCAAACTACGATCCGAGCCAAAAATATCCTGCGATCGTCGTGGCGCATCCGAATGGCGGGGTGAAGGAACAAGTCGCGGGCCTCTACGCCCAGCGCCTTGCCGAACAGGGCTACATCACCATCACCGCGGATGCTGCATATCAGGGTGCAAGCGGCGGCCAGCCGCGCAACGTGGACAAGCCAGCATACCGCATCGAGGACGTCCACGGCATGGCGGACTTCATCACCCGTTATACGGGCGTCGATGTCGCGCGCCTCGGCCTGCTCGGCATCTGCGGCGGCGGCGGATACTCGTTGGCCGCGGCGAAAACCGACAAGCGCTTCGAGTCGATTGCGACGTTGAGCATGTTCAACTCCGGACGGGTTCGCCGCAACGGCTTTGCGGATTCGCAATTGGCCACCATCCAGGAGCGCCTGAAGCAGGTTTCGGAGGCCCGCGCCCAGGAAGTGGCCGGCGGAGAAATTCTCTATGCGGGCGATGCCAACCTGACGGACGAGCAGATCGCTGCACTGCCGTTTGAAATCTATCGGCAGGGTTACGAATACTACTGGAAGACGCACGCGCATCCCAACTCGACCTTCAAATACACCATGAGCAGTCTGCTGGACCTGATGCGTTGGGATGCCACCGATCAGCTCGAACTGATCGACCAGCCGCTGCTGATGATCGCCGGCAGCAAGGCCGACAGCCTGTACATGAGCGAGGACGCTTTCGCCAAGGCCACTGGGACGACAGACAAGGAACTGTTCAAGATCGAGGGCGCAACCCATATCGAAACCTACTGGGTTCCCGAATATGTGGATGCCGCGATGGGCAAGCTGACGCCGTTCTTCGCCCGGACCCTTGCTTCCGACCGCTCGTAATCCGTCGACCCGATTTTTCCCGCGCCCCTGGTTCGATAGCCGGGGCGCCGTATCCTCCCCCGCAAATCCCAAGGAGCCATGCGCTTTGAAGAAACTCACCAGAAATCTGTTCGTCGCAGCCAGCCTGCTTCTGTCCGGAGGAATCTCCACCATGGCTATCGCCCAGGATCAGACCCCCGCGGCGTCCGATGCGACGGCCGGCAAGCAACAGTCGCGCGCCTAGCAGCTCTACGGCGACATCGCACCGAAGATGGCCGAACTGACCGACGAGGTGCTTTATGGCGACATCTGGGAGCGGCCCGGTCTTTCCAAGCGGGATCGGAGTCTCGCGACGGTCAGCGCGCTCGTCGCCATGAACCGCCCCGACCAGCTTCGTTCGCACCTTGCCATCGCCAAGCGTAACGGCGTCACCGAGGAAGAACTGATCGAGGCGATCACCCATCTCGCCTTCTATTCGGGCTGGCCGAATGCCGTGTCCGCGATCGCCGTCGCCAAGGACGTCTTCAAGAAATGATGTCGAAGCAAGGGAACGCCATGAAAATCGCCGCCATGACCGTCGCTTCGCTCGTCCTTGCCGCTTCGTCCGCTTCCGCTCAGTCCGATCAGGCGATCACGGTGACGCGGGCCGGCTCGCAACCGTCCACGGCAGGGGCCGCCGAGAACTTCACCGGCTCCGTTCGAGTCGACGACCGCTTCAAGGGGAGTGGTGAAGCCCGCATCAGCGGCGCCACCGTCACCTTCGAACCGGGGGCGCGCACCGCCTGGCACACCCATCCGCTCGGCCAGACTCTGATCGTCACGCAAGGCGTCGGCCTGGTGCAGCGAGAAGGTGGTCGGGTCGAGGAAATCCGACCTGGCGATACCGTCTGGATCCCGCCGGGCGTGAAGCATTGGCATGGCGCGAGCCCCTCGGTCGGAATGAGCCATATCGCCTTCTCCGAAGCGCTCGACGGCAAGACCGTCGAATGGATGGAGCAGGTGTCGGACGAGCAATACGGGCGCTGATCATCATCGCAGCGAAACCGCCGCAGGTCGCCAGCAGGCGACCCGCGGCCCAGCGTCATTATATTCTCGAATCCAGGCGAGCTTGCTCATGAACAAATTTGTATATCCAGTCGCATTAAGCGCACTTGCTGCCTGCGCCGCCTCTCTCGTCGGCTGGCAGGTCCATGCTGAGCCGAACCGCGTCGAGTTTCCCAACCTCGATGCGCTCGTTCATTACACGACCGTCAGACGCGGCGATGTGATGGAGCACATCATGACCACGCCGGCGGCCATGGAGGCCGTCAAGAACGGCCAGCCCATCCCGACGGGCACGCATTTCGTGCTGGTCGATCATCGAGACGGCGAACTCTATCGCTACTTCGTCATGCAGAAGGGTGAAGGCTTCGGCGCCGACTATGACGAAGGCCGCCGCACCGGCGACTGGCAGTTTCAATGGTTCTGGCCGGACAAATCGATCAACATGGACGAAAACACCGCGCGCTGTCAGTCCTGCCATAGCGGCCAACAGGACAGCGACTACCTCTATACCGCCTATCGCATCCCCCGTTTCGACGGCACGCCGGTCGAGTGAGCCGGGAGGTCGAGCGCTTGAGCCCCATTTTTCTGACGCGACTTGTCTTCGATCTCGTTGCCGCCGGTCTGCTGCTGTTTGCCTTCTCGTACTGGTGGCTCGGCAACGTCGCCCACGAATTGGCGGGAACCGCCATGTTCCTGCTGGTCATCGTGCACAACGCGTTCAATCGTCGCTGGTACGGTACGGTTCCGAAAGCCCGTCGCGAGGTGCGCGGCCTGTTCAATATCGTGGTGACGATTTTGCTGTTTGTGGCGATGCTGGCGTTGCTCGTAACCAGCGTGCTCATCTCCAATGCGCTGTCCGGCATCATGTCGGCCTATGGCGGCTTCACCGTCCGGCAGATCCACACCCTGGCGGCCTATTGGGTTCTGGTGATCGTGTCCGTCCATCTCGGACTGCGCTGGCCGATGCTCATGGGCGTGGCACGCAAGCTGACCGGCATAACGCAGCCGAATGCCCTGCGTACCCTTGTTTTGCGCGCCGTCGCCGTCCTCATCGCGGTTTACGGCGTCCGGAGTTCGTTCGAATTGGCGATCGGCACGAAGCTCTCGATGCAGACGACGCTCGACTGGTGGAATTTCGAGGAATCGGTTGCGGGCTTTTTTGTCCACTGCATCGCGACCGCCGGGCTATACATAGTCCTCACCCATTACCTCATGAAATGGCTACAAGGAAGGAAACGCCCGAATACCCACGCCGATCGGCAAGCGCAGGTACTTCCCAACGGTTGATGCTTGCCAAGGAGCACCAGACGAATGCCGGGTCACCCCGATCAGTCATCCGCCGAAGAAGCGCTTGCTGGCGCGGAGCGTAAGGGATTTCGGCTCGCCGTCATCGGCCGAACCGGCGCTCTGGTTGCGTTCGCCTTCTTCTATCTGACCCTCTATGCATTTCCCAACAATGTTTATGTGGCGGGTGTTCTCCTCCTCGCCGCCGCGATTGGTCTGATCCCGCTGCGATTGGCCCACAGCCGGTATGAGCGTACCGCTCGCTTTGCGCTGTTCGCGGTCGATGCGGCGGCCGCGAGCGCCATCCTTGCTTTCGCGCCGCTCAGCAGTGGCGGCGATGTTCCCCAAAATCTCGTTTTTCTGTCCAGCCGAACCGAATATTTCTATGGAATTGTAGCGGCCTCCATTCTGGCGCTGTCGCCGGCATTGGTCATCTGGACGGGCCTTTGCGCCGTCATCGGCCTCGCCAGCGCCACAGCGTGGATCATGCTGGGCATGGAGCACATCGTCAGTCTTGGGGATCTGCCATCGTCGCCCTCGCGCGATGATGTTTTTGCCGTGCTCCTCAGTCCTTACTTCCTGGGCATTCCGGTACGGGTGATCGAGGGCGTGGTGATCCTTCTGGTGACGTGTATTGCGGCGCTGGCGGTCCACCGTGCTCGAAATGTGGTTCGGGCTAACGCCGCCGGCGAAGTTGAACGAAACCGGATCCAGCGTATTTTCGGGCGCTATGTTCCGCCGCAGGTGGCCGAGCAGCTCATCCAGGCCGGGCAACTGTCGCCCCAATTGCGGACGGCGAGCATTCTATTCGCAGACATCGAAGGCTTCACGCGCCTGTCGGAAACATTGCCGCCCGAGCGCGTGATCCGGATGCTCAACAGCTTTTTCGGTGCTGCGACCGCGATCGTCGACGAGCGGGGCGGGGTGGTTGTGAACTATATTGGCGATGCATTTATTGCTGCCTTTAACACGCCACTCCCAGCCGATGACCATCCGGATCGGGCAGTTAATACAGCTCGCGACCTGCTTTCACTCGTTTCCAAACAGGTTTTCGAAGGTCACCAGGTTCGTCTAAGGATCGGTGTCGCCACCGGCCCGATAGCCGCAGGCACCGTCGGAGGTGAAGCCCGCCACACCTACACCCTCTATGGTGATTCCGTGAATTTGGCGCAGCGGCTCGAGGCGCTGAACAAGGACTTTGGAACCGATTGCCTTATCAGTGGCTCCACCTTCGATGCCCTGCATTCGGCCTGTCGAGATGCCGTCGCGATGGGGACGCTAGAGGTACGTGGCCGCGAGAGATCAGCCCGAGTCTATGCTCTCAGTGGGCAAACGCGGCATTCGAGTGCCCCCTAAGGTGCGTCAGTCCCAGCATTGCATGAGCTGATCGGCGCTTCCGAGCGAGAGACATCAATCCATGCGGTAACGAAGATTTTCGACGAGTATGGTTAGAGCGGGCGATGAGTGCCGCCGGCTCGGATAGTAGAGATGATAGCCGGGGAATTTCGGACACCAGTCCTCCAGCACCCGGATCAGCCGACCCTCTGCAATATATGGGAGCACGTGATCCTCGGGCATGTACGCCACGCCGAGACCGTCCAAAGCCGAGTACAGCCTCATGCCGAGACTGTTAAATACCAGTTGTCCTTCTCCCCGCACCTTGACCTCACGATCATCCTTTTCCAGGTCCCAAGGAAACAATCCGCCATAGGTCGGGAGGCGTATATTGATACATTTATGTCCCGTCAGGTCCTGCGGAGTTTTGGGAAGCGGATGCCGTTCGAAATAGCCTGGGGACGCGACAAGCGCCATGCGCATGTCGGGGCCGATACGAACGGCGATCATATCCTTTGCGACCTGTTCGCCCATGCGAACGCCAGCGTCATAACCTTCGGCCACGATATCGGTTAGGCCGTAATCGATGATGATCTCGACCTGAATGTCCGGATAAACGGGCAGGAACCGCTTGAGAGCGGGTTGCAGTACTGAGATAGCAGCGTGCTCGCCGGCAGTAATTCGAACGCTGCCGGCGGGTCTCTCGCGAAGCTCGCTCAAGGCGGCAAGTTCGGCTTCGATTTCTTCGAAGCGCGGCGCGATGGTGCGCAGCAGGCGCTCGCCGGCTTCCGACGGTGCGACACTGCGCGTGGTGCGGGTCAGGAGCCGCAGACCCAACCGCTCTTCGAGATTGCGGATGGTTTGGCTTAGCGCCGATGGCGAAACGCGGAGCTTTGCAGCGGCGCGTGTGAAACTGCGTTCTTTGGCGACGACGGCGAATGTGGCGAGATCGTTGAAGTTTTCCATGACTATTTGTTAGCTCATCTAAAAGGCTCATGCGCATTATAGCGGCTAATCGCAAGCTGCTGCATCACTTATCTTCTTCGCATATCGCGCGGTCCATACAGGCCGCAGAAGACTCCGGCTGAACAGGGGAGATCTCTGCTCGGTCGGAGAAGCTGGGAAGGCATGACGATGGAAGCGAGAAAACTTGGAGCGCTGGATGTCTCGGCCATTGGCCTCGGCTGCATGGGCTTGAGCTATGGTTATGGGCCGGCCAGCGAGCGCAGCGACGCGATCCGTCTCATCCGCGCGGCCCATGAGCGCGGTGTCACCTTCTTCGACACCGCCGAGGCTTATGGGGCTGGCATCAACGAGGAGGTCGTGGGCGAAGCGCTGCAGCCTGTTCGCGAGCAGGTCGTAATTGCAACGAAGTTCGGTTTCAGGGATGGCGTGCCGGCCAACGGGCTCGACAGCCGTCCCGACCGCATACGACGCGTGGCGGACGAGGCGTTGAAGCGCCTTCGGACCGATCATATCGACCTCTTCTATCAGCATCGCGTTGACCCGCACGTGCCCATCGAGGATGTCGCCGGCGCCGTCCAGGACCTTATCCATGAAGGCAAGGTGCGCCACTTCGGGCTTTCGGAGGCTGGCGTCGACACGATCCGCCGCGCCCACGCGGTGCAGCCGATTGCAGCGCTGCAGAGCGAGTATTCCCTATGGTGGCGTGAGCCGGAGACCGAGATCCTGCCGCTCCTCGATGAGCTTGGCATCGGCTTCGTGCCGTTCGCGCCGCTTGGGAAAGGATTTCTAACGGGCAAGATCGACCAGAACGCCACCTTCGGGAAAGACGACTTCCGGGCATCCGTGCCACGTTTCTCACCGGAGGCGTTGAAGGCGAATCAGGCGCTCGTCGACCTTATCGGATCGATTGCCTCGGCCAAGAAGGTGACGCCAGCGCAGATCGCGCTGGCATGGTTGCTCGCCCAGCGTCCGTACATCGTGCCAATCCCCGGCACCACCAAGCTCCACCGGCTCGAGGAGAACCTTGGGGCGGCAGACCTCGTGCTGACTTCCGACGAACTCGCGCGCATCACGCGGTCGCTCGCCGGCATCGTCGTGCAAGGCGACCGCTATCCCGCCTCGCACCAGCATTTCGTCAACCGCTGAGGCGGGCCGTTCAAGCTCAAACTCAAGAACCGCCCGACATAATAGAAGGACGAGCAGGCATGACAAACAGAAGGATGTTGGAAATGGGTCGCCGTGGTTTCCTGAGCACAGCGGGAAGTCTCGCGGCGACGCCGCTGCTCTTCGGCACCGGTTCACAGGCTTCAGCCCAGGAGACCGCTCAAGGGACGGGCGTCAACAGCACTGCATCAAAACTGAGCGGCCGGCGGAAGCTGGGCTTGCTGGAAGTCTCGAGCGTCGGCCTTGGCGTCCAGAATAATATCATCCGCACGGCCTATGGGCGCGGCGTCACGTTCTTTGATACCGCCGAGGCCTACGGCCCGCATGAGTGCGAGCGGATTCTCGGCGAAGCCATCGCGCCGTTCCGAGACAAGGTCGTGATCACCTCAAAATTCGGCTGGAACATAGACCTGGAAACCGGTGAGCGGCGCCCCGGCCTCAACAGCCGTCCGGAGCGCATCAAGTTGGCGGTTGAGGGCATGCTCAAGCGCCTGCGCACCGACCGGATCGACCTTCTGTACCAGCATCGCGTCGATCCGGAGGTTCCGGTCGAGGACGTCGCCGGCGCCGTCAAGGACCTCATGGAGCAAGGCAAGATCCTGCACTGGGCCTTTCCGAAATGGGGCTCGACACGTTGCGCCGCGCTCACGCCGCGCTACCCGTGTCGGCCGTCCAGAACGAGTATTCGATACTGTGGCGCGGGCCGGAAGATCAGGTGATCCCTGCCTGCGAGGAGCTCGGCATCGGCTTCGTGCCGTGGAGCCCGCTCGGTGTCGGCTTCCTGACGGGAGCGATCGATGAGCGGACGCGCTTGGCCGAGGGAGACATTCGCGGGATCGAGACCCGCTTCTCGCCAGAGAACCTGCCAGCGAACCTGGCGCTCGTGAAACTGCTGGGCGACTGGGCCGAGAGGAAGAGGGCCACGCAGGCGCAGATCGCCTTGGCGTGGCTGATGGCACAAAGGCCGTGGATTGTTCCGATCCCAGGCACGACGCAGATGCCGCACATGCTGGAGAATATCGGCGCTGCCTCGATCAGCTTCACGCCCGAGGAGATCGACGAACTCAATTCAGCCGTAGCGGCGATCGAGGTGCGCGGCCAGCGCTTGCCAGACGCCGTTCTGGCGTTCTCGAACGTCGAGGCGCCTGAGAAGAAGTAAAGGAATTATCGCGATGAAACACAGACATATCGGAAGTCTCGAGGTCTCGGCCCTCGGCCTTGGCTGCATGGGGATGACGGGCGTCTACGGCAACAGTGCGGACAAGGGCGAGATGGTCACGCTCATCCGCGACGCACATGATCTCGGCGTGACGTTCTTCGACACGGCCGAAGCCTATGGTCCATTTGCCAACGAAGCACTGCTCGGCGAAGCACTTCAGCCGTTCCGCGACAAGGTCGTCATAGCCACGAAATTTGGCTTCGACATCGATCTTGAGACCGGCGCGCGCAGCGGCGGCACCAACAGTCGCCCCGAGCATATCAAGGCGGTGGCGGTGGCGGCGCTGAAGCGCCTGAAGACCGACCGCATCGACCTCTTCTACCAGCATCGCGTCGATCTCAATGTGCCGATCGAGGACGTCGCCGGCGCGGTCAGGGACCTCATCGCTGAAGGCAAGGTGAAACACTTCGGTCTTTCCGAGGCCGGCGTCCAGACCATCCGCCGCGCTCATGCGGTCCAGCCCGTAACGGCGGTGCAGAGCGAATATTCGCTTTTCTGGCGCGGCCCGGAGGCCGAACTTCTGTCTGTGTTGGAGGAACTCGGCATCGGCTTCGTACCGTTCAGCCCTCTCGGCGCCGGCTTCCTGACCGGTAGGATCGACGAGAACACGAAGTTTGAACAGGGCGATTTCCGCAATTTGGTGCCGCGCTTCTCGACCGAGGCGCGCAAGGCCAACATGGCGCTGGTCAGTGTGGTCAAGGGTGTGGCGGATCGCAAGGGTGCGACACCGGCGCAGGTCGCGCTTGCCTGGTTGCTGGCGCAGAAGCCGTGGATCGTGCCGATCCCCGGCACCACCAAGCTGCATCGTCTGGAAGAAAACCTTGGGGCACTCGACCTGGACCTGACGGCCGACGATCTCGTTGAGATCGACGCCGAAGCTTCCAAGGTAGAGGTTCAGGGCGAACGCCTGCCCGAAGCCGTGCTGAAGATGACCGGACATTGATTAACATCCCGGAGGAAAGCGATGGCTCCCGACGATCCGACACGAAGGGAAATCCTGATGTCCTCGTTGTTACTACCTCTCGCAGCAGGGGGAGCCGCTTCCGTTTCCCCGGCTGCGGCTGCCCGAATAGAGGGAACGATACTTGTTGCGTATTTTTCGCGGAGCGGAAACACGCGTGTCGTCGCGGGGCAGGTCAGCAGGGCGCTACGAACCGACCTGTTCGAGATCGTACCGGAAAAGCCTTATCCTGAAGACTATTTCGAGACGGTGGAGCAAGCGCAACAGGAGAGCGGCCGTGGCTATGAACCGCCCCTTAAAAGGACGGTTGCCGACGTCGCCCGCTACAACACGATATTCCTGGGTTTTCCAATCTGGGGTATGACGTTGCCACCCGTGGTCCGCTCGTTCCTTACCGGCCACGACTTCTCCGGCAAGACGATCATACCTCTGGTCACACATGGCGGCTACGGACTGGGAGACAGCTTGTCGGTTGTGGCCAGACATACACCGCAGGCGCAACTCGCCGATGCATTCTCTATGCAGGCACCGCAAGAGAGACAGACGATAACCCGAGTGATGGATTGGCTTGGCAAAGTCCAACGGTGAACATCGCATGTTCAACTCACATGCCCGCGTCCCGCGCCGACAGTCGTATGCGCGCTCCTGGCAAACAAAGCGCGACCCCAGCAATAGATAGACGTGAGGACAAGACCGGCCTTGGTGACTGGCAGCGCTCGTCGCAGCTTACGAGCCACTTAAATCCCGGCAGGGACGACGGACCGACGCAGCAACGCGGGTGCCATCCTAATGGTGCGCTTTTGGGGCAACATAGGACATGCCCGGCGCTGTCGTCGGGCGGCAGCTTTGGGTCGAAACGCGTCGATCGCAGCTTCCGAGGTAAGCTCTGGAAGTGGTGCAAACCTGCAGCTCGGCGGCATGTATGCATGTCCGCTTCTGGGATACCACCGTGCTCTGCTCAGTGTCCGACTTGAAGGCGCAGTGCTGCCGTTCACAGACTTAAGCGTGGGCGTCGGGGGCGGACGGAATCGTGCCTCCATGAGCCCGGCAGAGCGGGTTGCTGTGATGTTCACCTTTTGGGCCGATAAGATCGCATAATGTATCAACAGGAACGGCGCTGCCGCCGGCCCGAGTCCGTGTGCATTCGGCATGAGACAGTCGCGGCGGCTCTGGAAGCTGTCATGCATGTGCATTACATTAGCGGTGAAGGAGATTTTCACATGGCTTCTAATGCACTTGTCCAGACTCGGATCGATTCTGAAGTCAAAGAGCGCGCCACGGCGGTTTTAGAGAACATGGGTCTAACGGTCTCGGACGCTGTTCGAATCCTGTTAACTCGGACAGCGAATGAGGGCGCCCTGCCGCTGGAACTTTTCAGCCACAGCGAGGCGCACGACGCTTGGTTCCCCGCCAAAGTGTTGCGGGCACTCGAGCACACCCGACGCGACGTCGACGATGCCGATGCGCACTTTCGAGAGCGCCGCGCGGCAGCTTTGCGCAAGGCTGCGGCGGGTGATCGATGAGCCTCGTCTGGGGGCGATATGCGCTTGACGATCGCGACGCTATCTTCAGTTACATCGAAAGGGAGAATCCGAGGGCGGCGGTCCACGTCCACGAGGAGCTCGCCAGCGCTGCACGTCGTCTGCTTGACTTTCCCGAAAGCGGCCGCCCTGGCCGCATTGCCGGAACTCGAGAGCTTGTGATGCCGGACCACCTATATTGCAGCCTACATGGTGATGGCGGATAGGATTCGAATTCTGCGTGTCCTGCATGGCGCCCAGATGTGGCCCAGCGAGCTCAACGACGAGTAGAAGTGGCCCACTTCCTACTTCGTGGGTCCCTGCAGTTCCCTGAGCACGCCGATCATCAAGAGGTTGACGGTTCGATCCCGTTCAACTGCATTATGTGAGTTCTGACAGGCCTCCATGCCCACGCGTTCCCGCAAATCAGGTGGCTAGCTAGTCGTCGGGATAGATAGCGGGGCGGCATCACGCCGACGGTTTTACAGAGTACACACAGATGTACGCTCGACAAGCTTGCACGAGACGACACGACGACTCGCGCGCACCTTTTCTTCAGCAATGACGCTGTTCAACCACTCGGCGCCTTGGAAACCGAGATCATAGTACGGCAATGCCGCGGTGGTCAGTTCGGGCTTCAGCGCCAATGATACGGTTCTGAAATCGTCAAAGCCAACAATGCTGACGTCCTGCGGGATTCTTAGTCCCAACGTCAAAGCTGCAATATAGATCTGAATCGCCATTTCATCATTGCCGCTCATGATCGCAGTTGGGCGATCTTTTTGCTGCAACATTTCGGTCGCTGCCGCAAACACATAATTCTCTTCTGCTCCGACCGGTCCTTCCATTCCAAGACGAATGGAGAGGTTGCTCTCCCCGAGGCCGAATTCCTTCACAGTGCGGCGGAAGGCATCGAGACGCAGTTGAGCGCCAAGCAGAATCGGGTTGAGCCTGATATAGCCGATCCTTCGGTGTCCCCGTTCAAGCAAATATCGGGTGAGGTCCCGGGCGCCCTGAAAGTCGTCAGGCTCGATGGATGGCAAGAGCTCGCTCGTCTGCGGCCGGCAGTTGATCATTACTGTCGGTATGCTCACATCGCCGGCCTCGGGATCCACGACGCGGTGGTACATCGTCACGTAGAGTACCCCGTCGATACGGTGGGACTGGAACATTTTCCAGATTTCCGCCTCCCGTTCGGGTAACCCGCCGGTGTTTGCCATCAGGATGCTTTTTCCATGCGTATTGGCCCAATCCTGGATTCCGCGCACGATATCGACCGAATAGGGAGTCGTGGAAACATAGTCGGTGATGATCCCGAACGTGTTGGAGCGGCTTGAGCGTATTTGGCGCGCGGCCATGTTGGGAATGTAGCCGAGATCACGAATGGCCTTTTCCACTCTTTCTCGCGTGTCCTCGGTCACATGCGGTTCGCCGTTGATCACCCGGGACACGGTCTTGTTCGATACCCCGGCCGCTTTAGCGACACTGACGATGCTGACCATACCGTAATCCTTTCTCTCTGAAAGCAGTTGTACACCAAGGGAATGACAACGTCGACAATTTTATGACAACGTCGACAATCCGCGTTGACAACGTCGTCATACCAAGATTATGGTTGCCTTCATGGGAGGCTGGAGTGAGAGCCTCGCTCAAGACAGGAGGATCTCATGAAGAATTTGCTTTCAGCCAGCGCGCTTGCGCTCATCTTCATGGTGGCGCCGGCGAATGCCGAAACCATCAATATCCTGGTCGAAGGCGGCGGCGAGATGCTGCAGAAGACCGTGGCTGAGAAGTTCACCGCCGAGACCGGCATCGAGGTGAAGTTCACGGTCGTTCCCTACCAGGGCGTGTTCGACAAGTTCTCAGCCGAGATCGCCTCCGGTTCATCGGCGTTCGATGTTGTTACGATCGATGTTGTCTGGAACGCCAAATTCGCCGGCCATGTTGAGGATCTCTCACCGCTTTTCACCGACGCGGTTCGCAAGGATCTGCCACCAGCTTTGCTTGCCGACGCACAGGTTGGAGGCAAAATGATCGGAATGCCCGCCTGGGCGAATGCGGAGATCGTTTTTTATCGCCAGGACCTCTTTAGCAAACCGGAGGAGCAGAAGGCGTTCCAGGAAAAGTATGGCTATCCCCTTGCTCCGCCGAAGACATGGCAACAATGGCGTGACATGGCAAAGTTCTTCACCCGCGACACGGACGGCGACGGCAAAACCGACTTCTGGGGCACCGACACCATCGGCACCTTTTCCGAAGAGTGGATGGCGCATGTGCTTCAGGCGGGCTCGCCCGGTGTGATCCTCAACAAGGATGGCAAAGTTATCATCGATAACGAAGCGCATCAGAAGGCGCTCGAATTCTACATCGCCCCGCACTGCACCGATCATTCGGTGCCGGAGAATGTGAATGAGATCGGTTGGGGCGAGGCTCAGAACCTGTTCTATCAAGGCAAGACGGCCATGATGAAATTCTGGGCCCACGCCTACAAGATGACGCCTGCGGAGTCCAAGGTCAGCGGCAAGGTCGGCGTTGCACCGATGCTGGCGGGCGATGCCGGAATCGCCGCCATTCCAGGACCTTGGTACAATGTTGTTCCTTCGACGTCGCAGCACAAGGACGCAGCCAAGAAATTCATAGCCTTTGCGATCGCCAACAATGCCTTGGGCATCGAAGCGCCGCTCGGCCTTGCCGCGACGAACTCCGCCTATCGCAGCTATTCCGGCAAGCCTGGATATGAGCATTTCACGCCGCTGATTGAGACGTTGAGTGCGCCGGCGACCCAAGGGCGGCCGATGAATGAGAAATATCAGGAAATCGTCGATGAAGCTGTCCTTCCCGCCGTGCAGCAGGCCCTGGCCTGTAAGGCGGATGTCGGCAAGGTCCTGACCGATGCCAAGGAAACGATCGAGGACATCCTCAACTAACTCTATATCCTCATCGCCGGCGGAGGAGAAAATCCTCCGCCTATCATCAGCTTTCGGAGACAGCCATGTCGGGTGAAGACCGATTTGTGCTCTGCATGCTTGCGCCGGCGCTTGCCATCCTAGGCCTGCTGGTCGCATACCCGGTGGGGCTCCTGGTGTTTGATTCCTTTTTCAAGGTCGACACCATCACCCCCCATATAAGGGAGTGGGTCGGGCTCAAGAACTATATCGACGCGCTAACCTCCAAGCGCGTTGCCGAAAGCGCATTGAGAACGATTCAATATTCGGTCTTTGCGCTGTTCTTCGAGTTTACCTTCGGCTTCTGCGCCGCTCTCTTGTTTTCGGCACTTCCCGGCCGATCGCGCTGGCATCGCACGGTCTTCACGCTGCCGCTGATGGTGCCGCCGATCGTGGCCGGCCTGCTGTGGCGCTTCCTGCTGGTCGGCAACATTGGCATTCTCAATTATGGGCTCGTCCATCTGGGTATTATCAGAGAACCCGATGCGATCGCCTGGCTGTCCGACGAGGACATCGTCATCTATTCCGTTTCCTTCGCCGATATCTGGCTGACGACCTCCTTTGTCGCGCTCGTGTCCTACGCCGGATTGACGAACATTCCGAAAGACTTGCTCGAAGCTGCCCGGATTGATGGCGCGAATGCGTTCAAGCGGTTTTGGCACGTCACCTTGCCGCTGATGCGTCCGGTTATCGCCGTCATTGTCATCGTCCGCGCTGTAGATGCGGCCAAGACCTTCGACCTCATCTGGATACAGACGCAAGGCGGCCCAAATCACGCATCGGAAGTGTTCTCGATGAACATCTATCAGCGCATGGTTCGGTTCGGCGATCTTGGCGAGGCATCGGCATCCGGGACCCTGTTCCTGATCGTCATGATGCTTCTCGCCGCCGCGGCATATTGGAAGATATGGAGGCCGGTTCATGGGTAGGGCACGCCGCTTCAATATCAATGGCATGCTGGTCAACGCGGCGGCCCTCGTGCTCGTTCTGTCCTATGCGCTACCATACGTCTACCTGCTCATGACCTCGATCAAGCCGGCGGCGGATGTCCAGCAGATTCCGCCAAGCTTCCTGCCTGCAGTGGTCTCGCTCGAAAACTTTCGCGAAGTGCTGCGATCGTCGGCTCTGCCGAAGGCGTTCGCAAGCTCGCTCACGGTGGCGGTGCTGACAACCGTGCTCTCGCTGGCGGTGGCGGTCCCCGCAGCCTACGTCGCAACGCAGTACCGGCGTAGGATCACCACCCTGTTCCTGCTGTTTGCGCTGGTCACGCGTATGGTGCCGTCGGTGTCCCTGGGTGTGCCACTGTTCCAGCTGCTAAAGTCTCTGGGTCTGCTTGATACGATTCCGGGCCTGGTTCTCGCCCACACCTCGGCTGCCGTCCCGCTGGCGCTGTTGCTCATGTCCGCCTTCTTCGAAGGCGTGCCGAAGGAACTCGAAGAAGCAGCACGCATGGATGGCTGCACACGTTTCCAGGCATTCCGGAAGATTATCCTTCCGGTCATGATTGGTGGGATCGCAGTGACTGCGCTCTTCACCTTCATCACGAGTTGGAACGAGTTCCTCTATGCGTTGCTGCTGACATCGGAGGCTACGAAAACGGCACCGATCGTCATCGCCGAATACAACTCAGTCTACGGGCTTGCCTGGGGAGCGATGACCGCAGCCGCGGTGCTCTATTCGCTTCCCGTGATCGTCGTAACGCTCGCACTTCAAAAACAGATCGTCGGCGGCCTGACATTCGGCGCTGTAAAGGGATGAGGAAGGCAGAAGCATGTCCGCCATAGAGCTGCGCAATATCAACAAAGTCTACGGAAACAGCTTTCACGCTCTGCACGATCTGAGCTTCGACATCAGGGATGGCGAGTTCATGGTTTTCGTTGGTCCGTCAGGATGTGGAAAGTCGACGGCGCTCAGGATGATCGCTGGCCTGGAGAGCATTACTAGCGGTGAACTCAGGATCGGTGGCAGGTTAGTTAACGATGTCGATCCCAAGGATCGCGACATCGCCATGGTGTTCCAGTCCTACGCGCTTTATCCCCACAAGACAGTGCGCGAAAATATCGCTTTTCCCCTGCAGATGGCCGGGCTGCCGAAGGCCGAAATTGCCAGGCGCGTAGACGAAGCCGCACGCACCCTCGAATTGACGACTTTGCTCGACCGTAGGCCGGCACTCCTTTCAGGAGGCCAGCGTCAGCGTGTCGCCATGGGACGAGCGATCGTCCGCAAACCAGCGGCCTTCCTGATGGATGAACCGTTGTCGAACCTCGATGCCAAGCTGCGCGTGCAGATGCGCGCCGAGATCGCCAGCCTCCAAAGAAAACTGAATGTCACTACGATTTACGTGACACACGACCAGGTCGAGGCGATGACGATGGGTGACCGCGTAGCTGTCATGAAAGGCGGCGTGCTGCAGCAAATCGACACACCGCAAAACCTGTACAATCGCCCTGACAATGTCTTTGTCGCCGCCTTTATCGGATCGCCCTCGATGAACTTGTATGAGGCCGTTCTGAATGGAAGGACCCTGACCCTGGGCAGCAACAGTTTCGAAATCCCTGAGCGGGTCTTCGAATATCGCCCCTCGCTCAACGGTGCGTCTAACCGTCAGGTCATTGTCGGTGTCCGGCCCGAGCACATGAACGACGCCGAAATCCGGCCTTCTTCGGCCGAGATCTCGGCCCCGGTCACTCTTGTTGAGGCGCTAGGTTCTGAATCCATGGTGCATCTGAATATCGACGCACCTTGGGTGGATGCCGGCGACCCGGACGCCGTCGCCGACATCGGCGACGAAAAAGCTGCTGTAGCCCGTTTTTCTCCGAAGAGCACAGTACGCGCAGGTGACATCGCGCGCGTCGCTGTCGATGCCGAAGAACTTCACTTCTTTGAACCGGACACCCGCACCAGCATCTGGTGATGGCATAGCCAGGAGAAAAACGAGAATGACTACCTCTATCGCCACCAATCGCCTGCGACTCCTTCGGATCTCCAGCTAGGATCTTACTACAAACCCAGACAGAGAGCTGGTTGAACGCATTCCCCATTCGGCTTGCAAGCAACAAGCCAATCAAGAACATCAGTCTACTGCCGCTCTGGAGCAAGAAATGTCCGATAAGACATTAACAATGGTTAGCGAAAACTGTTACGACGTGACAAAGTATCCAGTAGGTAATCCCTACGAGGATATTGGAGCGGTCATCAATAGCATCATTGCAGATATTAAAGGCAGGCAACCTGTTTCCGATCTAAATGATGGCGGAAAACCTGGAGCAGTCATCTATGTACCGCCGGGCGATTACCGTCTTGCCACTCAAGTCGTTATAGACGTGAGCTTTCTGAAAATTGTGGGCTCTGGACACGGTTTTACGTCTTCGAGTATCCGCTTCAACACACCCGCAAACGAGCTGGCACGCTGGCACGAAGTGTGGCCGGGCGGTAGTCGTATACTTGTGGACATTTCTCCAGAGGCCGCCGACGGTGAGACTGCTGGAGCCGCGTTTTATGTTAAGCGCACCGGAAATCCTCGTATAAGCTCTGTGGAGTTTGCTGACTTTTGCATTGATGGCCTGCATTTCATTGACGATGGTTCGGGGCAAAATGATGCAGAAAATACATATAAGAATGGCAAAACGGGAATCTATGTAGGCAGCGCCAATGACTCATGCCGAATAACGGGGATGGGCCTTATCTATTTGGAGCATGGAGTTATTGTTCATGATGCAGATGCGCTGGCGATAGACAACAATTTCATTGCGGAGTGCGGAAACTGTATCGAATTGAAAGGTATGGGACAGGCCTCAAGAATAGCAAACAATTTTGTCGGAGCCGGATACAGGGGACATTCCATTTATGCTGAAAAGTATGGGGGAATTCTAGTATCCTCAAACAACGTATTCCCTCGAGGAGCTAGCAGTATCTATTTTTCCGGCGTGGTGCGGTCCTCGGTCACAGGAAATAGATTCCATTCGTTCTATCCCGGAATGTTGGTTTTTGCTGCTAACTGTTGCGAGAATTTGGTTTCCTCAAATCACTTTTTGCGAGATCGCGAGCCATGGGCGCCCATGCAGAAGTACGATAACGGCTTGGATGATCTGTTCGGACTTTTGCAAATTGACGGCAGCAACAATTCGATAATTGCGAACCACATCTCGGAAACAATAGACACCCAATATGTCAAGCCTCCCGCCGTAAAGCCGGTGATAATCAATGTGGTTTCCGGTAGCGGCAATTACATAGCCAATAATCATATCGTGGCCACAACCGAAATATCGCAAATCGATGATGCACCGAACAGTGACTGTTTTTCAACGCAAGTGGGTGCATTGCTTTCGACTAACAACTTGAAGGCGTTGGAAGTAACGGCAGTACTTGTGCAAAAAGGGGCGACACGGAATACAGTCCTGGAGTCAGGATATGACGAACAGGTTGAGATGGACAAAACAATGAATGCATTTAGGGGTACTCCAGTTTTCGGGCACTAGTGGCAATGTAAAATATAGACGGAACGGAAGACTCTGTCGAAAGTCAGTGACTATTCGGAGTTTTGTTCATGACGAACCAAATAGAACAGGGCGACGTTGATCAAGCAAAACCTATTCCTACTCCCTGGGCTATCGTTTGAGATTTTGGGCCGCGGGGCGACGGCTTTTTTCATGTCAACGCAGCGTCAATCCGAAATCGGCCGAGATCGCAGCGGCGGTTACCTCGTGGAAGCGCTCGGCTCGGAGTCCATGGTGCATCTGGCAATCGACGCGCCGTCGTAGATGCGGGTGATCCTGACGCAGCGGGCGCCATCGGCAATGCGAATGCCGTCCCGCGCTTGTCCCCAAGAGCACCGTTCGCTCCGGTGACATGGCCCGGGCCTCGATAGACGCGGAGGAACTGCACTTCTTCGACCCTCAAACCCGTAAAAGTCTTTGGTTGAGAAATAGAGGAGCGACGACATATGCCCAACCCACATTCATCGACTTACGACGTCACAAAATTTCATGGCTCGGTACCTGCCTCGCAGGACATCGGAAAAGTCATCAATGAGATCATCGAATGAAGAACAGGGTGCAATTGGATGCTGAGCACGGCGTGCGGTTCGAGATTTGGGCTCGGCAAAAGCCTGTAAAATCAGCTCCGCAAGAAGACGCCGATGCCTTCGTCCTGCGTGTCGGCGATCGGGTCGTTTACCGGATCGCGCAGCTGCCGCCCTATTTTCAATTCTATTCCTATACCCATTATGCGGCCGGTCCGCTCACGCTAGAATGGGACGATGGCGCCATTGAAATTCCACTGTTATACAGCTTCAACCCGGACGACGTCGCTGAGAAGGGCGTGACTTTCTTAGAGTTGCGCGATGGCCGCGTCATCGCTCGACCGAGGACATCCTGGCCGGAGTGGTACGAGAGCGATGCAAATCGCCCGCAGCTCAGATTCTCGCCGTTTCAGGCCTGGATGAACGATCCGAACGGGCTGTGTTTCGTTGACGGCCGCTATCACCTGTTCTACCAGTTCCATCCTGTTGAATCCGAATGGGGACCCATGCACTGGGGCCATGCCGTCAGCGATGACCTCTACCGTTGGATCCATCTGCCGGTCTTCCTGCATCCGGAACAGAATCTTTGGTCGCTGGGCGCCACCGGCGGCGCCTTCTCGGGAAGTGCCTTCGTCGGCCCCGAGGGCAAGCTCAGCTTCTACTACACAGAACGGCTGCCGGCCTATGACCTGTTCAAGGACTACAAGGAGGTGCAGAAGCGAGTGCTGCCATCGGCCGATCTCCTGCGTCCGGATGCCAATAAGCTGGTGCTTGTCAACGGTCCCGACGGTAGCGCCCACGACTTCCGTGACCCCAAGGTCTGGTATAATGCGGCCTGCGGCACATATCGGATGGTGCTCGGCGCGGCGATCGATGCTGATCCAGCCGTCCTGCTCTATGGGTCCGAGGACGGCGAGGACTGGAAATTCTTGTCCGTCCTCTATCGCGCTCCCGAGCATTTTCGCCGGCACGGCGCACGCTGCGTGGAGTGTCCGGATTTCTTCGAGCTCGATGGTCATCATGTGCTGGTGATGGGCTTTGTAGGATACACTGAGCCGGAAACCGGCCGTCATAACCTGCTTTACGCGCAGGTCGGCACGTTCGAGGGCGACCGCTTCATGCCCGCGACCCCGGCTTTGCAGGAATTGGATTTCGGCACCGATTTTTACGCGATGCAGAGCTTCCTGGCAAAGGACCGCCAGATCGCTTTTGCCTGGCTCTTCAATTGGGAATTCCGTAAACCGGGAGGTTCGCCCTATAGCGGGGAGCTGTCGCTCCCGCGCGTGTTCGGCCTCGACGCCCAACGGAATTTGATAATGATGCCGGAGAAGGGCTACCAGCGCCTGCGCGCCCGCACTCTTCCACAGACTGCACCTTGCCAATTCGCATGCGAACCGGGGCGCCCGGTCGAGTTGTCTTTGGCAGGCGATCTGGATGGAGTTCAGATCGTCGCGCGGGGCAGCAACGGGGAGAGCTTTAGGTTGGCTCACAGCGCCCGTCGGCTTGAGCTGGCCGTGGCGGAGGATAATGGTGACATCAAGTACCGCTCAGCGCCGCTGACGCTCGAACGGTTGACGTTGTTCTTCGACCGCGGCGTCGTCGAGGTCTTCGCCAATGGGGGCGCGGTCTGCGGCACGCGCCGTACCTATAAGATCACAGACCTGACCTCGCTTGAAGTGAAGTCCGCCGACAGGGGCCGGATCGAAACGTATGAGGCATGGAGCTATAATTCCGCTTGGAGCAACTAGCATAGGCGGCGGCTGGTGAACCCCATCCATCAACCGCACGTCTCGGCGCCGAAAATGGTGCATGCGAATTGCGGTACCTGTGGTTCGATCCCGTTCAAGGCGAGGGATCGGGATTGACACCCCGGAGTGGCGTCATGTTGCCGGCTTCCGATCGTCTCGGTCGGGTGGAACTTTCCGTTCGACTCGCCCATCGGAACGAGCAAAGAGCGCCATGAGCGGACATAGGCTCGGCTTGAATAAATGATCGCTACGGGGGCCGAAAGGTGCCAAGTTACTTCGGCAGCGTCGCGCCCCGGAACGGACGCGGCACTTCAATTCGCGTTCGAAGGCCAAAGCTTGGTGTCAGGCCTCATTGAGGGTGATCAGGTCAGCCGTCTACTACGGCCTGTCTGACGACATGGGACGGCTTCACGAAGCCGAGTATTTGACCGTTACGCCGCGCTGCCGAAAGTAGGCCTGCATTAGCTTCCTGCCAGAACGGTTGTTCTGCACGAGCCTAGCCGGGTCAAAGACGGCCTCTTTCAACCCCTCCCGCGTCAACGCTGCCTTGAGAGTCGCGATATGCGCGTCGATGTCGGCATCGTCCGCTTGGAGCGATTCATAAATGCGGTTTGTTGCATCTGCGACGGTCGGTTCGCTCACCATTACACTCCTGTTGTTGTTTGGCTGGCGCTTACCACGTTTTTCGGCTTGACCCTAGAGGACGCTCTGTCTTCAACAGCATGACGTCATTGACGATCTAAAGGAAGCGACCCATCCTGGCGTCATGCCGAAACACGACAAGAACCACATCGAGCTGCTCAAGACATGGGTGCTACCCCCAGCGGCGACATTGGGTTCATCCGTCCGCATGAAGGGCATCCTTCTTGAAATTCGCGCGCGGCTTCCGCCTGCCACGAAGAAATCGCTCAATCTCGATGGTCGCGAGCTCACGCTTATGATGTCCACAAGCGAGAAGGCTGAATTCCACGCCGCATCGGCTGTCGTCGCCAAGGCGTTGGTAAACATCGAGACCCTTCCAGTGATTCCGCGCGAGATCGAGGACATCCTTACGATCAAGACGAGCGAAAGACATCGCTGGCTGGCCGACGGTCGCTTACCAAGTACTGGAACGCGAACGGTCAAGCTGCGCGGCCGCGCCACGAAGATAACGTTTCACGTCTTCGATGCGAGGATTGTCGGAGACATTCTCGAAGGGGGCGTCGTCGAAGATTGGCGCGAGGAAGACGCGGCGGCTGCCGCCGAAAACCGCAGACGGGCTGCGTACAAAGCGAAGTTGACGCGGTCATTGAGAAACACCACCAAGGGCGGGTCAAATTCCGAAGCCGAACACGGAGACGTCGCCTCCAACCTGGTCGGATGGGAGGAGTTCGGACGCGATGGACTTCTTCGATAATCGGCAACCGACCGGACTGCGCCACAAGCGGTCGTAGCGGATTGTAAATTCTCGCCTCGTCTGCGATCTTGCGAATTGAACACCACGTCGATTGGGCGAATTGTCTCCGGAATCACTCAGGAGGCGCGATGAGCAAAGGCGAGGAAGCTACATGCCCTCCCCATGTGAGCAACTTCGAGAGCTTGCAAGAGATCATACAAAAGGCCCAAGGAGCTCTACCAAAGGAAAAATGGGATAGCCTCGTAGGTGGGGCGGAAACCGAAACGACCCTCAAACGCAACCGCTTGGCGATCGATTCCATTGCCTTCAAGCCGCGTGTGCTGCGCAATGTGAGCGTGGTAGACCTCTCAATCGAGCATTTCGGTCGAAGGCTGCGCTTGCCAATCTTTCTTGCCCCCACCGGTCCGTTGAACCTGTTCGGCCTGGGTGGAGGGGCAACCGTGGCGTCAGGCGCTCAGGCCTTCGGTATCGCCCATATGCTCAGTTCGGGATGCATGCCCCTTGAGACTGTCGCCGAGGCGGCCCCTTCAGCACTACGAATGGCCCAGCTCTACGTCCGAGGCGATGATGCCTTCGTGCATGAATACATCGGTCGTGCTCTGGCCTGCAGATGTGCCGCAATCTGCTTGACCGTCGATAGCGCCGTCCTCGCTCGCCGCGACCGAGATATTGCCAATCGATATCGGACGGCTGGATTAGGAAAGTGGCCTGGTCAGGCGTACCAGGCCGATCTCGAGTGGCGGACCGTCAAGTTGATCAAGGACTCCTACTACATTCCACTCGTGCTGAAAGGAATTGCCACAGTCGAGGACGCTCGTATCGCAGCCGATCATGGCGTGGACTGGATTTATGTTTCGAACCATGGTGGCCGCCAGCTCGAATGCAGAGGCCGTTCAATGACTCGCGTCAGCTTCCATTGAGAATTAGGCTCTATGCTCTGGCTGAAGCGTAGAGTTTTCACACGGGTTCCACCCAAGTGTTGTTCAATTTCGTAAAATGGCTCTACGAGAATGGTCGAGCTGGACTAAGACACCCGCTGAAACATCACGCAGAGGAACATTTGACCCAATGGCTAATGTTGGTAGCGATTTTACACGCCGCTTGCTGATTGATGCAGGTATTCAAACGAGGATGCGAGTGCTTGATATCGGGTGCGGGTCAGGAGATGTTACATTCTTAGCGAGTGAACTGGTTGGCCGAGGCGGCTATGTCCTCGGTGTAGACCGGGAAGCGGCTCCGCTTGTTGCAGCAGAAAAGCTTGCGCGAGAGCGCGGCCACGTGAATGTAGAGTTCGCTCAAGGGAGCTTTGAAAACGTGCCGCCCGACCTAGAACCATTTGATGCGGTCGTGGGGCGGCGCGTGCTTATGTATCAATCTGATACCGTGAGGGCTGTCCGAGAGATAGTCCGCTACCTGCGTCCAGGCGGCATCGTGCTCTTTCAGGAACACGACACTACGATGGTTCCGGTCAGTTTGAAGCCTATGCCCCTACATGAGCAGGTGCAGAGGTGGATTAAACAGACCATCGAGCGCGAAGGTGCGGACATCCACATGGGCTTCAATCTCCATAATGTACTCACCCAGGCCGGCCTGGCGGTGGAGCATGTGCGCGCGGAGGCGATCGTGCAGACCCCCGAGAACCCCCATGCTGTGGGAGCAATCATACGGGCAATGCTCCCCAGGCTCGTGGAGCATGGTGTTGCAACCGAGGATGAGATTGAAATCGAGACCCTGCAACACCGGCTGGATGAGGAACGGCTAAGCACAAATACCACCTACATTGGCGACATGATGTTCGGGGCTTGGGCTCGGAAGTGAAGGTCTAGCTTACGGCAAGGTGTAATCAGCCTCTGTCATGTCTAGGTGATTTCCCAGAAGGGACGGGGATGGAGGCAGCCCCACCGGATGGTCTGCAGCGGGTCGTGCGCGAACTTCCGCCGGTTTACATGTTACTGGGCAACGACGGCCGATCGCGGCTGACCCAGCCCCGGTTTCGGTGGAAATTGTCAATCTGATTTCTCTGCCATGGTCGCGAACGCAAGCGCGAAGTCGGCCTTTGTGAGATCCTGCATTGCTTTGTGGATCGAGACATGCATCCTTCGTGCGCCCTGCATTACAAGCACCACCGTCTCCTTCGGCGGGCAGCCAGGCACGTGACAAGCGAGCTCATTGACGGAGACGATGGCATCGTCGGACAGCGTGAGCACCTCGCGCGTCCACTGTTTAATGGCGCGTGTCCTACTCACAACTGCGGGCGTACCCCGCGCCAGGGGGTTGATGAAGGCGCTGTTCATGCAAGTCTCCGCGGCCTTCTTGCCGAACGCGGCGCCAACACGTCGAAAAGGTCGCGGATCGGCTTTGCGGGCATGTCCTGCCCGATCAGAACGACGCGGGTACGACGATCGTCGTTCGGCCACCCTTCTAGGCGCTGGAAGGGATAGAGCCGGTGTTGCACCGCGTGCGCAATCATCGGGCGATCCGGATCGTCGGAAAGTGCGAATATGCCCTTCAGTCGCAGGAGGCCCGAGTCGATATTGCTCGTCACGATATGAAGGAAGGTTTCAACCGCATGCCGCTCGAGCGGAAGACCATGGGTGAGACTGAACGCCTGGATCTCGTCACCATGGCGGTTCGGGTCATGGTTATGGTCTGGGTGGGATGCGAGGGCCTCCATCGCAAGCCAGCCGTTAAGAGAATAAGCACGTTTGCCAAACAAAGCCGCTAGATCAAATCCCGGGCCATGGCAGTCATGATATTGGGCGGCCGGGTTCAACGCGCCGAGCTCCCCGGCCCAATCGCGACCATCGCCAATGACATCGGTTTTCGTGAGAATGACCTGGTCTGCGAAGGCAAGCTGCTTCCAGCCCTCGAGGAAACTGTCGAGGGTCGCGCGGCCGTTCATGACGTCGAAAGCCGTGATGACCTCGGCGAGGTAGAAGTGTGCCGCGACGAGATTGTCCCTCAGCCCCATGGCAGGTGCGCCTCCGGGAATGAGGCTGTTGACGATCGGAGCGGGATCGGCGAGTCCGGTGGTCTCGACGATCACGTGCGAAACCGGAGGAATTTCGCCTCGGAGCCGTGCCTCGTGCAGTTCGTACAATGATATACGGATGTCGCTCGTCGCCGTGCAGCAGATACAGCCGCTCGTGGTCCGGAAATAGGTTTCAGAACCGCTGCGGACCAGGTGGTGATCGATCGGGACCGTGCCGAACTCATTGATGATAACCGCGGCACCTGCCATCCGGGGATCGGCAAGAATCTCGTTCAGCAATGTCGTCTTGCCAGAGCCAAGAAAGCCGGTCAGAAGTGTCACGGGCACCGGGTCGTAGATCCGCCTCATGCTCTTCTCCGATCTCTCGGGCACAGTATTGCGCCGCTTGAACAGTCCGGCAATCATGTCGCGATCGCGTCCAACATTGGTTCACACGGGTGGTTCGAAGGGCTTGCCCGGCCGGCGCCGGGCAAGCCCCCGGGTCAGGTTCCGAGAATGGCAGCCTTGATGGTGTTCACGTTGTAGCGGAACATGTCGATGTAGGTGGATGCCGGACCGTCTTCGCTGGAGAGCGCGTCGGAATAGAGCGTGCCGCCGACCTGCAGACCGGTTTCGCTCGCGATCTGTTCGACGAGGCGCGGATTGGTGATGTTCTCGACAAAGATTGCCGAGGCCTTGTCTTCCTTTACCTGGTCGACGAGCTTGGCAATGTCGGCGGCGGATGCCTCCGCTTCCGTCGAGACGCCCTCGGCCGCGATGAACTTCAGACCGTATTCGTGCGCGAAATAACCGAACGCATCATGCGACGTGATGATGGTGCGCTTGTCCTGTGGAATGGCGTCGATTGCGGCCTTCACTTCCGTCTCCAGTTCGCCAAGCTTGGCGAGATAAGCTTCCGAGTTGGCCGTGTAGGTCGCGCAACCTGACTTGTCGGCCTGGCAGAACGCGTCGGCAATATTCTTCGCGTAGATTTCGGCGTTGTGGATCGACTGCCAAGCGTGCGGATCGAACTCGCCATGATGGTGATGACCTTCATGGCCATGGTCGTCGCTGGCTTTGGAATGTTCTTCGGCCTTCGCATGCTCCTCGCCTTCGTCATGCGGGCGATCAACAGCGTCTGTCGAAAATGCTCGCGCACGAGAGCATGATCGTGGAGCACGCAAAGCACCGCCCGCCCTTCCGCAACCCAGTCCTTGATCAAACGCAGGAGGTCGCCGACCGTCCGTTCGTCCACTGCGTTGAAAGGCTCATCGAGCAGGATCAGATCGGCGTCCTGGAGCATGGTGCGTGCAAACAGGGCGCGCTGCATTTGTCCCCCGGACAGACTGTCGAGAGGGCGCGTCTCAAAGCCGGTCAGTCCGACGGCATCTAGGCACGCGGCCAGTTTCGTCCTGTCCTTCCGCGTAATGCGGCCTAACAATCCCCTGTCCTGCCAAAACCCAAGTGATACCAGGTCAACAACCCGCGCCGGAAAAGTGCGGTCCAGTTCCGATTGCTGCGGAAGGTAGGCCAGCCGCCCGAAGTGCTGCTCGCAAGTGCCGCTGATCGGCTTCAGAATGCCTGCAATCCCCTTCATCAGGGTCGACTTGCCCGATCCGTTGGCGCCGACGACCGCGGTCAGAACACCGCGCTCGGCAGTGCCACTCAGGTGGTGAACAGCAGCATGGCCCTGATAGCCGAGCGTGAGGTCTTTGAATTCCAGGCAAATCTCTTTCATCGCGTCCTCGGGGATTGACAGCGACTGCATATGTAATGTTATTACGTTCGTCAAATGAAAAGTAACGTAATAACGTATGCTCCCGGCATCCAAGAACGGCTCCCGACGCGAGTGCGATGAACTGCGTCGATCCATCAACCAGTGAGGTCAACCATGTCAAAGCAGACCGAACCAACCCCCGTCACCGTGCTTACGGGCTACCTTGGCGCGGGCAAGACCACGCTTCTGAACCGCATCCTCACCGAACCGCACGGCAAGAGATTCGCGGTCATCGTCAATGAATTCGGCGAGGTGGGTATCGATAATGATCTGATCGTCGATGCGGACGAAGAAGTCTTCGAAATGAACAACGGCTGCATCTGCTGCACGGTGCGCGGCGACCTTATCCGCATCATCGAAGCGCTGATGCGCCGGCGAGAGCGGTTCGACGGCATACTCATTGAAACGACCGGCCTTGCCGACCCCGCGCCCGTGGCGCAGACTTTCTTCGTCGATGACGACGTTCGGTCAAAGACACGCCTCGATTCGATCATCACCGTTGTCGATGCCAGGCATCTCCTCGGCGAGATCGACCGGGCGCATGAGGCGCAGGAACAACTGGCATTTGCAGATACCATCATCCTCAACAAGATCGATCTCGTAACGGAGGAGGCGATAACCTCCGTCGAAGAGCGGATTAGGCGCATTAATCCGACAGCCGGCATTCTGCGCTCCGAGCGCTGCAATCTCGATATTGCGAGCCTTTTGGATCGAAAGGCCTTCGATCTCGATCGCATCCTGGAGGTCGAGCCCGACTTCCTCGATGTGGAACATGACCATGGACACGACGACCATGTGACGAGTTTCTCGCTTGTCGAGCGGGAGCCTATGGATCCGAACAAGTTCTTCAATTGGCTCCAGAAAACGGTTCAGGCCTTCGGCATGGATATGCTGCGCATGAAGGGGATCATCTCGTTTGCCGGCGACGACGATAGGTACGTCGTTCAGGGCGTGCACATGCTGATGGAAGGCGATCACCAACGTCCCTGGAAGTTCGACGAAGAGCGTGTGACGCGCCTCGTCTTCATCGGGCGCAACCTTCCGAAGGACATCATCAGCGACGGCTTCTCCAATTGCCCCGCGACCCGCGAAGCCGCCGAGTAATCGCACGCAAACCTCCAAATCAGAACAGCTTCAAGACAAAGGAAGGCACCCGATGAGATTGTCTCTCACCCGAAACCGCCTGCTGACGGCAATGGCGGCGACCCTCGTGTTTGCGGCCCAGGGCGCGCTCGCCGAAGACCACGAAACGCAGGAGGCTTGGCGGATCTTCGTCGCCGATCATACGCAGCCGGTCGTTCGGGCGATCGACTTTTCTGACGGCACGGAACTGGGCCGGTACGATTTGAAAGGCTATGCGGCACTGACGGCGAGCGTGTCCGGACAGACGGTGTTTGCGACGCAGTCGGATCATGATGTAGTGCATGTCATCAAGAGCGGCATTGAGTTCTCCGATCATGGTGAGCATCGCGACCTCGGTGTGTCGGATGTTGCGCTTCTCCCGGTAACCTTCGAGGGAAAGCGCCCGGTCCATGTCGTGCCGCACGACGATCACGCGATCCTGTTTTACGATCGTGACGGCAAAGCCGACATTGTCGACGAGGAGGCGCTGCTGGAGGGCAAGGCCGAGGTCCGCACGGTCGATGCAACCAAACCCCACCACGGTGTTGCAGTCACCTCGGGACGCTACGTGCTGGTATCGGTACCAGACACTGAGATCGAGACGAAGCCGGATGAATTACCGCTGCCGCGCGTCGGTCTGCGTGTGGTCGATGAAAAGGGCCAGCAGATCGGCGATATGGCCAAATGCACCGACCTTCATGGTGAGGCGACCTCAGCGCGCCTCGTCGCCTTTGGCTGCAAGGAGGGTGTCCTCGTTGCTCGCCCTGGCGGTATCGACGGGCCGAAGCTGGAAATGCTTCCCTATCCCGCTGATTTCCCGAAGGCTTACACGGGAACCCTGTTGGGCGGCAAGGCGATGCAATTCTTCCTCGGCAACTATGGCGAGGACAAGATCGTGCTCATTGATCCCGACAATGCGCAACCCTTTCGATTGATCGAGCTTCCGACGCGGAGAGTCGATTTCCTGCTTGATCCTGCTACGCCGCGCAATGCCTACATCCTCACGGAAGACGGCGATCTCCATGTGCTGGACGTGGTCGAGGGCGAACTCGTTCGCAGGGGCAAGGTCACCGAGCCCTATAGCAAGGATGGCCATTGGCGCGACCCCCGTCCACGTCTGGCCGTAGCCGACGGTCAGATAGCAATCACCGACCCGCGGCACTCGCTTGTCCGAGTCGTCGACGCCGAAACCCTGAAGGAGACACGCACGATCGCCGTCGAAGGCCAGCCCTTCTCGATCGTTGCTGTGGGTGGTTCGGGCGCATCGCACTGAAGCGGCGATGCGTGGTCCGGAACTGGGGCAGCAGTTCCGGACCATTCTGGATAAACCTGTTCCGGAGAGAAAGATGCTGCAGGCGACCCATGCTGACGAGTCGAAACTGACGAAGAACCAGAGCCTCGTGCTCGCGGTGCTACAATCGTCGGAGCAACCGCTCAGCGCCTACAGCATCCTCGATCGCCTGCGCGAACACGGACTGAAGGCGCCGCTCCAGCTCTATCGTGCGCTCGACAAGTTATTGGAAGCAGGTCGAGTTCATCGTCTGGAGAGCATGAACGCTTTCGTTGTCTGCTGTCACTCCCGCCGCGGACAAATCCATCCGCGGATCACCGCTTTCGAGATCTGCGAGGCCTGCGGCAAGGTCAACGAATTCGACGACACGAGGATCGAGGATGCGCTGACGAAGCACGCTAGGAGCAGCGGCTTCAAGATCAGGACCACGACCATTGAAGTCCACGGCCTCTGCGCCGATTGCCGTTAACCGCGACAGGGGTCAGCGCCTCTGGGCCCGCTTTGTTGTGTTCTTCCTTAAAGGGATTTGCAGCCGATGAAGAAACTTCCTGTCACTGTCCTGTCCGGCTTTCTTGGCGCCGGCAAGACAACACTCCTCAACCATATCCTTGCCAATCGAGACGGCATGCGCGTTGCGGTCATCGTCAACGACATGAGTGAGGTGAATATCGACGCCGCGCTCGTGCGCGATGGCGGCGCCAACCTCTCGCGCACGCAGGAGCAACTGGTTGAAATGACCAATGGCTGCATCTGTCGCACGCTCCGCGATGACCTTCTGAGGGAAGTGCGCGCGCTGGCCGAAGAGGGTCGGTTTGACTATCTGCTGATCGAGTCGACCGGCATCGCCGAGCCGCTCCCGGTGGCGGCTACTTTCGACTTCCGCGACGAGAATGACCTGAGCCTCTCTGAGGTAGCAAGGCTCGACACGATGGTCACGGTTGTCGACGCCGCAAATCTGCTGAAAGACTATGGATCAGCGGATTTCCTGTCCGACCGCGGTGAGACCGCCGGGGAGGGGGACAATCGCACCATCGTCGATCTCCTGGTTGAGCAGATCGAGTTCGCCGACGTCGTGATCCTCAACAAGATCAGCACAGCCACGCCCGAACAGCGCGATGCAGCGCGCAAGATCATCGTCGGCCTGAACCCCGACGCCAAGCTCATCGAAGCCGACTTCGGCAAGATCGAGCTGAAGGAGGTTCTGGGCACTGGCCGCTTCAATTTCGCCAAAGCGGAGACACATCCGCTCTGGTTCAAGGAACTGCACGGCTTCAAGGACCACATCCCTGAAACGGAAGAATACGGCATTCGCTCCTTCGTCTATCGGGCCAAGAAGCCTTTCGATCCCACCCGATTCCAGGCCTTCATCGACAGGTCATGGCCCGGCGTCGTGCGCGCCAAGGGGTTCTTCTGGCTGGCGACGCGGCCACATTACGTCGGTGAAATCAGTCAGGCCGGCGCCCTCGTGAGGACGGGCAAGATGGGCCTGTGGTGGTCATCAGTGCCAAGGGAGCAATGGCCCCAGGACCCCGGCTTCCTGCAGATGCTGAAGCCGTATCTCGATCCGAACTGGGGCGACCGGCGGCAGGAGATCGTCTTTATCGGTGCTGATCCGATGGACGAAGCGCAAATCCGCGCGGAGCTCGATGCCTGCTTGGTCGCAAGCCCGGCCTTCCTTCCCAACCTCTGGCGCAAGCTGCCCGATCCATCTCCGAGCTGGGATCGCGGCGCCGCGTAGGTCTAGTGGTCCGGCGACTCCGCGCTTCACGCAGTTCCTCGGCGATCGTCGGAATCGAAGAAGGCTGACGTTCAGCCGTCCTCATCCAGCGGCTATGCATCGCGGTGCTTTGTCTTCGGCAGCGCAGTTTAAATGGGACGCATCGCAACCCATTTGTCCGCATTCGGCTCAATTGAGACGTTTATCGACTGGTGCGCGTTGAGTGTGCCAGTGAGTAAGTGTCAAAATCATGCTCTCTATTTCTTGACAGAAAAAATCAAGTTATCTAACACCCCTTTGTGCCAACGCACCAGCTCCCTGAATGGAGCCGGCTGCTTTGGTCACTATTTAAGAGGGGACTGGGTATGGAACTGCGTGTTGGACTGCTAGCCGTTTTGCTGGCAACGGTAAGCCGCGCCGCTCTGGCGCAAGATGCGACGGCGCTGGAGCGGCTCGAGGTGAAGGCGGGGGCCTCGACTGGAACGATCGGCACTGAGCCGGAAGGCTATGCCGGGGGGCAGGTGGCGCGCGGCGGTCGCGTGGGCTTGCTCGGCAACCGCGACTTCATGGACACGCCATTCAATATCACCAGCTACACGGCGGAGACCATTGAAAACCAGAATGCGAAGACCGTAGCCGACGTCCTGGCCAACGACCCGTCGGTCAGAAGCACGCACGCATCGGGCGGCATGCTGGACTCGTTTTACATCAGGGGCTTCCCTTTGAATGAGGGGAACTTCGGCGAGGTCGCTTTCGATGGCGTCTACGGCGTTGCCCCGACCTACCGCCTGTTTACGGACTATATCGAACGCGTGGAGGTCCTCAAAGGGCCGACAGCACTCCTCTACGGCGTCTCACCGAACAGCAGCGTCGGCGGCACCATCAACATTGTGCCGAAGCGCGCTTCCGACGTCGACCTGACCCGAGTGACGACCGACTATGCTTCCGATCTTTACGGCGGCGGCCATGTGGACGTCAGCCGTCGTTTCGGGGACGAACGCCAGTTCGGTGTCCGCTTCAACGGCAGCTATCACGGGGGCGACACGGCGATCGACAACCAGTCGCTCGACGTCGCGGTCGGGGCACTGGCGCTCGACTACGAGGGCGAAGACTTCAGGGCGACGCTAGACGTCATCGGGCAGCGGCAGGACATCGACGCCCCATTGCGCCCATTCTTCCCGTTTGGCAGCTTTGAAATTCCCGACGCACCGGACGGCCGTTCCAATGTTCAGGAGCCGTGGGAATGGGCAAGGACTGACGACCTGTCCTGGTTGGGGCGGGTCGAGTATGACGTGAGCGACGCCGTCACCGTGTTCGCAGCCGTCGGCGGTGGGAATTCGCGGGTCGAGCGGCTCTTCGGCACGCCATTGCTGCTTAACTCGGCAGGCGATGTCAGCGTCACGCCGCAAAACTTCATTTTCGATGTCGACCGGCTGACAGCCGAGACGGGCGTTCGCGCCGAGTTCGAGACGGCCGCTATCGATCACTCGGTCACCTTCCAGGTCAGTGGACTGCAGCAGCGTCTCGCTCGCGGTTCGAATTCAGGTACCGCGCAACTGACCAATATCTTCGATCCGCTTCCTCGCCCCGAGCAGGATGTGCCGCAGCCGACGCATGTGCCAAGGGTCTCGGAAAACATCCTCAACGGTGTCGCGCTTTCCGACACGATGTCGATGTTCGACGAGCGCCTGCAACTGACTTTGGGTGGGCGTTGGCAGCACATTGACACGGAAAACTACAGCCCGGTCACGGGCGATGTCACAAGCTCTTCCGATGAGAGTGCACTGACGCCGCTCGCCGGCATTGTCGTCAAGCCGTGGGACAACATCGCCTTCTATGCCAACTACGTCGAGGGATTGAGCGTCGGCGACACCGCTCCGACGACGGCCATCAATTCGGGCGAAACGCTCGCGCCCTACCGATCCAGGCAGTACGAAATCGGCACCAAGGTTGACTTGGGTCGGGTCGCCGTGACCGTCAGTGCGTTCCAGATCGAAAAGCCATTCGGCGTGCTCGAGACACGCGGCAGCGATCTGGTCTTCGTCGAAGGCGGCGAGCAGCGCAACCGCGGGGTGGAGTTGAACGTCTTCGGCGAGGTGACCTCCGAGATCCGAGTGCTCGGTGGCGTCACCTTCATTCATGGTGAAATCACGAAAACGCCCGATGACGCGACGCGCGGCAATACGCCGATCGGCGTTCCTTCGCTGCAGGTCAATCTGGGGGCGGAGTGGGATACGCCCTTCTTGCCTGGTCTGACGCTCACCGGCAACGTCATCCACACGGACGAGCAGTTTGTGAACACCGCCAACACCCAGGAAATCCCCTCCTGGACGCGGCTTGACCTCGGCGCCCGCTACCTGACCGAGATCAATGAGAGGCCGGTCACCCTCCAGGCCAACGTCGAGAACGTCTTCGACCTCGACTACTGGTCCGGCGTCGCAAGCTTCGGGACGATATCGCAAGGTGCGCCGCTGACCGTGAAGGTGTCGATGACGACCGATTTCTGATTGCCGGGTCGCCGCAGGACGCGACCTGCCACCTTTGGTGATCTCCATGGAAGCGCCGGCCTATGGCCGGCGCTTTCTGCTGTTTGATGGTCGGGTCGAACGGACGATCGATGAACTTCGGGGCGGCCGTCCTGAAGTGCCGCCGCCTCGCCGCCGCACAAGGCAAAGGCGAGGCTCTCGGAACTGAGAACCTCGCCTGCTGGAGACCATTGTGTCCGCTTGTAACTAACCCCGATCCGCACCGAGTTGGACCAGGGCCGGCTCGGCTCTTCGGATACCGTCAATCCGCACTGCCGGAAAGGCTCACGGCATAGCCAGGCCGATAGGGGATCGGCAGGAAACGGCGGTGATACTCGGCGAACGTCGCGTCCGGGTCGAGATCGGTAAACAGGTCTGGATGGAACCATTTCGCCAGTTGCTGGACGGCAAAGAACTCGTAAGGGCTGTTGTAGAATTGGTGCCAGATGCCGTGAAAGTTCCGCGTCTTCTGCGCTGCGATGTCGGTGTAGGCGCTGCGGGTGGTGAACCATTCGAGCCTTTGCCGGGTCACCCTCGCATCGACGCCGGGGCCGAGCGGAATCCAATGTCCACCGGGCACATAGGCCTCCCAGTCGGCGCTGGTGACGACAACATGCTCGGGATTGGATGCGATCACCTGTTCGGGATTGAGCTGTCCGAAGGTCGAGGGAAGAATGTCGCTGCCGATATTGTGTCCGCCGGCGAGCTCGACATATTTGCCGAAGTTCTCCGCGCCGAAGGAAAGGCAGCAATCATCGGCATAGCCGCCGATCCGCTCGATGAACACCCTGGGGAGCTCCGGCTTCGCTTGGGCTATGACGTCGGTGACGCGGGCCATCGCCTCGCGACGAAACGCGATGATCTCTTCCGCGCGCGCCTCGCGCCCCATGATCTTGCCGAGGAGGCGAATGGTCGGCTCGGTGTTCTTCAGCGGATAGTGGCGGAAGTCGATGTAGAGGACCGGAATGTTCAGCTCGGCCAGTTTCTCGATATATTTGGCATCTTCGTTGGCACGCATCGCCTCGAGATTGAGAAGAACGACGTCGGGCTTCCGGACGATCGTCGATTCGATATCGATCAAGCCGTTCTCCTTGCCCGCGAAGGCCGGCAGCTCGGCCAATTTGGGATAGGCATCGAGATACTGCTGATAGGTGGCGGGGTCGGCCTCGATCAGGTCGTTGCGCCAGGCGACGACGCGAGCCAGTGGATCGTCCGCTTCGAGCGAAGCAATGAGGTAGAGCTGCCGCCCCTCTCCGAGAAGAATGCGCTTGACGGGCCCGTTCACGGTCACTTGCCGGCCTGCAATGTCGGTGACTGTGATCGGTGCTTGCGTCGCTGCAGGCTGTTCGCCGGCGAAGGCCGTTGCCAGACCCAAGATGATAGAGACAAGAGCTGTCAACATGGCACGCGCCAAGAGACAATGTTTTAACACGATATTTCTCCTTTACCGAAATGATTGGCGCGCCTTGAGCCACAGGCCGAGCGCCACGAGAAAAGACAGGCCGTAGATGCCCGTGACGAGCGGGAAAGCTGCCTTGAGCCCAAAACGTTGCGTGGCGGCGACTCCTGCAATGATCCCGACGACCGAAGCGCCCTGCTGGCAGGTCTGCGCAAGCCCCAGGACCGATCCCTGCCTTTCGCTTCGCGTCGCGGCCGAGACGAGCGACAGGAGAACCGGTGTCGTTCCTCCAAGCAGCGCGCCCCAGGCAAAATAGAGCGCTGCGAACAGCCCTATCGCACGGGTCGAGCCAGCGAGCCCGGTGACGACGAAGCATCCGCCAGCGATCACCACGTTCCATCCGAGCACAAAAGACGGCGCTCGCCCTTCGAAGGTCCGGGCCCACACCGGCGCTGCGACGACAAAGCCGAGCGCAAGAAGGCCGTAGCTCAAACCCGTGCTCCAATGCTGAGCGCCGTAGACCTCCGACATATAGAGGGAAAAGGGCACCTGCAGCACCATCCTGCTCGCAAGCAGCAATCCCATCAGCGCAAGTAGTGCGAGCACGGACACACCCGTGGAAGGCGCGCAAGAGGCTGTTGTCGCCTTCGCGGTTACCGCGAGTGCCGCTCCTCCTGGTGGAACCGGCAGGCTTGTCCAGGCGACAGCGGCACAGAATGCGCAGATCACGCCGGCGGTGAGGTTGACGGCCTCAAAAGGCAAGGCGTCGAGGATAAGCCCGCCGAGGAAAGCGCCGCCCAGCGAGCCGACATTCGTCGCCACCTGCAGCCAGGCGAAGAGGCGGGCGCGATCGCGCCCGCCGGTGACCTCGACGCCATAGGCCTGGGCCGGAGCGATATAGCCGGCGCAGGCACCCTGCAGGAATCGCAGCGCCAGAATGGTCCAGACGTCGTCGGCAAAGGCGACGAGGAGTTGCGTTACCGCCAGGCCAGTCAGGGCTCGGACCATCATCAGGCGATTGCCATAGCGGTCCCCCATCCGCCCCCAGAAGGCGCTTGTCAGGGACACGCCAAGCATGGGGCAGACATAGACGCCGATCCCCGCCAAGCCGAAGACGCCGTCGGAAGGGCTCAACGCCATGATCTGGATCGGCCAGAAAGGGCCGCTCATTTCCATGGCGCCCATGGAAATGAACTGCAGTGCGAAGAGCAGCGCGAAGACTGGTCCGAAGCCGCGCAGCCCGGCGACTGTCCCGGTCATTGCGCGCTCGTCAGCGGATTGGGCAGATGATGTTCGACCCGGTAATCGCGATAGCGCTCCAGATGCATCCTGAGGACCGAGCGCGTCGGCCAGGGCTGTTCGAGGAAAGCGTCGCGCTCCTCGGTCCAGAACGCATCCGACAGCATGCGCGGCCTGAGCGCCTCGAACGCCGCTTCCGTCTCTTCCCGCAGGATGCGCCACAGGCTGTCACCGGTCATCGAATACTGCTCGGTGAGGCAAAGCGCGATCTCATGAAGGTGGCAGACAAAGCAGGCATCGATGACGAAGGAGCGCACGAGAGCGATATCGTCATCGAAGGTGGTCGGCAGAATGCCTTTGCGGCTGAATGGCTCCAGCTCGTAACCGCGCTCCTTGAAGAGCGGCGCGAAACTGCGACCGTCGCCGAAGTCGCGGATCAGCAGTTTCCGCGGCAGGCCGCGATCGTTGAAGAGGATCGTGCTGTTTTGCTGATGTGCCTCGAAGGCAATTCCGTAGAGAAGATACATGGCCAGTGCCGGCCGGACGACGATGCGCGCATAGGCGCGGAAGAACGCTGCGACGGCCGCTTCGCACTCGTCACCATTTCTGGCGATGAGCTCGCAAATGAGCGGGCGGCCGTCCAGCGGGCTTGCCGTCAGCAACGCCGCGACCGTTACCGGCAGCAGGCCATCTTTGCGTGCGAGAGCATCGGTGTTGCGATAGACGACGGACAGGAAGCGGCCGGGGTGCTCGTCGCCCGTATCCAGATGGTGCAGGATCGCACCCAGTTCTTCGATGAAGATCTCCAGCTCGCTTCTGAGATCGTCCTCCTTCGACAGAATTTCGGAAATCAACGCGCTGAGTCGCGGTCCCATGTGGATCGATTTCGCCTGCAGCGTGCGCTGCTCGCTCGTCATCCAGATCGCGACCGGCAGTTTGATGAAGGGTCTCGGCGCCTCGGTTTCCGGCAGCATCGTGCGGAACGACATGGACGGCAGCGTCACGATCTCCGGGCCGTCCGGATCGAAAACGCCGGCTTCGATCTCCGGCGCGAATTCGCGGCGCACGAAATGCTCCAAATGCCAGGCGTGGACCGGCAGCGGCAGCCAGTCCCCGGGCGACTTGCCCCGCGCTTTCAGCCCTTTGGCCCAGTCACGCCAGAGGTCCGGGAAGTTCTCGGCGAACCATTCCGAATAGCTGCCGACATGCGGCATCTTTTCGACGTAAGCCCAGTTGCTGCGCAGCGCCGCGATGCGCAGGGACACGCGCGCGCCGAACTCGGGCGACAATGCCGCGACGTCCTCCGGCGGCAGGCCGGGCTTGGCCTTCCAGGTCGGATAGAAGGGATGGCCTTCGAGCGCGCCCCATTGGTCGAGAGTCATCGCGGCAAGGTGTGGCGGGAGACTTCCTTCGAGATAGGCAAGGAAGCCGGACGCGCCGGCTTCGGCGATTTTCTGGCGCAGCGCGGCGCTCCAGCGCTCGCGCTCGCGGCGCGCCAGCATGTCGTTGCGCATGCTGTTGTCCACGTCGCGCAGCAGATGCTCCAGTTCGTCGGGAGCAGTCGTGATCGCGAGAGAGGGGGCAATCGCCCGCATCAGGGCGGCGGGATCATCGATCCGCTGTCGTGCTCCGCTCCCGTCCAGCACTTCGATCTGTCCGCGGTTCCGCAAGGTTCCGGCAGGCGCGAGATGCAAGTCGGTGAAATGGAGTACACGCCGCGAGGCCCAGAGGGGAAACCAGGTCTGGCGGCCGTCGCGTGCCCACAGCAAGGCGTTCGGCTCGAGCAGGCGCTCGGCGAACAGGCAGCGCACCAGCCGGTTGATCGCGTTGCGCGATGCCTGCGTCAAAAGCGCAAGATCCTCGTTCTCGACGGGATTTGTCACAGAAGGCGTCTTCTCGTCCATCAGGCGGCCTCCGGCCAGTCGGCTGGCACATAGTCCGGTGTGCCCGCGGCCAATTGGCCGTGGTAATCGCGCGCCCAGCTATAGGTCTTGGCGATGGCCGGTACCGCCACGTCGAGCCGTTCTGCCATCGTGACGAGCAGCGCCTGTCCGAAAGCGATATCCTCATGGAAGGCGCGGCTTCCGCGATCGATGACGAGTCCCGGGCCATGTGGGTTGGGAACAAGGGGGGCACGAATGCCCGCATAGGCGCGATTGGTGCGTAGAAGTGTGTACATGGTTCGGTCATCCTGGATCTGGTCGCCATAGGCTTCGATCAGTTCCTGCTGAAGCGGCTTCACGGAGCTGAGATCAATGCCGAGACGCGCCTCGCTTGCCCGGCGGATCGCCTGGTTTTCCGCATCGCAAGCTTCCAGGAGCTCGGCGCCTGCTTGCGAGCAGTCGCTCCACCAGCATAGCGGTTCGTCAAACGGTCTTTTTTCCCAGGGTGCGCCGGGGCCGATGAGCGCGTAGAGCACGGCCGGGTGCATCAGCGCATTGCCCGGCGTCAGCGTGATTTCGAGATAATCCCGCAACAGGGTGACGGGTGCCTCATAGAGGCGGTTCAACATTGCCACGAGTGCCGCGCCGCTCGCCGCGCTTTCGCGGCGATGGAGCGCAACGAAGAGTTCTGCCTTGGCGCCGCCCATACGCACGTGCTGGCCTGCAATCAGATCGAAGGCGATATGGGGCACGTCCTTCATGCCCCAGATCACGACATTGTCACGCCCCGAGAGCGCCTTTGCCGCGAGCCAGTCGAAGCCGCAAAAACCGGGAATTGCGCCGACATAGACGCTCTTATCCGGAGGCAGATGTGCAGCTATGCGGTGCAAAAGCACCGATCTTGCCTGGGCGGGTTGCGTTATGACGACCATGTCGGCATTGTCGAGCATCTGGCTTGGATCGGTTCCGACATGGTCGGGCCTGGCGCTCAAGATGCGACCGTCTCGCGTCTCTGCTTGCCAGAGATCGTCCCCACTTGCCCATCGCTCGGCGACCGCGGTGGAGGTGGTCAGGACCGAAACCTCGATGGCCGCGTTCTGCTTGAAAAGGACCGCATTCAAATGTCCGGTGCGGCCAGCACCGCAAATGGTTACCTTCATGCTGCCCGCGCCCTTCCGAAGAGCCAGCGATCCAACTGGGCAGCGATTGCTGAATCGAGCAGGCGGCGCTGCGCCATCCATTCTTCGTCGAAAATCGTGCCCAGATACTTCTCGCCGCCATCGGCGACCGTGGTGACAACCGTGCCGGTGAGCGTGCCCGCAGCAATGAATTCCAGCGCCTTGTAGATGGCACCGCCGGTCGAGCCGCCAACAAGCAGTCCCTTGCGCCGGGCGATATAGCGTGCCGTCTCGAAGGCTTGCGTGTCGGTCACCTGCACACCTTCGTCGATGCAGCCATAGTCGAGCACCTTGCCGACCTCGTCGCCGGCGGGCGTGCCCGTTCCGGACTGGTAGTAGGGGTGCCCCGGCTTGCCGAAGACGATCGAGCCGGCCGGTTCCACGGCAATGGTGCGCACCGCCGGATTGTGGCGCTTCAGACCCTGGGAGATTCCGGTCATCGAGCCGCCGGTCCCGACGCAGCCGACAAAGGCGTCGATGCCGCCGGGAAGTTGGGCAACCAGTTCGTCCACGAGGCCGGCATAGCCTTCCGGATTTGCCGGATTGTCGGACTGGTTCATGAACAGCGCGCCCGGAAGCTGCGCGCCGAGCTGCGCGGCGAGGCGTTGGCGCTCGACAACCGCGACCTCGTCCTCGCGAAAGTCGCCTTCGACATAGCGGATCTCGGCCCCGAGCGCCCGCATCATGCGGATCTTTTCGGGCGCTGCATGGTGGTCCACCACGGCGATGAAGCGCAGACCGAATTCCAGCGCTGCGAGCGCCAGCCCCGTGCCGGTATTTCCGGACGATGATTCAACGATCGTGCCGCCGGGAGCGAGGCGCCCATCCTCAAGCGCCGCAACCACCATGCTGCGCGCCATACGATCCTTCATCGAGCCGCCGGGATTGTTCTTCTCGATCTTCAGAACAAGGGTGGCGTTGCGGCCGGGTACGTCGATCGACATGACCGGCGTCTGGCCGATCAATTGCGTTACGGTCGTGTGCAGCATCTAAACCTCTCCAATTGTGTCGGGAACGAGAATGGGATGCCCTTCCGCGTCCTTCACGACGCAGAGGCGGGCGGGCATGGCGTGGCGATGGAATTCGTTTTCGAGGAGATCCATCTGATAGCCGCCGGTGTTGGCGTAGACCAGAAGGTCACCGGCATGCGGCGCGATCGGGAAGCTCAGCCATCTGTTGCTGAGAACGTCCTCATCCAGGCAGCTGTGACCGGCCAGATAGGCGCGGATCGGCGGCGATTGAGCGGCCGGCCTCGTGGCCGGCACGAGAATCGGATCGACCAGGAATTCGGAAGCGAACCAGGTTTCGCAGGCGCTGAAACTGCTGCCCTCGACAAAGATGACGTGCGAATCCGGACCGAGTGCCTTCACCCGCGAGATCCGGAAGACGGTGATCGCCGCCTGGTCGGCCAGAGCGCGGCCCGGCTCCATCGCCAGCGTGAGACCCTCACGCGCCAGGTAGCCGGCTACGCTTCGGCCCTGGCTCATCTCCGCCTCCAAGAGCCGGTGCAGCCAGTCGGCTGCCGAAAGAGTGCTGCCATAGGGATAGAAAGAGTCCGGTATTTTCCCGTTGCGGTAGTCCTCGGGCGCCTGCGCCGCGAGATGCGCTTCGTACCTGGCTCGGTCGACATATTGGATAGGCAGGCCACCGCCAATATCGATCATGCGCGGAGAAAATCCCATCCGCCGGGCTTCGGCAATGAGGTCGGCGGCCTCGCTGAGCGCTGCGACACGGGTCTCCCAGAGATAGCCGCTGAGGTGGAAATGCAGCCCGTCGAAACGCAACCTGCTTTCACCGGCGAGCCGAGCGAGGCAATGAACGACCGCGTCGGCCGGCATCCCGAAGCGGCTCTTGCTCTGGTTCCTCGGCCGCAAACGCAAGAGGATCGGCTGTGGACCAACATCTGCCGGCAGACCGTGGATGAGATCCTCCAGCTCTTCCGGCGAGTCCACCGATATCAGCGCGTTGCAATCGATCAGCTCTTGATGAAATGCGCCCGTCTTCGCCGGCCCTGTCGCCACGAGCCTGACACCCTCGGCCCCTAGCAGCCTTGCGTCGCGAATTTCGTAAAGACTGGAGACGTCGAGCCCGGCGCCTGCGCTGAGCGCTGCCTGCATCAGCCCGGGCGATTTGTTGACCTTCGCCCCGTAATAAATCGCATGCTCGACGCGGCACTCAGTTAGCACACCTTTCAAGGCGGCGAGATTCTCCTGCAGCGCGTCCGGCCAAACCAGATTGAGGGGCGAGCCGTGGCGGGCGGCCCAATCGAAAAGAAGAGGACCGTGTATGGTGAGAAGGTCCGCAGTCGCCGATCGCAAAATCGGTGGCAGCCCATGGCCGATCTTCTGGCAATGCAGCGTCATCACAGCGCCCCCGCGGAAAAGACCGGCGCCATGTCCATCGGAGCGGGACTGCTTAAAAGCTCAAGCGGCACATCGCATATCGGCAAGCCGTGGGCAAAAATGTGCCGGGTCGTCTTGTAGGGAAACTTGCGGCCGCTGCGCGCCATCGCGAAGATTTCCGCCGGAGTTATGTTCTCACCCGGGCGCCAACTCTCCACCCGCACCGAATCATAGTCGAGAAGAACTACGGGCACCGTGGTGAGCCGGAGGCGATGCGCAACTGTCAACCGGTGATGGCCGTCCATCACGAACAAGGCATCCTTCTCGGCTGTTATTGGCGCGGTCCATGAGCCTGCTTGCAGGATTTGGGCCTGCAGTGCATCGACGCTGTCGAGGTTCACCTCTTCTGTTGGGATCAATTGTGCTGGGGAGAGAAGGCAATATTCCATGCGTTCCGGCCTCACGCTCGCTCTTTCGCATCGCACATATCTTGAGTCACAAACTCAAGATATGTGCCCGCTATAGCCAGCCGTGATTGTGGCGTCAATAGTGCCCTCAATGATCGATTGCCGGGAGTGTCCAGGGAACGCGCGACAAAGTTACCGTTTTTTCAAGGTAGCGAACCCACTTCGGCCAAAAGGAAACAAAAACGAGCCCAGGCCCGATCTCTTCGCACCCGATCTGCGGCCTACCGCATTCGGATGCATGTCCACACTCTGTTTACCCTCAGCGTACGTGTTTCGAGCAGTTCCGGTAGAACGCGGATTTGCCTCTTTGAAGGGCCGCCTTGGATCGAGAGAAGCCGTACCTCAGCCAACGCAAGCGCGCAGCAGGGGGTGATCTCGTTCCGTCCTCAATAGATTGCATAATGAGTCATCGGGAACCATAATGGAATGGGTTGCGCCAGCGGGCATGCTCGAGCGCCGCCAGAGTCCGCTCGAGGCAAGGAGCTGGAGGCTGGCGGTCGTCATGGCAGGTGGCCAGTCCAGGCCGCGAATTCTAAGCCGCCGCCGTTGACAATCGATCCGGCTCAGCGTGGTGGCATGCGGTGAGCAGCCCTCGGGTCGATGTTCTTGCCGTCAGTGCAGGCTCCTGTTCGGCGCAGAGGGACGTTGCCTTCCAGCAGCGCGTTCGGAAGCGGCATCCGCTCGGAGGATTGGCCGGGCTTGGCAGCTCGCCCTGAAGAACAATGCGCTTCCGAGTGCCGCGAAGGAGCGGATCCGGTGACGGAACCGCGGAGAGCAACGCCTGCGTGTAGGGATGGGCCGGTGCACCGAAGATCGCTTGCTTGGGCCCGGTCTCGATGATCTTTCCGAGATACATAACCATCACGCGATCGGAAACATGCCGGACGATCGCGAGGTCATGGGCGACGAACAGCATTGCAAGATCGCGCTCGCGTCGAAGCCTGCCGAGCAGGTTTATGACCTGTGCTTGCACCGATACATCAAGAGCCGAGACGGGTTCGTCACAGACGAGCAGCTCAGTGAGTGCAAGTGCCCTGGCGATGCCGAGGCGCTGCCGCTGGCCTCCAGAGAATTCCGACGGGTAGCGATGGGCATGCTCCGCTCCCAGCCCGACGGCTTCGAGCAGATTCACCGTTTCCTGCGCCCACCGCGCGCGCGGCAAAGTACCGGGCTGCAGCGCCCATGGTTCCGAGATCAGCCGGTCGACCCGCATGCGTGGATTGAGCGACTGGTAGGGATCCTGGAACACGACCTGCATCTTGCGGCGAAGCTCGTGGAGTTGCCTGCCGCGTGCCCGGCTCAGGTCCGCGCCGTCGAGCAGCACATTGCCGCTGGTTGCATCCGTCAGCCGCAGCAAGGTCCTGACGAGGGAGGTCTTGCCACATCCGCTCTCGCCGACGAGCCCGAGCGTCTCTCCGCGCGCAATCTCGAAACTCACGTCTTCGACGGCGCGGATGGGAGCTCGCGGGCTACCGAAATGCTTGGAGAGGTTTTCAACTTTGAGGAGAGGACGCTTCATGCTTTCGATACCGGGAAATGGCAGGCGGCCTGACGGCCAGCGCCGAGGGCTTGAAGGGCAGGGACGACCTGTGCACAGAGGTCCTGCGCACGGGGACAGCGCGTTCGGCATGCGCACCCGGACGGCAGGTTGATCGGATTTGGAGCCGAACCCGGGATCGGGACGAGTTCGACCGACACTCCGTCTATGCGCGGCCGGGAGGCGAGAAGGCCGACACTATAGGGGTGCCTCGGTTCGGCGAAGAGGTCCGAAACGCTCGCGGTTTCGACAATCCGGCCGGCATACATCACGGCGACCCGGTCGGCCAGTTCGGCAACGACGCCGAGATCGTGTGTGATGAAGATCATGCCGGCCCCACTGCGTTTGCGTACCGCGTTCAGCAGATCGACAATTTGCGCCCGGATGGTGACGTCGAGCGCCGTGGTTGGCTCGTCGGCAATGATGATGTCCGGTTCGAGCGCGACTGCCATGGCGATCATGATCCGCTGACGCATGCCGCCGGAAAATTCATGCGGGTACTGTCTGGAACGCAGCGCCGGGTCCGGGATGCCGACCGCCGCAAGAAGCGCGAGCACGGCCCGCTCGATGCCGCCGGCCGGCCTGCGGCCATGGATCCGGAACATCTCCGCGATCTGCCAGCCGACCGGATAGACCGGGTTCAGTGCGGCAAGGGCATCCTGGAAGATGAGGGCAATGCGGGCACCGCAGAGCGATCTCCGCTCGGTCGTCGACATTTCGAGCAGATTATGGCCATCGAAACGGATCGATCTATGGCTGATCGCCCCCGGCGGATCGGGAATCAGATCCATGATCGCAGCGGCGGTCACCGACTTGCCTGAACCGCTTTCGCCGAGAAGGGCGAGCACCTCGCCGCGGTCAAGCGAAAACGAAACACCGTTGAGGGCAAGGATTCGTCCGCCCGCCGTATCGAAGCTGACTTCAAGGTCGGTGATTTCCAGGAGAGCCACAGCGCCTCCGGCTCGCAAGGCGCCAGCGCTGGGATGGGTCGTTGACGATCCGGAACCAGTTGGCGAGGAGATTGAAAGACATGGTGGTCAGCATGACCGCAAGCCCGGGGAAGAAGCCCAGCCACCAGGCCGAGGAGAGGTATCCCTGACCCTGCGCCACCATCAAACCCCAGCTGACCGCGGGAGGCTGGATGCCGAGCCCGATGTAGCTGAGCCCAGATTCAAACAGCATGACCATGGCAAGGTTAACGGATGCGAGCGTCAGCATCGTCGGTGCAACGCTCGGCAGAATGTGGATTCGGAGAATCCATATTGGACCGCCGCCGAAGACCCGGGCCGCGTCGACGAACAGACGTTCGCGAACCTCGAGCGTCTCGGCACGGGCCACCCGGATGTAGGCGGGCATGCGGGTGATCGCAAGAACCAGCACGAGATTCATGACGCTCGGGCCGAACAGGTAGAGACCGAATAGCGCCACGAGCAGCGTCGGGAAGCCGAGGATGATGTCCGAGACTCGCATGATCAGATTGCCGATCATGCCGCCGAAATAACCGGCGACGACGCCGAGCAGCGTTCCCCCCACAAGGCTCGTCAAGACGGTAGCGAGAGCGATCCCGACGGTCGTGGAGGCCGCCTGGACCAGGCGCACGAGGAGTGGACGGCCAAGCGCATCGGCCCCAAGCCACAGTGTCCACGACTGGTCGAAGTCGAATGGCGGCAGATTGCGCGCCTTCAGCGAGATACGGTTGTCTCCCAACAACGAGAGCGTATCGGCGACGATCGCGATCGCCACGATCAACAGCCAGATCGTCGCGGCGACTGCCATCGGATCGCCCGCGAGCGCACGCATGAGCCAGAGGATGCGTCGGCTCAAGCGCTCGCGGGCAGGGAGGAGTTCCGACGAGACTTCCGTCATTCGACCCTCACGCGCGGATCGATGGCGGCATAGAGCATGTCGACCAGAATATTGATGACGAAGATGACCACCGCCACGGCAAAGATCGACGCCTGCACGATGGCGAAGTCCCGCTTGAGGATGCCGTCGATCAGGAGCTTGCCGATCCCCGGAAAACCAAACACCACTTCGACCACCCCACCGCCACCCGCAAACTGCGCGGCGAGGTCTCCTGTGACGGTGACGGCCGGAAGAAGCGCGTTGCGCAGGGCGTGGATGAAGACGACGCGACCGGACTGGGCGCCCTTGGCCCGTGCGGTACGCACGAACGACGCGTTCAGCGCCTCGATCATCGAACCCCGGACGATCTGCACCAGGGTGCCAAACGGCCTCGCAAAGAGGCAGGCGACCGGCAGAACCCAATAGCTCGGCCCGCCGAAGCCGGAGGTTGGCAGGATCCGGAACGTTACGGCAAAAAGCAATACGCCCATTAGGCCGAGCCAGAAGTCGGGAACGCTCGCCGCGGCCTGCGAGAGAACGTTCACGCCACGATCGATCCACCCGCCGGCTTGGACGGCGGCAATGGAGCCGAACACGATCGCCATCAGGAAGGCCAGCGTGAGCGCGATCGCGCCGAGCGCCAGCGTGTTCGGCAGCGCCTCCAGCACCACATCCCTCGCAGGCCGGTTGTGCCAAAGCGACATGCCGAAGTCCAAGCGGAGCAGGTCGCCCGCCCAATCGGCGAACTGGGCCAGAAGCGGTCGATCAAGGCCGAGCCGCACCCGCATGGCTTCTCGCGCCACATCCGAAGCATCGACCGGCAGGTAAAGATCGACCGGGTCGCCGGTGAGGCGGACCAGGAAGAACGCAGATGTCATCAGCGCGGCCAGCGCAAATGCCGCGAACGCCGCGCGTCTGAGGAAATACATGAGGGTCATCGCCTCTCCTCGAGCCGGAGTGCCACCCGTTCCGAAAGGGTCAGCGGTAAAAAATCGACTTGAGCTTGATCTCGTTGCCCGCCTGTACATCGGGCGTATAGTTCACGTCAGATGCTACGCGTGCAATCGTGACCATGTGGAACAGAGGCACGATATTGACAGCATCGACCGCGATATACTTGAACGCCTCCTGGAACAGGCGCTTGCGTTCCTCCCCGGTGGCTTTTGAGGCGTCGGCAATCAGGCTGTCGAGTTTGGGGTCGTCAATCGTCGAGGTGTTGCCGTCGCTGGTAAACCGGTTCGCCAGAGTGAAGACCGCGTCGCCCTCGGCGTTGTCGATCTGCAGTCATTGTCATTCCGCGAGAATATGTCAACGAAATCGCCGACGAAGCCATCGCCATAGAAGAGCAGGAGGAATTCCTCAAAGCTGAAATCGAGTCAGGCAAGCCGACGCTTGGGGTCTACCCGCCAAACGCCGAGACACTAGAGCGATACGACTTTTGGCGAAAGTCGCGTTCAGCGGCTGTGTGACGGATGCACCAGCATTTTTGGCTCGAAGACGGATCGTCACTCATGGTCATCGGCAGGTGTTTGCCAATTTCGGCGCACTTCAAATTGGTTTGACACCGTGGTTATCCATAGGAGCCAGCACTTGGTCATGATCGAAAGAAGGCCGAGCGCTTTTTGCGGCCGACATGGTGGGTGGAGTGGCTGCCCTTTTAGGTCTGAGGACATCGGGTCGATGCGATTGCCGTGCTAAACCTTCCCGTGGTTACCGTATTGAGCGGTTCCACCGAACTCGAACTTGTCGGCATTTGCTGGTAGACAGCACGATAGATCAGAGGGCACGGGCCTTGAAGCTGTGCTCGGTGCGGATGCCGCGGGGACGGCTCTGATGACTACTGGCGCCAAGGATGACGGCATATGCGACGACGATCTCGACTGGCTATGGCATGACAACCGCATCTACGGGATACGGTTCGATATCGGTGATCCCGAAAAGCAGGATTGGCGCAGCGACCTGGTGTTCGACATCGCCTTCATCGCCGAGTGCCTTTGCGAAGCTTCTGGAAAAGCTTCCGCGTAGCGCCAGCGACGCTGACGTTTCACGATGTCGCTGATCTGCAGCTTTCCATAGATCACGGCGACAGTGACGGTAGAACCGCGATGAGTGAACTGTCGATCGACAGGGCAACGCGCGAGCGATTGGCGCGACCATTCGGGTTTTGGCGTTGGACGATCAGCTTGAACTCGCCTCCAGGCGGCAAGATCGCGTTCTGTGCCAGCGGGTACTCTCAAGAGCTTCGAGCCGATCCGCGCGTTGTGAGGGAGCAACGCCTACCGCGCGGCGATCCCTGTTAAGCCCCGCGAGGGTCCGGCAATCGTGATGAGGCCGTCGCGATTTCTTGATCGATCAATGCGGAAAGATCGTTCCAGAGGGGCAGAACCAGCCCGACATGGCGCCCGATGTCGATGATCTCCTGATAAGCGATCGGCGTGATCGCGACTCGAGCGTTGCAGAGAAGTGGAACGCAGGCGTTGAGCCATCGATGCTACCCTGACTTGAGGATGCTACTTGACATGCACGTTCTGATTTGGTAGCCGGCGAAAGAGGGCGGTTACACCGGGGCGATGACTATGATGGAATGAATCCGATCAACTGGGTCGGAGTCGCCAAGGCCGGAGTATTCGGTTGACACGGATAGGAACAGACTTCCCCCTCTCTTTGATCCTGCGCACGTCGGCGCTCAATCGCGAAGCAGAAACGAAGTTTCGTTCGTTGCTGCGCAATGGCGCTTCGGTGAAAGCGTCGCCCGTGCCACAGGCGCCACAGCGCACCAACGCCCCAGCAGAGATCGAAGCGGCGATCACGAAAGCACAGGCGTCGCAGCGCCATGCGGAAATGTTGCACAAACCGTTTGGAAGGAAGCAGCCGGGAAGCGACCCGACGGCCTGGAACCTCTACGCTGCGCAGAAGGCTATCGCCAATCAGGACATGGCAAAGGCCGAACAGGCGATCGCGGCCGGTTTGCGGCGGCTTTACCGCGGCGACGCCAGAAATGCAGGCGTCACCGAAGCTGCCGTCCACGAGATCGCCTATCGATACCGTGACGATCCGCAGATTCAGCGGATCGTCGCCAAGGCGTTCGAGACGGCCAAAACGGAAACGCCCACCCAGCGCGCGACAAATGAGAAGCTTCATGAGGTCAATCGGGCCGGTGACAAGCTCGATGCACTGCTTGCCGACAAGGCTGACAAGAAGCCGGTTTCCGACAGGGATCTGCAGGGCGCCTCCGATGATCTCGACGCGCGGCGCAAAGAGCTGCTGGCGGCAGCGACAAAAGAGCTCGAGGACACCTATAAGGGGCTGCCAACCACAGTTCTGCTCAAGGACCTCGACCCGCTGGGCTATGCGCAGCGCCTGGTCTACGACCGCTACCTCAGTGATCCGGAACTGAAGAACGCGACCGATGCGGCTCGCATCATCCGCGAAGTCGGCGAGGCTCCGGAAGAGAACCGAATGCAGAAACTCGGCGAGCTGACGCCCAAGTCGCTCGATCCGACCGTTCGCCGCGTCGTGATGAGCGATCCGCGAGTACAGAAGGTGATCGACAATTACGTCGCCAACGCCAAGACGCAGGTCGACCAGACCTACCAGAAGGAAGGGACCCTGCCGGCGGCGGCCAAGCTGCGCGAGGTGGTCGATCCGAAAAACAATCCGGCGGTGACGCCGGAGATTTCGGCGCGCATCATCAACGAGGCGTTGCCTGGAACGATCACCGATATCGTCAAGGATATCAGCCCGGGGGGAAGCACCCGGTGGTCAAATGATGTGAGAATGGGCACGGTTCAGGTCGATATCAACCGTGTGGCTGTCGATCTTTCGGCAGCGGTTGATTTCGCAGCTGCAGGCTCAGACCCGATCAATAGCCGATGGGATTCCGATTCGATCCGGAATGCCGTCCAGGGAGTCGGCCACCTGGTCGCCACCATTCCGAACGCACCGCTTCAGATGATGGGCTTCCAGGAGGCGGTGGCTAATGGCCATGTGACGCTGGCGCTGGAAACCATAACGCAGATCAAGAACCTCGACCGCGGCGACCTACCCCCTGGCAAAGACTTCGATATTTTCGAACATAACAGGGGCGCGATCCTCGACCGTATGCTGCTTGCAGTAGAGCAGGGCCTGGGGCAGTTCCAGAAGAATACCAAGACCGAACTCGAGGGTGTTCAAAAGAACCTCTCGCCTTTCCTGGTGCCGACAGATCGCTACGGCACCGCGATGACCGAGGAACAGTTGCGGGCCGGCATCGAGGCGCTGGGCAAGAACAATCCAAAGATCTTCGAGACGATCGGCCAAGACCGTAAGAAGCTGGACGATCTCGGCTATCGACTGATCCGTTCTAGTGAGGCCGTCCAGTTCTACCGCAACGAACTCGGCGGGTTAGATGGCTACAAGGAAGTCGACGGCGCGCGCGTGAACCTGATGAGCCAACAAGAAACGGCGAGCGCCCTCTTCCTCAGTGACTCGGCCACCCGGCGGGTCGCGACTCAGGCCGCCCGCAAGATGCTCGGCGACTCCTGGGAAGCGGCCGGTGCTCCGCTGCCGCAAAAATACGGCCTCGGGGCGCAGTTTTTAGGGGATTTCACCGAGTTCCTGGCGGAAACCTACGTCGTAAAGGGCGTCGCGGGGGGTGTGAACGTCCCCGGCGTTCAGGCATCGCGCATCGCGCATTTGCCCGCGCTGGCCGGTCCCGCCATATTTGCCGTCGGTGGTGGCCTGCAGGCTGCGCTGACCGCCTATCTTTACGACAACGTCAAGTTCGACCAGGACCAGCAGTGGCGCAAGCCGATCTTGCTCGGACTGGTCGGCGGCTTCGCCGCCTTCCACCTGGCCGAAGCGGGCATGGCGATGGCGCGCTTGCGCCCGCATATGTTCGATCAGTTGCCCCGGCTGCGCGACGCTTTGGCCGAAAATGCGCCTTGGATCTACGTGGAGCCCGGCAGCAAGCGCGACATGATGACTCGTGCAGTAGTTGAGGCGACCACGCCGCTGGTCGGCACTTTGGCTGGGATGATGGCCGTCGCTTTCGTCTGGGACGCGTCGGGCGTCTGGTACAACGCAGGCAAAGACAACGTCAAAGCATGGACACATGGCGCTAATCTCGCAAGCGATACAATCCTGCTGCGTTTGCAGACACGCGAACTGGCGAAGAAAATCCTCGAATCGCCAATGCTGCGCAACGAAGTCTACAAGAAAGTCCTCGGCAAGCTGGCCACGAGCAAGGGGCTAGACCTCATCGAACGGGCGTTGTTCAGGATCCCGATCCTCGCTTCCAACCCGATCGGCTGGCTTGTCAATATCGGCTATTTGACGACAACGATCGTCAATTGGGCGGTCGACCAGAACCGCTCGCAGAACAAGCTGGAAGGCCTCGAGAAGACCTTCCTGATGGGCGCGGGTATCACGGAACCGCAGGCCGAGGTGCTGAAGAGGCACGGCTGGTGGACAGGCAGTTCCCAAGCGAACGGCTTCGCGTTCGCCTATCATTTGATGGGCGGTGATCCGGAGAAATTCATCGACTACGTCAACGGCATCCCGCCGGACAAGTTTGAAGATACCATGAAGGCGGCCGCTGGTCTCTCTCCGGAGAATGGCGGAGAGGTGCCGTATTCGCAGCCCGGCGTGGCGTTGCTCCGATTGCCGCCCGATCCGTCCCGGGTCAACGTCCAGCTCTATTCCAACATCAAATATGACGCGGAGAAGAAACGCTGGGAAGACCCTGCCACCGGAATGGTTCTTCGAGATGGCGACGAGCGCTGGCGCTACGATCACGATCTCGGCGTGCCACCGGTCACTGTCGAACATGGTTCGGGCAGGCGAGCCGTCTACGAGTACGATCCGAGGACCCACGTCACCGAACCGAGAGTGACCTCGATGCCGATCAGGCCGCTCAGCATTGAAGGCCTAGAAAATTGGCTGAACGCGCACGGTGTGCCGGGTCCACATCACATGGACGTCGTGCCGCTGAAACCGGCGAAACCGCTTGAACCGGCGCCCCCTCCAGTCGATAGGCTGAACGTTTATGAGGTCAAGCGGGGCGACAGCATCTACAGGATCGCTGGGAACGATCATCTCATCGTCGACGAGATCTACCGCCTTAACCCCTGGCTGGATGACAGGCTCGAGCAATGGTCGCAGCTCGGAGGCGGGACGCGCGGTCGGAATCCAAATGAGCTCGTAGTGGGAGACAAGCTAACGCTGCCGGAGGGCTACAAAGTCGAACACACAGGATAGCGGACTGCTTGACCCCAAAAAATCCTCCCTTGGATACGTCGCAAGCTGCGGACTCGCGACGTAACTACAGGTGCATTGGGCGCAATCGCTCCACCGGACTTCGCCGGATGCTTAACCGGCGTCGCGCTGTTCCAGTCGCCGACCTGCGGCTTTGCCTGCCTGCATGCGAGGTCGTTTCCATGCTGAAGACGACCGCACCAATCGCGATCCGCCTTTGTGGTGCTCGGCGTGGTCGAAGTCTTCCTGCACTGGAAGGAGCGCGGCCGGCCTGATCCTAGATCTAGGAACGGGTGAACGAAGTTATCCGAACCCTTTCTAACACTAAGCGGTATCTTCTCGAGAAGAGGGGGCAGTGCCCCGGATCATGTCCGCCAATGTCCGCACTGCGCCGAAAGACTTGGCCTCATTCACGGCAATCAAAAACTCAGCATCGGGAAGAACAGGTAGGCCGACTTCTGGTCCTAGTTCGACCAATCCGCCACAGAGCGAGCTGCGTGGCAGGGGTGTCACGGCCAAGCCTGCAAGCGCGGCAGCTCGAACACCAGCGATGCTCGGGCTAGTGTAAGCGATCCGCCATGGCCGCTGACTCTCCGCCAGCGACTCGATCGCAGCTTCGCGGTATGGGCATGGCTCTGGGAAAAATGCGAGCGGAATTGGCTCCGGGGACACAATTCTATCGTGTTCGGCGAATGCCCAGACGAGCGGCTCCCGCCAGAGCCGCCATCCGCGGCCCTCGCCACGACAGCGGCTGCCAATCACCACATCAAGGCGCTCATCGTCGAGTGCTGTGAACAGGTTCGTCGGTATTCCGACGTCAACTTCGAGGAGTACTTCAGGATGCAATGCCTTGAACCGCCGTAGGGTGCGTGGGAGCCAGGTGCTCGCAAGATCCTCCGACGCCCCAATCCTGACCTTGCCGACGAACCGCGAAGCAGCGACACCGGCATGAGCATCTTCGTTAAGACGCAGAATGGCGCGCGCGTAGCCCAACAGCCTTTCGCCTTCGGGGGTGAGGGCGACTGAGCGTGTGCTCCGGGTCAGCAACTGACATCCGGCCTGATCCTCCAGACGCCTTATTTGTGCACTCACGGCTGACTGAGTAAGGTGAAGCCGCGCCGCGGCGCGGCTGAATCCGCCGTCCTCGGCCACTGCCACGAAGCAGCGCAGTTGTTCTAACTTGAACATTCAGGTCACCTATCGCGAATCGTTCTAAGTGACCGCACTTTAATTCGTTGGTGTCTGCAAAACACCGCTCCTATGGTCCCCCAAACAGTTCACTGCGCCAACCGCAATCGAACTGGTGCGTCGACCAAGCAAGGACCAGAGAGGCAGATCATGACAAGCTTGCTTTACGTGGAATGCTCGCCCCGCAAACAGCGCTCGGCGTCAATCGAAGTCTCGCAGTCATTTCTTGACGCCTATCAGGAAAAGCATCCGGGGAGCACGGTCCAACAGATGAACCTGTGGAATACGGACCTGCCTGAGTTCGACGAAGAGGCCATGGCCGCAAAATATACTGGACTGAGCGGTGGAGTACGAACGTGTTCTCAAGAGGCCGCCTGGGATAGAATAAAGCAACTCGCGCAACCTTTTTCAGCTGCCGACAAGATCCTGTTTGCCGTGCCGCTATGGAACTTCAGCATTCCCTACAAGTTGAAACACCTTATTGATTTGATCTCGCAAAAGGACGTCCTTTTCAACTTCGATGAGAATGGCTTTACAGGCCGCCTCACCGGAAAGAAAGCAGCAGTTATTTATGCGCGCGGGCTCGATTATTTTTCGAGCTCGACGGCGACTCCCCAAGCAGGCTATGACTTTCAACGGCCCTACATGGAGATGTGGCTGAATTTCATCGGCATCAGCGATATCAGCACGATCATCGTTGAGAAGACCCTTTATGGAGCGGAAATCGATACGCAGGCGAGAGAGAATGCCAAGAGAGAGGCAGCAATGCTTGCAAGGGAATTCTAGGTTCTAGCAGGGTAGGGTGCAGGGGCCGGTGCAGAGCCAAGCCACGGGCACTCGCCTTTTTTTACCTTCTACTTATTGCGATGCCTGTGCGTGAGGGAACGGCATCATGCATTGTTATGCCGTGCTGCCTTGGCACCCGCATTTCCCAGGCGACATGAACAAAGCGAGATAACTACCGCTCAGGTTGCCGACATCCTGGAAACGACAGGTTCAAGTCAAGCAACGCTAATAAGTCCCCTGTTCAAGTTCTTTCGAAAATGTGCAGTAACTAATAGTTGCGGCAAACTCTTTTCATCTTGCAAAACGTGTCGTATGGGGTGCACCGCAGAGAGCTGAATACATCAGACGCCTGTAGGTAGGCGCAACTCCACCACGATTGACGCACGCAGGGGAGGTAAGCATGGCGTTCACTTTGGAGGCCGTCGGCCAAAGGTTTCGGTCGAATGACGCGAGCACCAAGCGTGAGATGACGGCTTTACAGGCGCTCGGTGGCAACGAGGCTTACGGGAGACCTCCCGTCCCTGACGGCGTGGACACCAGTTCTCGTATGTTGCCTGGACGTTTCGATCCGAAGCTCGCCCAACGTCCATCCCTGCTTCGGGCCAAATGCCTGTGACCGGCTCGTGCTGGTCACCATCAAACTAAAGATGATGCATAAGTCAGAGGAACCCAGGCGGTGGTCGGGGCGGAGGTGATTTCTTGACGTTCAACATTGGTCGCATCGCGAGATTTTTCCGCAGTATCGAAAATCTGCAGAAGGCGCCGCCGGCGCAGGTATCGACATCCAAAAGCACCTATACCGTGCGCAACGAGCAGACGCCGCAGACAATCGCCAAGGTGCTTGGCCACCGCGATGGTGGGCGCGCTATCGCTGCGGCTAACGACTTGCGCCTGGATCAGAAGCTCGAGGCAGGTGTTGTTCTCGTCATTCCCAAACTTGAAGCCGCTGCGGAACCACCCGAGGCAAAGTTCGACAGATTAATTGCGGCTCAGAAAAAAAAGTTTGAAGCGAATGGATACGAGTATCAAATCAAAATAGTCGAGCCAACCAGCGACAATGGTGACGTCAGAACAGTAAAAATCGTCGATCAGTCCAACGGTAAGGTCATTGCCGCCCACTATGAAGATTTCCAACATGGCGCAACCACGTCGAAGTTCAATGAGGATGGAACGGGGATAACGGAAATCAAGTATAGCGACGGCGCAAGCAGCCGCACCGTCAGCGATGCAAAGACCGGTGAGACAACAACGCGCGTCGAGGATCCAAAGCTTGGGAAGGCCACGGAGAGGGTCTCGTTCAACGGCTATACGCTGACGACCGCTGCGGACGGCACTTCAACGCTGCTCAAGGAAACCGACGACACGCGACTGACCCTCAAGCCGGGGACGCCTGAATTGTCGCTGGCGCAAACGCTGCTGAAAATGAATCCAAACAGCAACGATCCCGCCAAGGCGAAAGAAGGTATCGTCGCCAAGACGGCCATAGATGCGATGCTGCTTGGTCAGAACTATAATGAGTTGGATGCAGCAGCGAAAGCAGCATCGAAAGAGACGAAGGCGGCGATTGAGAAATACGGCGTCGGCCAAACGACGCAACCGACGGAGCCCAAGGCGCCATCCGGCAAGGAATGGGTCCAGGTTGGCGGCCTCTGGATGGATCCCGAGGTCGCCAGGGCCATGGCTGCGGAGAACACAGCGGCAGCGAGCCTGATCGAGACGCAGGCAAAGATCGATCAGGCGACTGAGCAACTGAACGTCTACGCTCTCGATCCCGCCTACAGTACGGCTATTAGGGCTTCAACGAAGATTCTTGACGAGGCCTTGGCCCTACATGACCTGCGTTGGGAGAAACCCGCACCCTTGGGTACACTCAAGCAGGCCCGGCAAAGGCTTTCTGTGGCCGACAAACAGGTCGTGGCAGCCAGTGGGACGTCAAAAGAGTATGCCGAAGCCGAGCGCCTGACCCGCGAGGCCGTGGCCAAGACTGGGACATTGCCCCCTCCCATAGCAAAGGGCGGAACGTACGTTTCCGCGCCCGGTTACAACAGGGGCGAGGCGATCGTTGATCGAAACGCGAAAAAGGCTGAAGTCGATGATCTCTTTGCCCGGGCGAATACCTATACTGCCAGGGGCGACCAGTCTTTCGCCGACTACCTGGTCGGCATGAAGCAGCAGCAGCTTGATGCCACCAAGCCTGCTACGACTGAGAACAAAAAAGCCAGACAGGAACTCGATAACGCCCTGAAGCAGCAGAAGCAGGCGAGCGAGAATGTGCGCGCCGCGGAGACATACGGGATCTACTACAGCGCCAACAAGCAGCTGACGGCCCTGCAGCAAAAGGCGGAGGGCACAACGCAGAAAATTATCGCCGAACATCGGAAGGATTACCCTGATCTACACGATTGGGAAAAGGAGTACACAACCTATGGCGGGGATTATCTTGGCAAGATCCTGAAGCAGGACGTCGTCGAGGATCCAAAAGACCACCAACTATATCTTGAGACGACCTATGAGCACGGCGACCCGAAGCGAGTTCAGCTGACATTCGCACGCAATGACAAGAGGGTGAGCGGCGAGCTTAAGGATCGCGAACTCAATAAGGAATGGCAAAATATTGTCGAAGGTCCGGAGAGTCTTTGCGGGGCAGGCAGCCTCGAAGCAGCGCAGAAAGCCGCCATTTCTGCGATGGAAGACATCAAAAAGATCGAGATCAACAATCTTGATCTACAGCTAGAAGCGCTTCGCACTGATATTCCGCAGCTGAAAAAAGCTCGTGACGATGCTCTTGCCAAGTATGGCGGAAGGAGGCCGGAACCGTCTTCCAATGGAACAGAGCCACCCGCCCTTAATGGCGCTCAAGCCCCAGCCCAGCAATCGGAACACCCGGAGGTCTCCAATGCGCAACGTGCTTTGGATATGGCGATCGCTCAGCAAGATTCGACCGAACGCGCGCTCGAAGAAGCCCGTCAGGCACGCAACCGGCTCGATTTCGCCCTGAGTCAGCCCATCAAGCTGCTTGTTGACGCAGCGTCGGATTCATACGGAAAGGACTCCGAATACGCCTATCTCGACAAGCGACGTCAGCAAGCTCTTGGCGAGTATCAGCTGAAGATTGAGGATCTTTACCATGGCGGTTACACAGAACACTTCAAAGTCGCCAAAACGGGTGAAGGTCTTGATACTACGGTGGCCGGCGTGTTCGGGCTCGAGGTCGGCAGTGATGCCGACACGGTAGGCAAAATTACAGCGGAAATTCGCGAAATCGGCGGCGACTCCGCTCAATACAAAATCATTCCGATGTTCCACGTGAGCGAGCAAGAGGGCAGCCAACAGACAGCGTTAATCGCGGTAAAAGAGAGTGACGCCAGAGTCTATTATGTTGATGTGACCGGCAAGAAGTTCGAAAGCCTCGGCGATTTCCAGGACAACAACAGTCAGTTCGCAGAAGGCGACCGGCTTGTCGTGCCCCGCGGTCTCGACATGAGACGTGGTCGCGACTCGACAATTCCGCTCGAGGTCGTCGACGCGCGCAACTTCACTGTTACAGAAAAAGTGATTGATCCGGTCGTCGGGAGCGTCACATCAGTGGCAGCAGTTGCTTCCTTTGTGCCGCCGTTAGCGCCGGTCGCGGCCCCTGTGGCGATGACTGGGGGTGCATATCTCGGCGGACGAGCCATAGTTAAACAGGTCAACCATCTCCAACACGGCGGCGAGTGGGGTGACACGGAATCGCTGATGAATATGGGAGCGGCGGCGAGCTCGTTCATACCGATGGGCGCAGGCGGGCTGCGTACATTCGGCACGTTTCGCGCGGTACCGGAAATGTCGTTGCTCCAGGCCGGCAGAGGCAGCATCGGAGCCCTTCGGCCGAATACGCCGCTGGCACTCAAGTCCGCGGAGTATATGAGCAACGGCGGTTTGCTGAACCGCGCTTCTCGAATGCTCGACTGGACCTCCCTCGGAATCGGCGTACCGATGACTGCCGTATCGGTGCACGATATTGCGGCGCACGGCTCGGAAATGAAGGGCATTGATATTTTCAATGCGGTCGCCGGCGTTGCCACCGGGACCGTCGGCACTGCGTTCGGCACGCGCGGGCTCTTGATGACCCGGCCAAGAAAGGGTGGGGCTGAAGACGGCGGAACGACCCCTGTCGCAGCACCACAACCGCCAACGAACCTTCGACCTTCGACGCCCGACGAAGAAGGTGTGCTTCGGGAATTGAACGGGTTTGTCGAGTTTGCAAATTCACAGCCTCGACCTCGCAGCCTGTCTGCCGCTGGACGGGAAAAGGAACCGATCGATTTGTGGAACGACTACCGACGGCATATGGGGAATGATCCCGATGCCGCGTCCGAGCGTGTGCTCCGTAACTTGTACAATCTTTCGAATCCGGCCAATTCCGATCTGCTCCAGACCGGGGGCACTGCAGAGCCAATTATTGGGAAGGTTACCTACAGTAAACCCGAAATCACGGCCGATACGGCGGCAGAAGATATCGGCGCGTTGATGCCGGGGCAATTGGCCCGCCTAGAGCCGCGGGAATTGGAGAGCCTTTCTCCTGATCAGGTCGCCGGCATCACGAGAGCAAACAAGGCAAAGCTGAACGATGCGCAACTCGCCGCGCTTGAACGGGCATCGCCTGCAAGCGGAGTAGATGCTCGCCAATTGATTTATTCGACTCCGGATGACGTCTCGCTTGCAGCGTTTGTGGACCGGGCTGCGAGACTGGGCGTTTCGCGTGAGGCGGCACGGTCTCTCTATCAACCGATGGCTCGCGACGACGTGACGGGTTTCTACGATGCGCGGGTTTC
>NZ_NWTH01000037.1:0-56057 GCF_002531555.1 Sinorhizobium sp. BJ1
GCCTCCGCCTGCCGGATGAGCGCATGCTGAAGCTTTGTCTCCGCATCGACATTGACGAGCCTAGCCTCCGCCGCTTCGACGTTGGCGACCGCTTGCGCAAGCCGTGCCCGGTAGTCGCGATCGTCGATCCGGAACAGGATGTCGCCCGCCTGGACGGCTTGGTTGTCCTTAATATCTACCGCCGTGACGTAACCCGCAACCTTCGGAGCGAGCGAGGTAACATCGCCGCGGACGTAAGCGTTGTCGGTCGACGCCTCGCCGCTCGAGCGAGCCTTGGCCCATCCAGCAGCCACAACCACCACGGCGCCGAGGCACAGCAGCAGGCCGATCATCTTTCTCTTGTTCTGCCGCGTCCCGACAGTTCCGGTCACGGAACCTCCGCCGGTGACGTGGGCAACCTTGTTCTCAAGCGAATCCATTTTCTCATGTCCTGTTGAAGGCGCAGCCCGGAACCGGGCCGCCGCCTGACGGGTCCGTGGGGAGCTTCAGTTCGCGGCTTGCTGCGCGAGCCAGTCCTCGAAACGGATCGCGCCGATGCGCGGGTTCTTGCCGGGGGTCAGCGATTTATCGTCCAGAACGGCGCCGAAGTAGCGCGCGTGGACGTCTGGCACGACCTTGCGCGTGTCCTGCGTTGCGCTGAGGAAACGCCGGACCACTTCGTCGAGCGGGATCGCCTCCGGACCGGCGACTTCGACCGTGCCGTTGACCGGCGGTGCGACGGCGACTTCGGCGAGCGCCGCCGCCACGTCTTCAGATGCGATCGGTTGGAACAGCGCCGGCGATAGGCGGATCTCCTCGCCGACGGCGGCCGACTCGGCAATGCCGCCGACAAATTCGAAGAACTGCGTGGCACGCAGGATGGTGTAGGGAATGCCGGACGCCTTGATGAGGTTTTCCTGCGCGACCTTCGCCCGGAAATAGCCGTTCTCGGGAAGCCTTTCGCTGCCAACAATGGACAGGGCAACGTGGTGGCGCACGCCGGCGGCAGCTTCGGCAGCCAGCAGGTTGCGGCCCGAGGTCTCAAAGAATTCGAGGACGGCCTTGTCTTCCCACACCGGCGCGTTCGCCACGTCGACGACAATCTCGGTGCCATCCATCGCTTCGGCCAACCCCTCGCGGGTGATGGTGTTCACACCCGTGTTGGGGGCGGCGGCCAGGACGTCATGGCCGCGCTCTCTGAGGTTCTTGACAAGTTTCGATCCGATGAGGCCGGTGCCTCCGATGACGACGATCTTCATGGCTTCTCTCCGCTTCTGTCGACCGCACCCATTGCCGTCGACTTGATGGAGAGTGCCTGCAAGCTTGCGGGAAGTCCTTGCGGCGTGCTTGAATTGACCTTGAGGGAAGCTTGGTTATTCGTCCAAGACGGATTGCCCGACGGGGATGGATTCTCTAACCAGGCGTTGCCGTGCTATCGAATGGACGGGAACATTCGCCGTTGCCCCGGCCATGAAGCCGACGGCACCCGGCCGAGGGACACGCGACGTGCAATTCGCATTTGGAGACTACGTGCTCGACCCCGAGCGCCGGGAACTCACCCTGCGCTCGCAAGTCGTGACCGTCGGACCGCAGGTTTTCGACCTGTTGCTCCATCTGATCATCAACCGTGACCGCGTCGTCAGCAAGGACGATCTGCTGCAGGCGGTATGGAGCGGCCGGATCGTCTCGGAATCGACGATCACCAGTCACATCAACGCGGTTCGCAAGGCCATCGGCGACAGTGGCGAAGAGCAGCGCCTGGTCCGAACAGTCGCCCGCAAGGGCTTCCGTTTCATTGGCGATATCATGATCGGCGAGATCGGGGACGCGCTACAGACCGGCGGCGCAGGAACTGTCGGACACGCCTCCACCGAATCGAGCGAGCCTCCCTCCGCGCTTGTCCTTCCGGACAAGCCCTCGATTACCGTCTTGCCCTTCCAGAACCTGAGCGGCGATCCGGAGCAGGAATATTTCGCCGATGGCGTGGTGGAGGATATCATTGCCGCCCTGTCGCGTATCCGCTGGCTGTTCGTCATCGCGCGCAATTCGAGTTTTACCTACAAGGGCAGGGCGGTGGACGTGAAGGACGTCGGCCAGGAGCTTGGCGTGCGCTACGTGCTGGAGGGTAGCGTGCGCAAGGCGGCAAACAGGGTGCGCATCACCGGCCAGCTCATCGACGCCACGACCGGAACGCATCTCTGGGCGGAGCGCTTCGAAGGCACGCTTGACGACATTTTCGAACTGCAGGACCGGATGGCCGAAAGCGTCGTCGGCGCGATATCACCGCAGCTCGAACGGGCGGAGATCGAGCGCGCCAAGCGCAAGCCGACGGAAAGCCTGGACGCCTACGACTATTATCTGCGTGGCATGGCGAAGCTGCACAGCGGAACAAGAGAAGCCATCGAGGCGGCGCTGCCTCTGTTTTACAAGGCTACCGAGCTCGACCCGGAATTCGCATCGGCCTTCGGCATGGCGGCCTGGTGCCATTTCTGGCGCAAGGTGAACGGCTGGATGGCCGACCGCCCGAGCGAGATCGCCGAGGGTGCGCGGCTGGCGCGGCTGGCGGTGGAGCTCGGCCGGGAGGATGCGGTGGCACTGACGAGAGGCGGGCATGCGCTCGCCCATCTGGTCGGCGACCTCGACAGCGGCATTGCGCTCATCGACAGGGCCGTGCTGCTCAACCCGAACCTCGCCCCCGCCTGGTTCCTCGGGGGCGCCCTGCGCGCGCTTCGCGGTGAAACAGACGCCGCGATCGAACACTTGGCGAATGCCGTTCGCCTGAGCCCGCTGGATCCGGAAATGTTCAGGATGCAGGTGGGGATGGCGCTGGCACATTTTTTTGCGGGGCGCTTCGATTTCGCCACGGCCTGGGCGGAAAAGGCGCTGGGAAACCTGCCCAGCTTGCTCCCGGCGGCCGCCCTGGCGGCGGCGAGCCACGCGCTTGCCGGACGGACGGACAAGGCGAAGCAAGCGATGCAGCACCTGCGCAGGCTCGATCCGTCGCTCCGCGTCTCCAATCTCAGGGACTGGCTCCCGATTCATCGCCCGGAAGATCTGGCGCGGTTCGCGGATGGATTGCGGCTGGCCGGGTTGCCCGAGTGACCGCGGCACGATGCCGTCCTCCACTTTTCTCGATTGGGTCGCAACGCCGCAACTACTGCACCAGCGGCCGCAGCGCGGCCTGCATCTCCCGGAGCATGGGCAGATAGCATTCCGCCAGATCGGAAGCGGCGACATGGGCGGCAGGCGCCCCGATATTGAGCGCCGCGACCACCTGTCCGCGCGCATTCATCAATGGAACGGCAATTGAACAAAGCCCGAGTTCGAGCTCCTGGTCGATGACCGCATAGCCCTGCTCGCGAACCCGGCGCAATTCCGCGATCAGTTCGTCCGGATCTGTCTTCGTCCGCGGCGTGTTGGCCTTGAGTTCAGTGCGGCTGAGGATCTCCCGCGCCTCAACTTCAGGAAGTGCGGCAAGCAGCACTCTTCCCATCGAAGCGCAGTAGGCGGGAAGCCGCGAACCGGGCATCAGGTTGATCGACATCACCCGGCGCTGCGAGGCGCGGGCCACATAGACGACCTCCGTGCCATCGAGCACCGAGGCCGAGGCGCTTTGCCCGGCCCTTTCCGAGAGCTGGTCGAGATAGGGCTGGACGATCGCCGGCAGCGGCGTCGCCGAGAGATAGGCGTGGCCGAGCCGCAGGATCTTCGGCGTCAGGGTGAAGAACTTGCCGTCATAATCGGCATAGCCGAGTTCCGCGAGCGTCAGCAGCGAGCGCCGCACGGTCGCACGGTCGAGGCTGGTGCGTTTCGATGCCTCGGCAATCGACAGTCGCGGCTGCGCCTCGCCGAAGGCTTCTATGACTTTCAAACCGCGTGCGAAGCCGCTGACGAAATCCGTATCCCGCATGATTCTCCCCCTCATCAACCTCGCTTTTACTTTGTGCGATATACGAACAAATGTCAAATATCGCACAAAATATTTGACGATCGACGGAAATGAGCGCTTATTCCCGGCAATCGCCGCTGCCGGACGCCTATCCGTTCGAGGCAAGACGCACCGCCAGGCGGCAAACAGAGGAGGAATTGGATGGCTCGCATAATGTCGCTCGCCGACGCGGTGGCGCAAAACGTCCGGGACGGCGACACAGTCGCCATGGAGGGCTTCACGCACCTCATCCCCTATGCTGCCGGTCACGAGGTGATCCGCCAGGGCAGGAAGGATCTGTTCTTGGTACGCATGACCCCGGACATCCTCTACGACCAGCTGATCGGCGTCGGCGCCGCCCGCGGCATGAAATTCTCCTGGGGCGGCAATCCCGGCGTCGGCTCGCTGCACCGCTTCCGCGATGCGGTCGAGAACCAATGGCCGCGGCCGCTCCAGATCGAGGAGCACTCACATGCGGCGATGGCCAACGCCTATGAGGCGGGCGCGGCGAACCTGCCTTTCGCCATGCTGCGCGGCTATATCGGCGCCGACCTGCCGAAGGTGAACTCCAACATCAAGAGCGTCACCTGCCCCTTCACAAACGAAGTACTCGCCGCCGTCCCGGCGATCCGTCCCGACGTGACGATCATTCACGCGCAGCGCGCCGACCGCAAAGGCAATGTGCTGCTCGAAGGCATCGTCGGCGTCCAGAAGGAGGCGGTGCTTGCGGCGAAGCACTCGATCGTCACTGTGGAAGAGATTGTCGAGGAGCTCTCGCCGCCCTCCCCCAATTCCGTGGTGCTGCCGACCTGGGCGGTGACCGCCGTCGCCCATGTACCCGGCGGCGCCTTCCCATCCTACGCGCATGGCTACTATCCGCGCTCCAACGCCTTCTACATCCGCTGGGACGAGATCGCCCGCGGCCGGGAGAGCTTCACCGCCTGGATCAAGGAGAACGTGCTCGACGCGAAGCCCGAGGATTTCGCCGAGCATGCCGCAAAGTCGGCCAAGGCCGCGTGAGGAGGAGACGATGACGGATTTCACGCCCACCGAAATGATGACCATCGCCGCGTCCCGCGAGCTTTCCAATAACGACGTCTGCTTCGTCGGTATCGGCGCGCCTTCGGCCGCCTGCAACGTCGCCCGGCTCACGCACGCGCCCGACATTACGCTCATCTACGAGAGCGGCACCGTCGGCACCAAGCCGGACGTCCTGCCGCTGTCGATCGGCGACGGCGAGCTTTGCGATACGGCGCTGTTCACCGTCTCGGTCCCGGAAATGTTCCGCTATTGGCTGCAGGGCGGCCGCATCACCACCGGTTTCCTCGGCGGTGCGCAGATCGACAAATTTGCCAACCTCAACACCACCGTCGTCGGCCCCTATGATCGTCCGAAGGTCCGCCTGCCGGGTGGCGGCGGCGCGCCGGAGATCGCCTCCAATTGCGGCCGCATCTTCATCACCATGGCACTTTCGAAGCGCGGTTTCGTCGAGAAACTGCCCTTCGTCACCTCCATGGGTCATGGCGAGGGCGGCGATCATCGCGAGAGGCTCGGCATGAAGACCAAAGGACCGACGCGCGTCATCACCGATCTCTGCATCCTCGAGCCCGACCCGGTGACGAAGGAAGTGACCGTCGTCTCGATCCATCCCGGCGTCGGCCGCGAACAAATCATCGAGAATTGCGGCTGGGCGATCAAATTCGCCGCGTCCGTCATTGAGACGCCTGCGCCGACCGAGACGGAGCTTTCGGTGCTGCGCGACATCAACGCCCGCACCAAGAAGGCCCATGAGGGTACCGGCACCGGCAAGGAGGCAGCCTGATGCGCGACGCTTACATCTGCGACTATATCCGCACGCCGATCGGCCGATTCGGCGGCGCGCTCGCCGCGGTGCGGGCCGACGACCTCGGCGCCGTCCCCTTGAAGGCGCTCGCCGAGCGCAATGGGTCGGTCGACTGGGAGGCAGTCGACGACGTGATCTTCGGCTGCGCCAATCAGGCGGGCGAGGACAACCGCAACGTTGCGCGCATGGCGGTGCTGCTTGCCGGGCTGCCGGTCACTGTTCCCGGCACGACGATCAACCGGCTTTGCGGCTCCGGCATGGATGCGGTGATCGCCGCTGGCCGCGCCGTCAAGGCCGGCGAAGCTGAGCTGATGATCGCCGGCGGCGTCGAATCAATGTCGCGGGCACCCTTCGTCCTGCCCAAGGCCGACAGCGCCTTCTCGCGGCACGCCGAAATCCACGACACGACGATCGGCTGGCGCTTCGTCAATCCGCTGATGAAGGCGCAATACGGCGTCGACTCGATGCCGGAGACCGGCGAGAACGTCGCCGAAGACTTCAAAGTTTCGCGCGAGGATCAGGACGCCTTCGCGGTACGCAGCCAGGCGAAGGCCGCGTCCGCGCAGGCAAACGGTCGTCTGGGCAAGGAGATCGTCGCCGTCACCATCCCGCAGAAGAAGGGCGAACCTATCGTCGTCGACCGCGACGAGCACCCGCGCGCCACGACGATCGAGGCGCTTGCCAAGCTGAGGGCGCCATTCCGCGCAGGCGGCAGCGTCACCGCCGGCAACGCCTCCGGCGTCAACGACGGGTCGGCGGCGCTAATCATCGCGTCGGAGGCGGCAGCAAGGAAACATGGACTGAAGCCGATCGCCCGCATCCTCGGCGGCGCCACCGCCGGCGTGCCGCCGCGCATTATGGGGATCGGCCCCCTGCCCGCCTCCAAAAAACTGATGGCGCGGCTCGGCATGACGCAGGACCAGTTCGATGTCATCGAACTCAACGAGGCTTTCGCCAGCCAGGGTCTGGCAGTGCTGCGCGAGCTCGGAATTGCCGACGACGATCCCCGCGTCAACCGCAATGGCGGCGCGATCGCGCTCGGCCATCCGCTTGGCATGTCCGGCGCCCGCATCACCGGCACCGCGGCGTTGGAGCTTGCCGAGACGGGCGGGCGCTATTCGCTCTCGACCATGTGCATCGGCGTCGGCCAGGGCATCGCCGTGGCACTGGAGCGGGTCTGACGCGGCCCGCTCGTTTTTGGCGACGGGCTGACTCGAGTGGCGGCTCCAATCGCCCCTCACCCTAGCCCTCTCCCCGCAAGCGGGGCGAGGAGACATTTGCGATCGCTTCGTCTTTCTTCAGCCGCACCGACTGGGGCGAGCGGGTACCGCGAGTCTGCTTCGCCCCCTTGCAGGGAGATGGTGGCCGGCAGGCCGGATGAGGGGGACCATTCAACTGCACATCGCGAGAACGCCTGCTAATGGGTGATCTGAAATCCGACAGGTGGGCGAACGGAGGAAGCGTCCTCACTCGCGACGCTGGCCACCGAAGCGCCCGGCGGCCCTTTCCAGAACTGGGCAAGCATCGTGTCGATGGCCGCATCCGGCCCGGAGATCAAAGCCGTCACCGAACCGTCGCTTTCGTTACGCACCCAGCCTGTTAATCCAAGCCGCTCCGCCTCGTCGCGCGTCCAGACGCGGAAGCACACGCCCTGCACCCTGCCGGTGATGCGGACCAAAGCCACCTTGCGCTCCTCCGTCATGGCCGCCTCCTCGTTCTTTCTTTGCGAATCTGGCGCAGAATGCCGCGAAGGCAAGCGCTGCGAGCTCGTCACCCGCCTACGACTCGCCCTATCGTTGTCGCAATTTTCCGTCATGTTTTTACCGGCCAGATAAATTTTTGTGTTTTTGCTCTTGCAATTGCTGCATTGCAACATTATTGTATGACTTATCGATAGAGCACTCCTCCTCCCGGCTCTATCGAGGGATCGGCAACCCTCCTCCTCCCAGTTGCTGATCAGGATCGAAGGCCCGGCGCACCTCCTCCCGCGCCGGGCCTTCTCTTTTTCCAGCCGAAATACAGTCCCGTATTCGCCCGAGAGACACGGATCGCCTATTGGCGGCTGCAGACGCTCGGTGGATCGCTCTGGTTTCGGAGGAAAGCCGGCGGTAATTTGGGAACGTTTCAGGAGTTAGGGCATCCAATCCGCGACAAGGAGCCGATCATGCCCGTTGCCGAAAATCACCGTTCGCTCAATCACCCGCGATCCGCGCCGGATATCGAAGGATTCCGCGCGATCATGCAGGCGCACAACCGCAAGCTCTACCGGATCGCTCGCAGCATCCTGCGCAACGACAGCGACGCGGAAGACGTGCTGCAGGAGGCCTATGTCCGCGCCTTCACGCGGTTTCAAGATTTTCGCGGCGACTCCACCGTCACGACCTGGCTCGCGCGCATCGTCATCAACGAGGCGCTCGGCCGCCTGCGAAAGCGGCGACGCCAGATGAGGCTCGTCGAGGATATGCGGCAGTCGCATCAGGCCGAGGTCATTGCCTTTCCCCTCAATTCGAACAGCAACGATCCGGAAAGAACGATGGCGCAACGGCAGATTCTCGATCTGGTCGAAAAGCTGACGGATCATCTTCCGGACACCTACCGGACGGTGTTTGTGCTGAGGGTGATCGAGGGGATCGGCAACGAGGAGACCGCCGCGTTGCTCGGTCTACGGCCGGAAACCGCCCGCACCAGACTGCATCGGGCCCGCCACCTCCTGAAAGAACAACTGGAACGGCAGATCGGCCCCGTCCTGCTCGACGCCTTCCCCTTTGCCGGTAAACGCTGCGAGCGTTTGACCGCAGCCGTCCTCGCCCGCATCTCGCATCAATTGGCCGAACCAAGCCGCAGATAAAACGGGAACGTTCCAAGCCGCGAAGCATCCAAAGCACGTCAACATAACGCTTTGATCTTCGAGGAAGGAACATCCCATGACCATCCGACTGACGACCGCGGCAACCGTCATTGCCCTGCTCTTTGGTGCCAATGGAGCGATCGGCGCCGACAAGCCGACGGATCCGCAGATTGCCCATATCGCCTACACGGCCGGCGTGCTCGACATCGAGGCGGCGAAACAGGCGATCGCCATGTCGAAGAACAAGGCCGTCGTCGAGTTCGCAGAGACCATGGTGCGCGACCACGACGCGGTGAACAAACAGGCCCTCGATCTCGTCAAGAAGCTCAACGTTACGCCCGAAGACAACGACACAAGCAAGGCTCTCTCTCAAGCCGCCGAAACGAAGCGCCAGGAACTGGCGAAGCTTTCCGCCGCGGAGTTCGACAAGGCCTATGTCGAGCACGAGGTCGCTTATCACAAGCAGGTCAATGGCGCGCTAGAAACCCTGCTGATCCCGGCCGCCCAGAACGGAGAACTAAAGGGTCTGCTCGAGACCGGGCTGAAGCTGTTCCAGGGCCATCAGCAACATGCGGAGCATGTCGCGACCGAATTGAAGTGAGCGCGGAAATGTTGCCAACGCGAGCAGCCATTCTCGCTCTCATGTTGGGAGCGGCCGCCGTCGCCGCTCCTTCGCAGGCCGAAACCATTGAGGTGACGATCGATCGCCTGGTTTACGCGCCCGCAGAAATCGAAGCCAAAGTGGGCGATGAGATCGAGTGGGTGAACAAGGATGCCCTCGTCCACACCGCCACCCTGAAAGGCGGTGCAGAAGTGCTGCTCCCGGCCAAGAAATCAGGCAGCCTTCTGCTGCAAGAGCCCGGCAGCTTCGATTATATCTGCCGCTATCATCCCAATATGAAAGGCCGCATCACCGTGCGGCCCTGACCTGCAACGGCCGGCGTTTCTGCCGGCCGTCCGCGATCCGGTTTTCAATGCACGCCGAGGAACTGCTTCAGTTCCGGCGTCTGCGGATTGGCAAAAACCTCATCTGGCGGACCGATTTCGTGGACGCGTCCCTGGTGCATGAAGACGACGCGCGAGCAGACGTCACGGGCGAACTTCATTTCATGCGTCACCATCAGGAGCGTCATGCCCTCGGCGGCAAGCTCGCGCACGACGGCCAGCACCTCCGCCACCAGCTCCGGATCGAGCGCCGAGGTGATCTCGTCGCAGAGCAGCGCGATCGGCTGCATGGCAAGCGCGCGGGCGATCGCCACGCGCTGCTGCTGGCCGCCGGAGAGTTCGTCCGGATAAGCGTCGAATTTTTGGCTGAGGCCGACGCGCTCCAGCATCTTGCGGGCCATCGCCTCCGCTTCCGGCTTCGGCGTCTTGCGAACGACCATCTGCGACAGCATGACATTGCCGCCGACCGTCAGATGCGGGAAGAGGTTGAACTGCTGGAAGATCATGCCGACCTTCAGCCTCAGCGCCTTCAAGTGCGCTTCATCGTCGAGAAGCTGTGCTCCGGCGACCGAAATCGCGCCATCGCTGATCGTTTCGAGCCCGTTGATGCAGCGCAACAGCGTCGACTTGCCCGAGCCGCTTTTGCCGATGATGGCGATCACCTCTCCGGGCTCGACATCGAGATTGATGCCCTTCAATACCTCGTTCGACCCAAAGCTCTTGCGGATGTCAGTGATTTCGATGAGCGACATTGAGCTTCCTTTCGAGAATCTGGCTACTCTTCGACAAGGGCCAGCAGAGCGCGAAATAGATAAGGGCCACGAGGCCGTAGACGGTAAAGGGCTGGAAGGTGGCGTTGGTGACGACGGTGCCGGCCTTTGACAGTTCGACGAAGCCGATGATCGAGGTGAGCGCCGTGCCCTTGATTACCTGCACGGAAAACCCGACGGTTGGCGGCACGGCAATCCGCATCGCCTGCGGCAGGATGACGTAACGCATCTGCTGCAGCCGCCCCATGCCGAGACTGGCCGACGCCTCCCACTGCCCCTTGGCGATCGCCTCGACGCAGCCGCGCCAGATCTCGCCCAGGAAGGCGGCACTCCACAGGATCAGCGCCAGGACCGCCGCAAGCCAGGCCGGCACGTCGATGCCGAAGAGGCCGAACCCGAAGAAGGCGATGAAAAGCTGCATCAGCAACGGCGTGCCCTGGAACAGCTCGATGTAGTATTTCGCTAGCGCCCGCAGCCATTTACGCCGGCTGATGCGTGAGAAAAGCAGGACGAGCCCGACGATGCCGCCGCCAATGAAGGAGACCAGCGACAGCGCGATCGTCCAGCGGGTGGCGAGCAAGAGGTTGCGCAGGATGTCCCAGATGGTGAACTCGATCATCGCGCCGACCTCCTCGGAAAGATCAGCCAACCGACCATCCCGAGCATTTGACGGAGCAGGATGGCAAGCAGAAGGTAGACGGCGGTCGAGATCATATAGGCCTCGAAGGCGCGGAAGGTCCGCGACTGGATGAAATTGGCGGCAAAGGTCAGGTCCTCGGCGGCGATCTGCGAGACGACGGCGGAACCAAGCATGACGATGACGACCTGCGAGGAGAGCGCCGGCCAGATTCGCTCAAGCGACGGGATGAGAACCACATGTCGGAAGGTTTCGAAGGGCGTCATGGCGAGGCTGGCGCCCGCCTCGAACTGGCCCCTCGGCGTCGCCTGGATGCCGGCGCGGATGATCTCCGAGCTATAGGCGCCGAGATTAACGATCATGGCGAGATTGGCCGCCTGGAGTTCGCTGAGCTGCACGCCGAGCGACGGCAGACCGAAGAAGATGAAGAAGAGCTGGATCAGGAACGGCGTGTTGCGGATCAGTTCCACATAGGTGGCGACCACCGGCCTCAGCCAGGCGGGGCCGAGCGCCCTCACCCAGGCGCAGACGATGCCGAGCGAGATGCCGGCCACCGCGCCGACGGCGATCAGTTGGATCGTAATGCCGATCCCCTTGACGATCTGCGGGTAGTATTCGAAGAGCCAGCCGAATTCGAATTGGTAATTCAAAGGCGCACCCCTGTTTGCAAAGCGAGATGGCGCCAGCCCTTGGGCGGAGTTGGCGCCTGCCTCGTGATCAGAGCTCGGCCGGCAGATCCGCGCCGAGCCATTTCTGCGCAATGGCGTTCAGGCTGCCGTCGGCCTTGGCGGCGGCGATGATGCCGTTGACCTTCTCGAGCAGCGCCGGCTGCTCCTTGGAAAGGCCGATATAGCAGGGCGAGTTCTTGATCAGGAACTTGAGCTCCGGGCGCTTCGGCGGGTTCTTGGCGAGGATCGCCGCTGCGACGACGTTGCCGGTCGCGACCGCTTCGACCTGACCCGAAAGGAAGGCCGAGATCGTGCCGTTATTGTCCTCATAGCGCTTGATGACCGTATCGGCCGGTGCGACCTTGGTCAGTTCCAGATCCTCGACGGCGCCGCGGGTAACGCCGACGGTCTTTCCGGCAAGCTCTTCCGGCTTCGTGGCCACGAAATCGGCCGGCGCGAAGACGCCGTTGTAGAAGGGCGCGTAGGCAGCGGTGAAGTCGATGACCTTTTCGCGATCCGGGTTCTTGCCGAGACTCGAAATGACGAGATCGACCTTGTTCGTCTGCAGATAGGGAATGCGGTTGGCGCTGGTGACCGGCACCAGCTCGACCTTCACCCCGAGCTTCTCGGCGATCAGATTGGCCATGTCGATATCATAGCCGGCCGGCGTCATGTCGGGACCAACGCTGCCGAAGGGCGGGAAGTCCTGCGGTACGGCGACGCGGATCGTGCCGCGGGCGGTGATGTCGCCGAGTGCATCGGCTTGCGCCACGGAGCCAAAGCCGACCGCAGCGGCCATTGCCGTCATCGCGATGAACAATCTTCTTGAAAGCATTGGGTCATTCTCCTCTGTTGATTTCATGGTTTGGATTTGCGGGGTGCATTCGAAGGCGCAATCGGCGTCTGCGGCGGAAGCGAGAGGGAGTGTCTGAGATCAGCAAGCGGATCGGGACGGCGGGTGAGATCCAGCCCCGTCTCCACCTCGTCCAGATGCTCGACGGAAAGTGCTGCTGCCTTGAGGAAATCCCCCTCCTCCATCGCCGCGACGATGCGGCAATGACCGAGATGCGACTGCATGGCATGGAAATCGGACTGATAGAGCAGAGAGATAAGAATGGTGCGCGCCGTCAGGTCGCGCAGGATCTCGACGAGGGTGGCGTTACCGGAGAGTTCGGCGATGCGGATATGGAAGTCGCCCATCAGGCACGTGAGGCGCTGCCGGTCGCCGGCGGCAATCGCCAGCTTTTCCTCGGCAAGATGTGCATGGAGCGTGTCGCGGCCGCTTTCGGTCAGTCGGTCCATGCTGCGCAACAGCCCCGCCTCGATGACACGGCGGGCCGCGTAGACCATCATCGCCTCTTCGGCCGAAGGCTCGACGACGAACCAGCCGCGCCGTGGGCTGACCTTGACGATGCCGCGCTGTTCGAGCCGCATCATCGCCTCCCGCACCCTAGTGCGTGACACGCTGAAGAGGCTGGCAACCTCGCTTTCGCCCAGCCGCGTGCCGGGCCGAATACGGGCGGACAGGATGCCGGAGACGATGGCTTCGTCGATGCCGGTCTGACCGTTCTGTTGTGGCGACAAATCTTGCATACAAGATTGGAAAGCAAGCGGCGTGCCAAGATTATACGGTGGTGTTTTTTCGGCGGCACGCTCCGCCCAATGCCGCCTGTTTAGGCGAGGAGCGGTCCGCCCATCAGCATCTGCTTATCTTTTCATCAAATGGACCAGCCCATAAAGCAGCAGGTTGCGCTATGCCGGAGGGGCTAGTCACCCTCCCACTGGCGCAGCACAACGACCTCCTCGGCCTTGCCGGGCCAGACATGCACCGCATAGTGATCATCCCCCTCAAGGCCGTTTTTGCTCAGCCTGCCAAGTCCGCTCGATACCACCATGGCACACAAGGGACCGGCGGGAACCGCAACAGGGCGGGCGTCCGGCAAATAGTCGTTCAGGCCCGCGATGACGATTTCGCCCGATGTGTAAAATCCGCCAATGACGACATGGTCCGCATCTTCGAGACCTATTTTCGGCTGGTGCTGGTGCAGTTCGACGATAAGTCGGACGCCGTGTTGCGTGCAGTCATAGCGATGAGGCTCTGTTCCCCCACGAGCAGTCGGGCGCCGAGGTCCCCCGCTGTCCAGTTCACAGCGAGATCCGAGCCGCTCAATGCATCCGCGACAAGGAACTGATGATAGTCAGCCAGCACGCTGTCATCGAAAAGGATCGTCATTGGGAAACCCCTTTGCTCAATCCATATCGCCTTCGTCGCTCTTCACTGCCTGGTCGCGGTTGCCATAGATGATCTCGCGCTTGCCGACATGGTTGGCCGGGCCGACGAGGCCGTCCTTCTCCATGCGTTCGACGAGCGAGGCGGCGCGGTTGTAGCCGATGCCGAGGCGGCGCTGGATGTAGGAGGTCGAGCATTTCTTGTCGCGCAGCACGACCTTGACCGCCTGCTCGTAGAGTTCGTTGCCGTCTTCGGCGGCAATCGCACTCTTGTCGAAGACGGCGCCTTGATCCTCTTCCGCCTCTTCTTCCTCTTCGTCCGCCGTCACGGTCTCCAGGTATTCGGGCCGGCCCTGTGTCTTCAGATGCGCCACCACATGCTCGACCTCGAGGTCAGAGACAAAGGGGCCGTGGACACGGGCGATGCGGCCGCCGCCGGCCATGTGCAGCATGTCGCCTTGGCCCAAGAGCTGTTCGGCGCCCTGCTCGCCGAGGATGGTGCGGCTGTCGATCTTCGAGGTCACCTGGAAGGAGATGCGGGTCGGGAAGTTCGCCTTGATCGTGCCGGTGATGACGTCGACCGACGGTCGCTGCGTCGCCATGATCAGGTGGATGCCGGCGGCGCGTGCCATCTGGGCGAGCCGCTGGATCGCCCCTTCGATCTCCTTGCCAGCGACCATCATCAGGTCGGCCATCTCGTCGACGATGACGACGATATAGGGCATCGGCGCCAGATCCATCTCCTGCTGCTCGAAGAGCGGTTCGCCGGTGCCCTTCTCGAAGCCGGTCTGCACCGTCGCCAGGATCGGCTCACCCTTTTCGCGGGCGGCGGCGGCGCGCTGGTTGTAACCGTCGATGTTGCGCACACCGAGCCGCGACATCTTGCGATAGCGGTCCTCCATCTCGCGCACCGCCCATTTGAGCGCCATCACCGCCTTCTTCGGATCGGTGACGACGGGCGTCAGAAGATGCGGAATGCCGTCATAGACGGAGAGCTCGAGCATTTTCGGGTCGACCATGATCAGCCGGCATTCCTCCGGCTTCAGCCGGTACAGCAGCGACAGGATCATCGTGTTGATCGCCACCGACTTGCCCGAGCCGGTGGTGCCGGCGACGAGTAGATGCGGCATCTTGGCAAGCTCGGCGATGACCGGCTCGCCGCCGATCGTCTTGCCGAGGCAGAGCGCCAGCTTGCAGCCGGTCCTCAGAAAGTCGTCGGATTCGATCAGTTCGCGGAAATAGACCGTCTCGCGCGTCGCATTCGGCAATTCGATGCCGATGACGTTGCGGCCGGGCACCACCGCGACGCGGGCCGAGAGCGCCGACATCGATCGGGCGATATCGTCGGCAAGGCCAATGACGCGCGAGGATTTGACGCCGGGTGCCGGCTCGAATTCGTAGAGCGTGACGACGGGCCCGGGGCGCACATGGATGATCTCGCCCTTGACGCCGAAATCCTCGAGCACGCTTTCGAGAAGGCCGGCATTCTGCTCGAGCTGCTCCTGGGTCATGAAGAAGCCTTGGCCCTGCGGCGGCTCCTGCAGCAGCTCCTTAGACGGAAACTCGTAAGCGTCGCCGACTTGATGGCGTTCGCTGGTGCCGATCGGCGGAAACGGCGAAGAGGAGCGCTGCACGACGGCCGGCATGGTGATCGCAGCCTTGGTGACCGGGACATCGGGGACCGGCACCTTCTCCTCGGCTTTGACAGCCTCGACCTGCGCCGGCGCAGGCGCTGGCAAGGGTGCGGTCGCCACGGCATCTATTTTCGGCGCGTTATCGACGCTCGCGGACGGAACAGGTGCGACCACGGCCGTTGCAGGCCGGCATTCGACCACGCGGAACATCGAGGTGATTGCCGTTGGCGGCAGCGGACGGATTTCCACCGACGGAGCGGCGGGCTTCGGCGCCGGCGCCATCTGCACCGGCACTTTCGCCGGTTGCTTCGCCGGCTCGGCGGCGATCCGAGGGACGGCCACCATCTCGAGCGGCATGAATTCGAAGAAAGCGTGATCGGAGAGGCAGGAAAGACGGGCATTTGCCCCGTTACGCACGACGATGTCGGAAGTGTCGGGTGCTGCCCCGACGTTGGCAGGGGTTATCTGGGCCACCTCCACCTCACTGACCGCAGACGCCAACGCCTCTTGCGTTGCGGCGGCCGCGGATTCCTCGTCCGTCGCCGCCTGCGCGGCGGTGCCCGTATCGCGCGCCTGCGCGGCACGCCAAGAGGGAAGCTGCTGCAACAGCACCCGCAGAAGTTCCGAGGGACTGTGTGCCGGCGCCTCGGATTCGGGCCCAGCGGGTGCCCCGTCGACGGCCGCCGTTTCAGCGACGACCTCTTCCTCCGCAATCTCGATCGCCACCGCCTCGGCCTCGCTTTCATCGGCCAACGGCGCCCGGCGCTTCATGAATTCGCGCTCGGGCGTGCGGGTAAAGCGGACATTCGGCGACAGGAAGAAATGGCTCTCCCAGCCGTCCCCGTCCGATTGGCCGGTGATCTCGGCAAGGGTTGGCAGCGGATCGTGGGTCGAGGCGGTGACCTGGGCTGGCGCGTAAGGCGATCCGTGACCGTAAAGGCGCGCGGCGCGCCCCGCATATCCCCCGTCGTCGCCCTGATGGCTGGTCGCCCGGCGTGGCGCTACCGGCGCCTCGAACAGGTGATCGTGCGCGGCCACCTGCGTCGCCTGGGCGTGCGTGCCGCCAGGCGCTCCCGGATGCGGATGCTCAAAATCATCCGCCTCATCTGCATCATGCAAAGCTGCTGTCGAGAAATTTGTCCGGGGAATACGCATGGCCTGAAACTCGAAATTCATCATCGAAAGGGCTGTCCCTAGCGAATAGGAAATGAAGGTTAACAACTCCCTTCCAGAGACTTCGTCGAATGGCCCCCACTGCCCGCCGCAGAGGATCACAGGCGTCGCTTCCCGGACGCTCGCTCGTGGATTCCCGGGGTTTCGACACGAAACTCCGCCGCAGAGGATCGCCGATCAATTTCTATTTCAGGTCAGGAAATTCTGCCGTCGACGGTAAGGCCGCCTGGGACCGGCCCAGGCTCGAACCTTGCCTGGTCAGGCCCATCGCGAACCGCTCAGGTGCTATTGAGTTTTCCATTCATCCCGTTCGGATAAAAGCCACCCTTGGTCGCACCCTCCTGATCGGTGAGATAGACGATGCGCAACACCTCTTGCGGCGTGCGGGTGAAGGCTATCGCATCCGGCGTCGAAGGGACGATGTTCGCCTTGCCCTCCACCTGGATGCCTTGGTCCTTGTCTTCCGATCCATCGATCTTGTCGCGCGCATCGGAGACCGCGTTCGCCGCCTTCCAGGCTTGCTCGCCCATTCTATAAAGCGTCGAACGGGCCATTCCCATGTGGTAGGCCTCAACCGCCAGAATTCCGGCGGCGGCGGCGAGATAGTCCTCGTTCTTCAGAACTGTCGCAGCGCCGGCATAGGCGGTGACGCCGACATCCTCGAACAGCATGCCGCCGAGCACGAAGTTCATCTCGTTGCCGAAGGGATCGAAGGTCTCGCCCAGCCCTGCCGCCTTTGCAACGGCCGCAAAGCCCGCATCAAAGTCGATGGTCGGCCGAGGCACGGCATCGGCGCCAAGCGTTTTGCGGTAGAACTTCACATGAGCAAGTTCGTTTTCCGCCACTTCGCTCATGAACTCGCCAATTGCCGGCGTTTCGAACGATACCTGCTTGCCGCCGGTTACGGCGCCGGCCTCCGCACCCGCATCGGCATCATCGATCCCTTTACCGGTCGTGCCGCGCAGGTAATACTCGGCTTCCATATATTCGAGGTTGAGCGCGAACTGCAGTATGTCCTCGTCCATCAGGTCAGTTGGTTCATCCGCGCGCGAGACACGTACGAGGCCCGCGGTCGAGGCGAGCGTCGCTCCGAGGCCCAACTGCAGCAGGCGACGGCGCGGAAGTAAAAGAGAAGGCATCATACGGATCATGGCTTCCTCCGAAGCCCGCCCGGCGTCAGTTTTGGCACCCTGGATCAGGCGGGCCAATCGGTGTCCAACATCATCAACGATGAAAAGTTCCGGCGCTCGTTGCACATAGCTGAATTGATCGCTTGACGGGCAACGAATACCGGACGGCCGCCGCGTCGTGACGTCCGCCCGATTACTTAGTATCGCCTTAGTCGCCCCCTAGGTGTTCCCTTGTGCGTCGCAACATAGCGCGCGGCAGTAACCTTTAGTTGCTCACAAGGACGCAGTGTACTGATGGCTGACTATGATCCCCGCAAAACTCGAATCGATTGTCTGGATGGGCTCCGCGGCCTGGCGTCCCTCTGGGTGATGATCGGCCATGCGCTGTTGCTGACGGGCTGGCGTCTGCCGGTTCTCTCGGAGCCTGATCTCGGCGTCGACCTCTTCATCATGCTGTCCGGCTTCCTGATGGTATTTCACTATCAGCTACGTGCCGGCAAGGAGCCGTGGGAACTGACCTCGACTTGGGTCACCTTCTGGGTTCGGCGTTTCCTGAGGATTGCGCCGCTTTATTATCTCCTCCTGGCAGTTGCCTTCATGCTCGGCGCCTGGCTGTTCGAATCGCGAATGGTCATCGACGCCTTCCTCGATCGGACGCCGCAATCACCGCAGCGTTATCTGGATAACGGACTGACGAACGGGCTGATGCATGTCAGCTTTCTTTTCGGTCTCTCTCCAGACTACGCATATAGGACTCCCCTGCCGGACTGGAGCATCGGGCTCGAAATGCAGTTCTATGCGGCCTTCCCCTTCATCATGCTTCTGCTTAAGAAGTTCGGCTGGCTGAAGGGCGCGCTGTTCACTGCCGTCCTTGCCGCCGTGATCGTGTCGGCGGCGAGCCTCTTGGGCGTTCACTTTCCAATGCCGGCGTTCCTGCCCCTGAAGATGCACATCTTCCTTTGCGGAATGCTTTTGGCGCTTGGTCTTCAGGCGGATGGATCGAAGGCTGTTCTCCACGGCGGGGCCGCCATGGCGCTCGCCCTTCTGCCGATCGGCGGTGACATGACGGCGACGAAGATGATGATGCGGGTCATGCTTGTCGGCGTTTTCTTCGCCCTGCTCTATCATCGCCTGGTCGGCGACGCGCTGGGTGTCGCCCTTCGTGCCGTCTCCTCATCTCTAGGCAACAGGTTCTTCCACTGGCTCGGGGAACTGTCATTCGGGGCCTATCTCTGGCACCTCATCTTTCTGCAGCCGATTGCCGCCTATTTCATCGGCACGTTCCGCGACACGATCTCACCGCCGGCGCGCTTCGCCGCGGTGACTGTCCTTCTGGTGCCTTTGGTTTACACGGCTGCCTGGATGACATTCGTCGCGGTCGAGAAACCGGGTCAAAAGCTCGCCAAGCGCTTGGTCAACAGACGGAAACCTCAGCCGGTCAGGGCATGAGCGTCTGAACCTAGCCGTCCGACGATCTCGGGGGTGAAGTCGACGGGATTGGCCGTTTTCACTTGAGGTCGAGAGACCAGGTCTGTCCCACAAGGTCATGACCGAAGGAGTGGTGCGGCGTTTCGTCGATCAATTTGAAACCGGCCCGCTCGTAAAGGCGGCGGGCCGCGACAAGAACGCTGTTCGTCCACAGCACGAGCCGCTCGTACCCGACTGCGCGAGCACGCTCGATGCAGGCGTTGACGAGCATCGCTCCGACGCCCGCCCCACGCGTATCCGGCTCGACGTAAAGCAGGCGGAGCTTGCCCATTCCCGGCTTGTCCCCGCGCACCAGGAAAATCGAACCGACGATACGGCCGTCGATCTCGGCAATCCAAGCCGCCTCATGGGTCTTGTCGAATGACTGGACGAAATCGGCGAGGATGCGCGCGACCAGAGCTTCATAGTCACGAGTCCAGCCATACTCCTCGGCATAGAGTATCGCTTGGCGATGGATGATCCAGCCAAGGTCGCCGGGCTTCAGATCGCGCAACACGATCCCCGAGATTGGACTGTCTTCGAACACCTGCCCGATAGTCCTGGTGGCCGAAAGCAGGCTCGAACGCTTACTCGGCGGCAGCGTGTCGAGCAGCGTGCCGATTGCGTCACGCGTGTTCGCTTCGAGCGCGGCGAACGCATTACGTCCGGCGCTTGTCAGCGAAAGCGGCCGACCACGACCGCCTAGCGGGTGCTCACAGGTCTCGATCAATCCTTTCTCGGCGAACCGCTTCAGCGTCCGGCTGAGCTGCGCCCGGTCGAGGTCGAGCGCCCGCGTGATCTCGGCGGCCGTGGGGTCTGTTCGGTGAGCGAGTTCATAGAGAATGCGCGCTTCGGTCAGCGTGAAGGGGCTTTTGTCGAGGTGAGCGTTCAGCAGGCCGAGGCGGCGCGTGTAGAGCCGATTAAAGGCGCGCAGCGCCGCAACGTCCTGATCATGATTGGGAACTGACATGGGGCTACATCTCATGTTGACTGAGTCAACAATACATCACGTTGACGGAGTCAACAATACGTGGTCCGATCGCCGTAACCTGCTTCCGACCACCGCCAAGAAAGGCACCCGACATGAGCGACAACCCTGCACTTCAGAGCGGCCTAGCCCTCATCGGCCGCCTGCTTCTCGCCGCCATTTTCCTCTCGTCCGGCTTCGAAAAACTAGCCGATCCCTCCGGAACGATCGGCTATATCGCGGCGGCCAACCTGCCCCTGCCTTCGGTAGCCTATGTTGTCGCCCTTGTGGTGGAACTCGGCGGAGGCATCCTTCTCGTCCTCGGCTATCAGGCGCGGTTGGCGGCACTCGTCCTTGCGGTCTTCACCCTAGCGTCGGCTCTCGGCTTCCATACCAATTTCGCCGACCAGAACCAGATGATCCATTTCATGAAGAACCTCGCGATGACCGGCGGATTCCTGCAGATCGTCGCCTTCGGCGCGGGCGCCTTCAGCCTGGACGGACGCGCCGGTCGCGCCTGAGCCAGAAATCACGTCAGAAATCAAAAATTCTCCGGCGTGATCGTTAGAAACCGCACCGGCTCGGGGCTCACCTCGACGTCGATCAGCCCAAGCGACCGCAATGTCAGGTCGATTGAGCGCCGCGCCTGGATCTCCGGCGCCTGGTCGAGGACGATCGACATGACGCCGTCGCGGAGAGCGCCACGCGACTGTTCGGAAAGTTCGTGACCGACCCATAAGATCCTGCGCGAGGCATGCTCCTTCAGCACCGCGGCGACAGAGCGGTTGTCACCGCCGGCGGTGTAGAGCCCGACGATCTCCGGGTCGTCGCGGAGCGCCCCACGCAGCAGTTCCATCGAATTCAGGTCGTCGTCATAGTCGAACATCACCTGCTGGAAGCAGTGATCGCCGTCACGGTCGGCGAGATAGGAGGAGAAGCCGCGGATGCGTTCCTTGTGGTTCTCGTAGGCGCCGCTGTGGCAGAGCGCCACGAAGGAACCTGACCGGCCGACGAGCATCCTCGACATGTAATAAGCGGCCGTCCGCCCCGCAGCATAATTGTCGATCCCGACATAGGGGAGTTCCGGCGCCGGTCGTGTCATGATTTGCACCACCGGCGTGCCGTGGCTCGCGGCCGTCCTCAGGCTTTTCACGACGTCCGGATGGTCGGGAGCCACGACGATCAGCGCAGAACGGCGAACCGCCGGATTGACGATGTAGTGGGCGAAGTCGACCGGATCGTTCTCGCGGGCGAAGGTGCGGTGAACGGTGATGCTTTTGTCGAGCAGGGCTGCGATCCGCTCGAAGGCCTGGTTCATGCGCGAGTAGAAGCTCGTCTCGGGCCGGACCAGGATGACCTCGATCCTGATTAGCCCGCGATGCGTTTCCGGCATACTATGCCGGTAGTCCAGCTTCCGGACTGCTAGGAACACCCTTTCGACCGTTTCCGGACGAACCCCGCCGCGACCGTTGACGACGCGCTCGACCGTCGCGGTGCCGACGCCGGCCTCCAGTGCCACATCCTTCAAGGTCACCTTGGTCACCGCGGTCCTTCGTGAGATCGCCTCGTCGACTCGGCCTCTGGACGACGCCAAATGATCAAATTTGATCAAGGAAGCTTTAGGGCAAACTGGCGCCCGGCGCTAGTCTCGTGACTGTTCGGGAGGAACAAAGGATCGAGACCGATCTGGAACCGAGAAGGACGATCCGGATGCTCTGGCGCGCCGGATTTGGAGGAGCACCGATGAAGATCGCACTCGACCCCTATATGCATCGTCACCTCGGCTTGCATGATCTGTGCCGCAAGGCGGCGGAGCTCGGCTATGACCATATCGAACTGTCGCCGCGCGACGACTTCCTGCCCTGGTGGGTGCGGCCGCGCGCCCACAAGGAGCGGATCGCCGAATTCAAGTCGGCGCTGAAGGACCACGGTGTCAAGCTCGCATCTATCCTGCCTATGTATCGCTGGGCGAGCCCGCATGAGGACGAGCGCCAGGCGGCTGTGCGCTACTGGAAGGAAGCGATTGAGGTCGCCGTCGAGATGGGCTGCGACACGATGAATTCCGAATTCGGCCGCGGCCCGTCGCCCGACCGTAGCCATCGCTCCAACTGCTGCGGCGGCATGCACACGCACGAGCACAGCGAGGCGGCCTGGTGGCGCTCGATGGAGGAGCTCGTGCCGGTGTTCGAGAAAGAGGGCGTGACGCTCAACATGGAGCCGCACCCGGAAGACTGGTGCGAGACGCTGCATCCGGCGATCGACATGCTGAAGACGATCGGCTCGAAAAACGTCAAGTTCCTCTATTGCGCCCCGCATACCTTCTATTTCGGCGACGACATGTCAAAGATGATCCGCGATGCCGGTCCGCTGATCGCCCATGTGCATGTAGCCGACACCTATAACCACAAGGCCTCTTCCGGCCTGCGCTACATCGTCAATCCGCCCGGCGCCAAGGTGACGATCCACCAGCACATGGACATGTACCAGGGCGAGATCAACTGGGATGTCTTCTTCTCCTCACTCGCCGAGGTCGGCTTCGACGGCATCGTCACGGCCTGCGTCTTCGGCTGGGAGGAGCGTGCCGATGCTTCCGGCCGCTTCATGCGGGCCGAGATCCAGAAATACGTGGACAAATACTGGCCAGCCAAGCGCGGCTAGCCACTGCAGACCATCATTATCAAGGAACAAAGCCGTGAGCATCACGATCACGACCGCCCCCTGCTGCTGGGGCGTCGACGACGTCAAGAATCCAAAACTGCCCGCCTGGGAGCGGGTCTTCGACGAGGCGGCGGCGGCCGGCTATGGCGGTCTGGAACTCGGCCCCTACGGCTATATGCCGCTCGACTCCGAGCGGGTCGCCAAGGCGCTCACCGACCGCAACCTCTTCATCGTCGCCGGGACGATCTTCGACGATCTCGTCTCGCCGGAGAACCGCGCCAATCTGCTGCGCCAGACGGACGAGATCTGCGCCGTCATCACCCGGCTGCCGCAGCCGGAGCAAGTGCCCGGTGAGCGCTTCAAGACACCCTATCTTACGGTCATGGACTGGGGCCATGACGAGCGGGATTACGCTGCCGGCCATTCCGAGCGCGCGCAGCGGCTCTCGGATGAGGAGTGGCGCGGCATGGTCGCCAACATCAAGGCGATCGCCGAACTCGCAAGCAGCAAATATGACGTGCGCGCCGTCATCCACCCGCATGCCGGCGGCTATATCGAGTTCGCCGACGAGATCGAGCGGATCGCCAGCGACGTGCCGGCGGAACTCGCCGGCTTCTGCATCGATACCGGTCACACCTATTACGCCGGCATGGATCCGGTCGAGACGCTGAAGGAATATGCCGACCGCCTCGACTATGTGCATTTCAAGGATATCGACGAGACGGTCTTCCGCCGTGTGCTCGGCGAGAAGATCCGCTTCTTCGAGGCCTGTGCCCAGGGCGTGATGTGCCCAATCGGCCGCGGCGTTATCGATTATCCGGCGGTAAAGCGCGCGCTCGAGGAGATCGGCTACCACGGCTTCATCACCGTCGAGCAGGAGCGCGATCCTTTAAGCGTCGCCGGCAGCCTCGCGGATGTGAAGGAAAGCCGCGATTATCTGCGGTCGGTCGGATTTTAGTGGCGACGTTTTACCCCCCTCTGCCCTGCCGGGCATCTCCCACAAGAGGGGAGATTGGCCAGCATCGATCTCTTCGCCGGCTGGAACGGCCAAGCTCCAGTGCCGTCACTCTCCTGCACCGAACTTAACGCTGTGGGAAAGATGGAAGAGGGAGCCCGCACCTTGCCGATCTCCCCCTTGTGGGGGAGATGCCCGGCAGGGCAGAGGGGGGTGAAACGCGGCACCGGCAGAAAAGCAACAGTGGGAATTCAAAACAAACAGGAACGGGATAATGTCGGTGAAGAAAACAAGGCCGATCCGCTGGGGCATGGTCGGCGGCGGACGCGGCAGCCAGATCGGCTATATCCATCGCTCGGCAGCGCTCCGGGACGACACCTTCGCGCTCGTCGCCGGCGCCTTCGATATCGACGCGGAGCGCGGCCGCACCTTCGGCGTCGAGCTGGGGCTCGATGAAGCGCGCAGTTATCCGGATTACCAGACGATGTTCGCCGAGGAGACCAAGCACGCCGACGGCATTGAGGCGGTCTCGATCGCCACACCGAACAATACCCATTTCGCCATCTGCAAGGCCGCGCTCGAGCATGGCCTCAACGTTGTCTGCGAAAAGCCGCTCTGCTTCACCGTCGCGGAAGCCGAAGAACTGAAGGCGCTTTCGAAAGCGCGTGGCCTAATCGTCGGCGTCACCTACGGCTATGCCGGCCACCAGATGATCGAGCAAGCGCGCGCCATGGTGAAGAACGGCGATCTCGGAGAGGTCCGCATCGTCAACCTGCAATTTGCCCACGGGTTCCACAGCGCGGCGGTCGAAGAACAGAACCCGTCGACGCGCTGGCGGGTCGATCCGAAATTCTCCGGTCCGAGCTATGTGCTCGGCGATGTCGGCACGCACCCGCTCTATATTTCCGAGGTCATCCTGCCGCATCTGAAGATCAAGCGGCTGATGTGCGTCCGCCAGAGCTTCGTCAAGAGCCGCGCTCCGCTTGAGGACAATGCGGTCACCCTGATGGAATACGATAACGGCGCCATCGCCAATGTCTGGTCGAGCGCCGTCAATGCCGGCTCCATGCACGGCCAGAAGGTGCGCATCGTCGGCTCGAAGGCGAGCATCGAATGGTGGGACGAGCGGCCGAACCAGCTGTCATACGAGATCCAGGGCGAGCCCATCCGCATCCTCGAACGCGGCATGGATTACCTCTATCCGGAAGCCCGGCTCGACGACCGTATCGGCGGCGGTCACCCGGAAGGCTTGTTCGAAGCCTGGGCCAACCTCTATCGCCGTTTCGGCCTGGCGATCAGCGGCAACCGCAGGCTTGCGCCAGAGGGCATTGAGGACCTGGTCTTTCCGGGTGTCGATGCCGGATTGGAGGGTGTGCGCTGGGTGGAGAACTGCGTCCGCTCGGCCGATGCCGGTGGCGTGTGGGTGGAGTACGAGTAGGAGGGACGGCGGAGGATTTCCGCCCATCCTGTGACCGGTTTATGTGGCTTGGAATAGCCCCTCCCTGCCCCTCCCACAAGGGAGAGGGGCTCGTAGGCGTCACCGCTTCCCCAACTCAGCGTCTCCGCAATCGGCGGCGGTGCTGTCATGTGTGTAGGACGCCGCACGGAAGCTTTCCGTGGGGAGGGGTTGGGTGGGGTTCCGGACGCGCCGTATTGTGAGGGCAACTCAAAAACGCGCGTCGGCAACAATCTAAGACTTCTGATTTTTCACAAAGCTTGCGTGCCATTTCGCCAGCATCGACACCGCCTCCTTGATGAAGGACGGATGAGTGCCGGGCAGGAACTCGATTCTCGGGGCCTTGCCCTCAAGCTTCAACCGCGCAAAGACCCGCCCCGCCTCATCCTTCAGTTCCTCCGGCTTTTCCGGCGCGGGCCTGTCGCTCTGAGACAGGCAATTGAAGACGAGTTGGAAGCGCTGGTCGGTATCGGCGGCGCGGAAGCGTGGCGAGGCGATCTCCGCTTCCGCCGTGTCGCGCCTCTCTGCCCCTTCCAGCAAGGTGCCGATCGCCATCCAGCGCTCGCGGCCGGCTTTCGGCGCCGGGCCGATGGCGCGGGCAAGTTCATGCGGCACGCTGTCGGCGACCTGAAGGAGGCGCGACAGCTCGCTCTTCTGCACGGCGAGCGCGTCGCCGATCACCTTGCGGTCGAAGCCGCGGGTGGCAAGGGCGGCGGCGAAAAGCGCCCGCTCGATGAAGGAGAGGTTGCGCCGCTCGGCGTTTTCCTTGCCTTGGGCCAGCACCAATTCGTCGTCGGACAGCGGCCGGACGATCGCCTTCACCTGAAGCTCGAGCCGGCGCACGGCCTTCAAGCGGCGATGACCATAGGCGGTCTGGTAGTGCCCCGGCTTTTCCGGATGCGGGCGGACGAGGATCGGCGATTGCTGGCCGTTGTCGCGGATGCTCTCGATGAGCGCCAGGAAATCCGGATCGTCGACTTCGCCGTCGGTCAGCCGGTCCTCGACGAAGGAAGCTTCGACGAGCGCCGGATCGAGCGCCACGACGCGCTCGCCCTGGGTCAGCGCTTCGCGGAGCGAGCGCGCCTCTTCGGCCTCGCGGGTGATGCTGCCGAGCGAAAGGCCCATCGCCTTGACCGCCCCTGACGCCGCGCGCGGTGCGCCGGCCGGCTGGCCGTTGACAGGTGTCAACTCCGCTGGCCCCGCTTCCTGGGCTTGTGGCGTGGCACCAGGAGCACCGCCCATGAACAGTGCCCGCAATTCGTTCTTCCGGTTGTTGCCAGCCATGTCTTAGCGCCCCCAGGCCGCGTGGATGAGAGCCTCGATCTCGCCATTGACGGCGTTGAGCGACTCGATCGCCCGGTCATAGGTGGCGCGGGTGAAGTTCTCGCGGCCGACCTCATAGAGCGTCTGCTTGGTGAGGCCCGCGTCCGAGATCGCCGTCGACTTGACCATGGCCGAGGTCAATACTCGGTCGCCGAAGAGCGAGCGCATGAAGCCGACGATCTGGGCCTGCGGCCCGTCATTCGGTTCGAAGCGGGTGACGAGGTAACGCAGGAAGTCGAAATTGAGCTCGCCGCCCGCCTCGCGCACGACGCTCAGGAGGTCCGAGGTCATGTAGAGGAACTGGTTCATGGAGGCGACATCCAGCATCTGCGGATGCACGGTGACGATGACCGAAGTCGAGGCGCAGAGTGCCGACAGCGTCAGGTAGCCAAGCTGCGGGGGGCAGTCGATCACGACGATGTCGTAGTCGTCGGCGACGCTTGCGAGGGCCGCCTGAACGCGGGCGAAGAACAGCGGTCCCGCATCGGTGCCGTTCTGCCGCGCGCTCAAGGCCTGCGGCGTCGTGTGCTCGAACTCCTGCAGTTCCAGATTGCCGGGCACGAGATCGAGGCCGTCGAAATAGGTCTTGCGGATGATGTCCCTGAGCGGCCGTGCCTCGGCGTCGTAGCGGATCGCGCCGTAGAGCGTGTCGTTGCCGGTCAGGTCCAGTTCCGGCTGATAGCCGAACAGCGCCGAAAGCGAGGCCTGCGGATCGAGATCAACCGCCAGCACCCGATGGCCGGTCAAAGCGAGATATTGCGCCAGATGGACGGAAGAGGTCGTCTTGCCGGAGCCGCCCTTGAAATTGGTGACGGAGATGACCTGAAGATGCTCGCCCCGGGCGCCGTCGCGCCAATTCACGTAGCCGCGCGCCTTGGCGGCATTGCCCTTGGCGAGCGCCTGTTCGGCGAGATGCCGGCGCAGCGCATTGATGTCGGAAAGCGAATAGGAACGCCGCCCGCCAATGCCGGTGTCGGGCTGCGGCCCCTCGCCCGCCAGCGACAATTGCCTGAGATAGCCGTCGGAAACGCCGATCAGCTTGGCCGCCTCGCCGGAAGTGAAGCTCCGGAGCGTCTTCATCGCCGTCGGCGCGAACAGGCGGTCGCGCATCGCCTTCAACTGCTCGGAGAGCGCCCGCGCATCCGCCGCAATCGCCTCGTCGGCGGACCTTCGAGACGCAGCGCCGGCGGTCGCCGCCTTGTCGATTGCGCTTGCGGCGTCCACGGCCGATCCTGTCATGTCCATGGTCAAATCCCCTCGTGCTTGGCGCAAATCGCGCCTCGAGCCGCAGGCGAATGGCAACAGCCATCCCCCCCGCCGGCCGCACAGATGCGCCCGCCGCATTCCCTAACAGAGCAATCGCTGAACTACGCTGAAATATGGAATATGCGATCTGTTCCGTTACAGGAATGATTCATCCGCTGATTCGCGTCAAGCCATTTCTCCCATCGCGGCCCTGCCGCTAGGCGCGATAGGTGTAAGTCTCGATCGATTGAGGCTTCATTTCGATCGAAAAGCCCGGCCGCTCAGGCGGCATATAGGCGGCATTCCTGATGACGCACGGGGCGACGAAGTGCTCGTGCAGGTGGTCGACATATTCAATCACGCGGCCGTCCTTGGTGCCGGAAACGGCGACGTAATCGATCATCGACAGGTGCTGCACGTATTCGCAGAGACCCACTCCGCCGGCATGCGGCCAGACAGGCAGCCCGTATTTTGCCGCCATCAGCAGCACGGAAAGAACCTCGTTCAGACCACCCAGGCGGCAGGCGTCAACCTGCACGATGTCGATGGCGCCCTCGGCTATGAACTGCTTGAAGAGAATGCGGTTCTGGCACATCTCGCCGGTTGCGACCTTGACCGGGGCGATCGCCTCGCGGATCTTTCGGTGGCCGGCAACATCGTCCGGGCTCGTCGGTTCCTCGATGAAGAAAAGCTTGGCGACAGCCAGCGCCTTCACCCACTCGATCGCCTCCCCCACCTCCCAGACCTGGTTGGCGTCGATCATCAGATAGCGGTCGGGACCAAGCACCTCGCGGGCGATCGTCAGGCGGCGTAAGTCATCGGCGCGGTCGCGCCCGACCTTCATCTTGATATGGTTGAAGCCCTGGTCGACCGCCTCCTGCGCAAGCCGCCTGAGCTTCGCGTCGTCGTAGCCGAGCCAGCCGGCGGACGTCGTGTAGCAGGGATAGCCCTCCTTCTCGAGCGTCGCAATGCGCTCCGCCTTGCCCGGCTCGGCGCGCTTGAGGATGTCGACCGCTTCCGCGCGCGTCAGCACGTCGGTCAGGTAGCGGTAGTCGACGATGTCGGCGATCTCCTCCGCCGGCATGTCGGCAATGAGACGCCAGACCGGCTTGCCGGCCTCCTTGGCGATCAGATCCCACACCGCATTGACGATCGCTCCCGTGGCGAGATGGATCGCGCCCTTCTCCGGGCCGATCCAGCGCAGCTGGCTGTCGCCGGTCAGGTGCCGCCAGAAACGGCCGGGCTGCGCGCGAATAGTCTCGATCTCCTGGCCGACGACAAGGTGGCGCATGGCCTTGATCGCCATGCAGCAGATGTCGTTGCCGCGACCGATGGTGAAGGTGAGGCCGTGGCCGGCAAGCCCCGGCCGGTCGGTGTCGAGGATGACGTAGGCAGCGGAATAGTCGGGATCAGGATTCATCGCGTCCGAACCGTCGAGGCTTTGCGAGGTCGGAAAGCGCAGATCAAAGACGCGGAGATCGACGATGCGGGTCATGGCATGCTCCTGATGCGTTCGGCCGCCAACTGGGCGGCAAGCCCGGATGGTATCACTTGGCGGCAACGACATGCATCCTCGACCCCTCCGGAGAGATCGAGCGACAGTGACGTCAGCGGCTCGGCGGCGCGCGGCCGTAAAGCAACAGCATCACGACGATGACGACGCCGTAGACGATCTGCCGGCCCGCCTCCGGCATCTGCATGACCGAGAGAATCGACTGTAGCAGCGTGATCAGGATGACCCCGGCGACCGTGCCGAGATAGGAGCCGCGGCCGCCGAGGATGGACGTGCCGCCGAGCACGACGGCTGCGATGGAGGGTAACAGATAGGCGTCGCCCATCGCCTGCGCCGCCTTCGAGGCATAGCCGGCAAGCAGCACGCCGCCGAAAGCGTTCAAGCCGCCCGAGACGACGAAGGCGATCATAACCACGCGCCTTGTGCCGACACCGGAGAGGAACGCCGCGCGCTCGCTGTTGCCGATGCCGTAGACCGCCCGGCCGAAGGCTGTACGCGTCAGCAGGAAGATCATCGCCGCGCTGACCGCAAACCAAACGAGAATGGCGTTCGGAACGCCCGGCACAAGTGCGCCGGTCGCCAGCCACCGTACGGCATGCGGGGCTGAATCCTGCGGCGAGAAGCCGCCGGTGTAGACGACCATCAGTCCCTGCGCCACGACATTGGACGCCAGCGTCACGATCATCGAAGGAATGCGCAGATAGGCCACGCCCAGGCCGTTCAAGAGGCCGAAGGCCATGCCGCAAAGCACGCCGGCCGGAATGGCGACGGCGGCTCCCATGTCGCCGAAACCGGCAACGGCGCAGGCCATCATAGCCCCCATCGTCATGACCCAGGGCACCGAAAGATCGATGTGCCCGAGGAGGATGACGATCATCATGCCGGCGGCCACGACGCCGAGGAAGGACGCGACCTTGAGCTGCTGCAGCAGGTAGTCGGGCGAAAGGAAATTGCTCGAATAGAGGCTGCCGAGAAGAAGCAGGAGCAAAATGCAGCCGAAAGCGGTGAGCACGGCCGGATCGGCGCGGCGGAGAAAGCGCGGCAGGCGCGCCTTGACGGACAAGCGGCTTTCGGATGTCTGGCTCATTGAAACCAGTCCAGACGGTTTCGGACGCGCAGCAGCGCCAGCGAGCCGATGCTGACGGCGATCATCAGCACGATACCCTGGAGCAGGGGCTGCCACAGCGGATCGACGTCGAAGGCAAACAGCATGTCGCCGGTGGTTCGGGCCGCGAAGGCGCCGAAGATCGCCCCGATGGCGCTGCCGCGGCCGCCATAGAGCGAGACGCCGCCGAGGACGACAGCGGCGATCGACCAGAGCGTATAGGCGCTGCCGCTCGCATAGGCCGCCTCGCCGGTGTAGGTGAAGAAGGTGAGGAACAGGCCGCCCATGCCGGCAAGCAATCCGCCCAGGAGGTAGGCCGCGAACTTGCCGCGCCGGATCGGCACGCCGGACATGAAGGCGGCCGGCTCGGAAGAGCCCGCCGCATAGGCAGCCCTCCCGGCGACAGACCGCTTGAAGGGCAGCCAGACGACCAGGACGACCGCCGCCAAGGCGATAAGGCTCGAGGGAATGACGCCGAAGAGCCGGCCGGTCAGGGCGTCGGCGAGATCCTCGTTGACGGAGCCGCCGGGGAAGGGCCGGAGCAACAGCGCCAGGCCGAAATAGACGGCGCCGGTTGCGATGGTCGCGACGATCGGCTGCAAGCGTCCGTAGATCACCAGCATGCCGTTGATTGCGCCGCAGAACGTTCCGGTTGCCAGCACAGCTGCTACACCAAGGCTCGTCGGTACCGCTCCGCCGATGACGATCCAGGAGGCGAGGCAATTGGTGAGCACCAGGATCATGCCGACCGACAGGTCGATCCCGGCGGTGATCACCACCAGCGCCTGCGCCATGGCGACGAAGGCGAGCAGCACGCCCTTGTTGGCGGCGGTGTGGACGACATTGGCCGTGAACCCGGCCGGATGATTGGCGACATAGACGGCAAACATCACGAGGAAGATCGCAAGGCCCGTCAGCGTGCCGCGCTGCTCATTCAGCCAATAGCGCCATTCGCTCATGTCGCCGTTCCCTCCTGTCGTTCCTCGACATTGAGCGCGCTGGCGATCAGCGCCCGTTCGTTGATCTCTTCGCCTGCGAGTTCGCGCACGACCCGGCCATCATAGAGAACCAGGACCCGGTCGCAGCAGCCGATCAGTTCGTCATAGTCGGTTGAATAAAAGACGATCGCCGCACCCGCCTCCGCCAGCCGCCGAAACAACCGATAGAGCTCCTGTTTGGTGCCGACGTCGATGCCCCGTGTCGGATCGTTGAGCAGAATGATCCGCGGCTTGCGCATCAGCCATTTGGCGATGACGACCTTCTGCTGGTTGCCGCCCGAAAGGGCGCCGACGGCTGCATCGAGCCCGGCGGTCTTGATCTCTAGTAGCCGCATCATGTCATCGATCAGTTGCTCCTCCCTGCCCCTGTCGATCACTCCGCCACGGGCTATGTGGTCGAGGGCGGCAAAGGACAGGTTCTCGCGCACCGTCATCGGCAGCATCAAGCCCTCGGTCTTGCGGTCCTCGGGAATGAGGGCCATGGAGAACGGCGGTTTACGCGCCGCCGACGGGCCGCCGATCGTCACCGGCGCACCGTCGACGAGTACCGAGCCGCTCATGCCCCTGAGCACGCCGAAGAGCGCGAGGAGCAGGAGCCGCTGGCCCTGGCCCTCGAGCCCGCCCAGCCCGACGACCTCTCCCTCACCGACGGAGAACGAAACATCGCGCAGCCGATCGCCCCAGCCGAGATTGCGGCACTCGAGCACGGGCGTCTTTCCCGGCTCCCCCCCGCGCTTCTGCCGCGGCGGGAAGACGTTGCTGTATTCGCGCCCGATCATCATTTCGACGACTTCGCCGTTGGTCCGGGTGCCGGCGCGGAAGCTCTCGACGTTGCGGCCGTTGCGGAACACCGTGCATGTGTCGGCAAGTTCGGCGATCTCATGCATGCGATGCGAGATGTAAAGCAGCGCCAGACCTTCGGAACGCAGGCCTTTCAGCACGGCAAATACCTTGGCGACATCGCCGGCCGTCAGCGCCGAAGTCGCTTCGTCGAGGATCAGGATGCGCGGCCCGGAGGCCAGCGCCTTGGCGATCTCGACCATCTGCCGGCGCGACAGGGGCAGGTCCTTCACCATGGCGCGCGGGTGTATGTCCCCGGCGCCGGCCCGGGCGAGCGCCTCCTCCGCGATCGCACGCTGGGCCCGGCGATCGATCAAGCCGAAGCGGCGCGGTGGATTGGAAAGGGCGATATTGTCGGCGACGCTGAGATCCGGGATCAGCGACAGTTCCTGAAAGACGCAGGCAATGCCCGCGGCAGAGGCTTCGGCCGGCGAGCCGAACACGGCCTCCCGGCCGTCGAGCAGCATGCGGCCCCCGTCCGGCGCCACCACCCCGGCCATGATCTTGATCAGCGTCGACTTGCCAGCACCGTTCTCGCCAAGGATCGCGTGGATGCGGCCAGCTTCCACGTCGAGATGAGCATTTTCGAGGGCGCGAACCCCGCCGTAACGCTTCGATACGCCCTCGACCCGGAGGAGCGGGGGCGTCGCCTGTATCTCAGCCATTGCCATCCGTCGCCTCGGCTCCCGACCGGTTGCGCAGGCCGCGTGCTGACGCGCGCGGCCTGGTGTTCAGGCAAATCCCGCGGGGACTACTCGTTTTCCTTCGTCTGACCCATGATCTCCTGCGCCGTGAAGTTGATGCCGCAGGTCGGGAAGGCGTTGCCGACGAAGAAGTTGTCCGACTGGTCGGGATAGAAATCCTGGCCCTCCTTGAAATTCGGATCCTCGACGATCGCCAGCGGCAGCTTGATCGACTGCGGCACCACCTGCCCTTCGAGCGCCGCGATCGCCGTCTTGATAGCAACTGCGACCTGAGCAGGACCTGTGCCGGCCGACGAGCACTTCAGACCCTCGGCGGCGTGCTTGGCGCAGAATTTCCGGAAGCCGTTTTCCGTCTCGCCACCGAACGGCACGAAGGGGTGACCGGCGTCGATCATCGCCTGCACGACGCCGGTATCGCCGCCCTGCGCGGTGATGCCGTCAAACTTCTTGTGAACGGCAATCGCGTCTGCCGTCGCCTTCTGCGCCGTCGGATCGTCCCATTTGCCGATGACCTCGACGACCTCCCACTTCTTGCCCGTCGCGGCGAATGTCTCCTGGATGCCGTTGTGCCGATCGGTATCGACGGACGTACCGGGGACGCCGCGAACCTCGAGGATCTTGCCGCCTTCCGGCAGATGCTTAGCGAGCCAATTGGCCCAAAGCACGCCGAGGCCTTTCTGGTCGACATTGACGTTGATGGCGTCCTCGGTGTCCAATATATTGTCGAAAGCGACGAGAACGACGCCGGCTTCCTTCGCCCGCTTGATGACCGGCCCGAAGGCGGTCGGGTTCTGGGCATTGACGATGATCGCGTCATAGCCGGAATCGATGAAGTTGTTGATCGCCGAAATCTGCGCCGGCACGTCCTCGCCGGTGGAAACGACCTTGAACTCCTTGAGCTTGGCGGCAACGTCCGGCTGCGCGGCATAGGCCTTGGCCGTCTGGATCATCTGGATGCGCCAGGTGTTGGCGATGAAGCCGTTGGCGAGCGCGATCCGGTAGGGACCATCTTTTTTCGGGAACTTGAAGAATTTGGTTTCGGCCGACCATGGCGCGAAACAATCCGGTTCGGCCGCGGGGCCGCTGACGATTTCAGGTTCTGATGAGGCGGTGGTGGATAAAAGTGCGAATGCAGCGACCGCGAGAATGCCGCTGACGAATGTTCTGGTCATCGATTTCCCTCCCGTTGTTATGCGGGGACAGGGCATCGAACGGGTGTCGATATTGCCCGCAGACATGTCTGCGGGCTGAAGCAAAAGAACGTCGAACGAACGCAGTCGAATTGCTCCAGGACACTGCAAAGCACCCTTTACACCTGGGCAAGTGCTTCAGTGGCCGATCCGGCACGATTTATCGATACGCGAGTCCAGTGACGCCAGACAGGCTCCTCCCGAGGGCGTCCGGTGGAAATGGTAGCGCTACCAATAAGTTATGTAAAGCGCGCTGCGGACAAGGCCGGAGGAGGAACATGTCCTCACACGTGGAAACAGCGCAGCTTTTCGGGCCACGCTGCTTCGCAACTCTCGGTTCAGCCTGGTTGTCCAGATCGTATCGGCTGATTGAAGCGCTCGGCGAAGGCCTCGATCGACCCGCGGCCGAACCGCCTCAGGCGCCGTCGCACCAGCACGGACATGACGCGTGCAGCGGTGGAAACGGTCATCTCGTCGAGCGGTCCCGTGCCGCTCCAGGGCTTCGTCAGCCGGTCCGTGACGATGCCGAGCAAGTTGGCGGGCATGATGTCGGTGCAGGGTCTCATCCATTCGAAGACGGCGCTGATCGGCACCACCTTGCCTTCGAAGGAAACGATCGGTTCGGGCATGTCTTCGTCCCAATCGTCATAGGCTTCGAGCGCATCTCTGAAGAGAGTCTGCAGGGTGATCGGGGCATGCCCTTCATAAAGGGCGGGCAGGAAATTCGTCATTAGGGTCTCCTCCGCGTGGTTAGGCCGGAAACGCGAAATGGCCAATTCTGTCAGCGATAACGGATTGTGATGTTCCTTCATAAAACGTGCATCGGGAGTATGGTTCAAAGCAAAGCGCCGTGCAAACGCAATCGATCAAAGAAGTGGATTTTCCGTCGCAAGCCGGCGACACGGCATCGCGACACCGACGCAAGTCCCTGAACTACTGAAAGAATCTCGGACCTGTGGAAAACAGCTAGACCGTCAGATGCCGGCGCGCTTCCGGCATATTCAGCGACTCCGCCGGCCCCTCGTGCACGAAGGCGCCCCGGTCCATGATATAGACCTGGTCGGCGAGCTCCCGGCAGAAATCGAGATATTGCTCGACCAGCAGGATCGCCATGCCGGTGGAATCCCTGAGATATTTGATCGCCCGGGCGATGTCCTTGATGATCGACGGCTGGATACCCTCAGTCGGCTCGTCGAGCACCAGGATCTTTGGGCGGGTGACCAACGCACGGGCGATCGCCAACTGCTGCTGCTGGCCGCCGGAAAGGTCACCGCCACGCCGGCCAAGCATCGTCTTCAGAACCGGGAACAGGCTGTAGATATCGTCGGGGATCGAGCGGTCGGCCCGGTTCAAAGGCGCATAGCCGGTCTCGAGATTCTCCTTCACCGTCAGCAGAGGAAAGATCTCGCGACCTTGCGGCACGTAGCCCACGCCGTGCTTCGCCCGCCGGAAGGGCGGCAAGCCATCGAGCGGCGCGCCGTTGAAGGAGATCACACCACTTGTCACCGGATGCTGACCGGTGATCGCCCGGAGCAGGCTCGATTTGCCGACGCCGTTGCGCCCTAGCACGCAGGTGATCTTGCCCATCTCGGCCTTGAACGAGACATTGCGAAGCGCTTGGGCGGCGCCGTAATGCAGGCTGACGTTTTCGACGCTCAACATGGGTACAGTTCCTTCCACTCGCGCTCGGCTTATCGGCCGAGATAGTTCTCGATCACCTTCGGATCGTTGCTGACGAAATCGATCGAGCCTTCCGCCAGCACGGAGCCTTCGGCAAGGCAGGTGACCTTGACGCCCAAATCGCGGATGAAGCCCATGTCGTGTTCGACGACGACGACGGAGCGCGTCTTGGCGATTTCCTTCAGGAGGAGCGCGGTTTCCGCCGTCTCCGCATCGGTCATGCCGGCGACCGGCTCGTCGACAAGCAGCAGTTCCGGCTCCTGGGCGAGCAGCATGCCGATCTCCAGCCATTGCTTCTGGCCGTGCGACAGATTGGCGGCGAGATCGTCGCGTCGCGCCGTCAGCCGCACGGTCGAAAGGATCTCCTCGATGCGGGACTTGTCCTCGCCCGTCAGCCGGTAAAACAGCGTCGCGAAGACGCCGCGGCGACGGTTCAGCGCCAACTCCAGATTGTCCCAGACCGTGTGGTTCTCGAACACTGTCGGCTTCTGGAATTTGCGGCCGATGCCGAGCTGGGCGATCTCCGCCTCGTCCTTCTTCGTGAGGTCGATATCGCCCTTGAAGAAGACCTCGCCCTCGTCCGGCCGCGTCTTGCCCGTGATGATGTCCATCATCGTCGTCTTGCCGGCGCCGTTCGGGCCAATGATGGCGCGCAACTCTCCCGGCTCGACGATGAAGGAGAGCGAATTCAGCGCCTTGAATCCGTCGAAGGAGACGGAGACGCCATCGAGATAGAGCAGGCTTTTCGGTTTCTTCTCGGTCATGGCGATCACTCCGCAGCCATCGGTTCGGCAGCCGGCAGACCCGCCTCTTTGTCGTTCTCGCCCTCCTTGCGGGCGGCATAGCGATAGGCCCTGCGCCGGCCGACATAATGCTGCGCCGTGCCGACGACGCCCTTCGGCAGGAACAGCGTCACAAGCACGAAGAGCCCGCCGAGCGCGAAGAGCCAGAATTCCGGGAAGGCGGCGGTGAAGATGCTTTTGCCCCCGTTGACGAGGATCGCGCCGATGATCGGGCCGATCAGCGTGCCGCGGCCGCCGACCGCCGTCCAGATGACCACCTCGATCGAATTGCCGGGCTCGAACTCTCCCGGATTGATGATGCCGACCTGCGGCACGTAGAGCGCCCCGGCGACACCTGCCATCATCGCCGAGACGGTGAAGGCGAAGAGCTTCATGTGTTCGACGCGGTAGCCGAGGAAGCGGGTGCGGCTTTCCGCGTCACGCAGTGCCACCAGCACCTTGCCGAATTTGGAACGCACGATGCCGGAGGTGATGACGAGCGAGAGGGCAAGTGCCAGCGCCGAGGCCGCGAAGAGCGCGGCGCGAGTGCCCGCCGCCTGGATGTTGAAGCCGAGGATGTCCTTGAAATCGGTCAAGCCGTTATTGCCGCCGAAGCCCATGTCGTTCCTGAAGAAGGCGAGCAGCAGCGCATAGGTCATCGCCTGGGTGATGATCGACAGATAGACGCCGTTGACCCGCGAGCGGAAGGCGAACCAGCCGAAGACGAAGGCGATGAGGCCGGGCACCAGCGCAACCATCAGCGCCGCGAACCAGAACATGTCGAAGCCGTACCAGAACCAGGGCAGTTCCTTCCAGTTGAGGAACACCATGAAGTCCGGCAGCAGCGGATTGCCATAGGAACCGCGCGCGCCGATCTGGCGCATCAGATACATCCCCATCGCATAGCCGCCGAGCGCGAAGAAGGCGGCGTGGCCGAGCGAAAGGATGCCGCAGAAACCCCACACGAGGTCGAGCGCCAGCGCCAGGAGCGCATAGGTCAGATATTTGCCGAAGAGCGACACGAGATAGGTCGGCACGTGCAGCGGATGGTCCGGAGCCGTCAGCAGATTGAGCGCCGGTACGAGCACGGCAAGCGCCAGAAGAATTGAAACCGCGATGACGATCGTGCGATCCAGCGATTTGAGGAGAAAAGAGGTGATCATGCTTCCACCGCCCGGCCTTTGAGTGCGAACAGCCCGCGCGGCCGCTTCTGGATGAACAGGATGATCAGCACGAGCACGAGGATCTTGCCGAGCACGGCGCCGGCATAGGGCTCCAGGAACTTGTTGAGGATGCCGAGGGAGAAGGCGCCGACGAGCGTCCCCCAGAGATTGCCGACGCCGCCGAAGACCACGACCATGAAGCTGTCGATGATGTAGCCCTGACCGAGGTTCGGCGAGACGTTGTCGATCTGCGAGAGGGCCACGCCCGCCATGCCGGCAATGCCGGAGCCGAGCGCGAAGGTGAGCGCATCGACCCACGGCGTACGGATGCCCATCGAGGAGGCCATGCGCCGGTTCTGCGTCACCGCCCGCATCTGCAGGCCCATCGGCGTCTTCTTCAACAGGAACAGAAGCGCGGCAAAGACGGCGAGCGCGAAAACGATGATCCACAGGCGGTTCCATGTGATCGTCAAGCCGCCGAGCTCAAAGGCGCCGGACATCCAAGACGGGTTACCGACCTCGCGATTGGTCGGCCCGAAGATCGACCGCACCGACTGCTGCAGGATCAGCGAGATGCCCCAGGTAGCGAGCAGCGTCTCAAGCGGCCGGCCGTAGAGGAAGCGGAGGACGCCGCGTTCGATCGCCAGGCCGACCGCCCCGGTCGCCAGGAAGGCAAGCGGCAGCGCGATCGCCAGCGACCAGTCGAAGAGACCCGGGAACGAGGTGCGCAGAACCTCTTGCACCATGAATGTCGTGTAGGCACCGAGCATCACCATCTCGCCATGCGCCATGTTGATGATGCCCATGACGCCGAAGGTGATCGCAAGCCCGATCGCCGCAAGCAGCAGTACAGAGCCGAGCGACAGGCCGTACCAGACATTCTGGCCGGCAGCCCATAACGCCTGCGTCTGTTCGATGCTGGCGAGCGCCGCCTCGATATCCGGCTTGAGGGTCCCGTCGGCGGAGCCCAGCGTGGCGGAAAGGATGGAGAGCGCCTCGCGCCCGCCGTGTTCCTTGAGAAGCCGCACCGCCTCCTTCTTCTCCCCGGCCGGCCGGTCCGAAATGATGAGGGTCGTGGCGCGTGCCTGTTCCAGGAGGGTGCGAACCTCTCCGTCCTTTTCGGCCGCAAGCGCGTTCTCGATGGCCCCGAGCGCCTCGGCATTGGGCGACTGAAGGACCGATTGCACGGCCTTGAGGCGGGCATTCCGGTCGGGGCTGAGAAGCGTCAGACTGCCGAGTGCCGTGCGCACCGCGCGCCGCACGCTGTTGTTGACCTTGACCTTCGAGAGCGCCGCCTTCGGCGCCTCGCCGGCGCTTTCGCCGGTGACCGGGTCGGTGAGCGCCAGGCTCGAACCGCTCTCCTTCGTCAGGAACACCCGGTCGTCCGTCTTGCGGGCATAGAGATTGCCTTCGCCGAGCGCTTCGAGGATGGGCACGACCCTGGGATCGCCGGTCTTCGCCAGGGCGGCGATGTGCTCATCCATGTCGGACAGTTTCGCCTCGGCCAGCGCGTTCACCAGATCACTCAACGCCTCTTCCGCCCGAAGCCCGGTCGGGACTGCGCTGAAGAGGAACAAGGCAACAAGCACGCTTTGGATGATGCGGGACATTGGCCATCTCGCTTGGTTCGCGTCGCCTGCCGTTGAACAAATCATGGCAACCGCCGCTGTCGGGCCGGAATTGCAAAGTCCCTCCGTCCGAATGGAGGCCGTCGGACGGAGGGTATTTCATGCTATCGGTTCGTCATGAAACACGATGTCGGAGACGGGCCGCATCCGGCCCGTCAGCGAACAATTGCTTCGTCATGAAATCACGAGCCCTTGCCGCCGCACTTGCCCGTGGCGACATTGAAGTTGCCGCAGGACATCGGAGCGCGCCAATCGGAGATCAGGTCCTTGGAGTCCGGCAGGTAATCGGACCACTCGTCGCCTACGACCAGGCCGGGCGTTTCCCAGACGGTCTCGAACTGGCCATCCGACTGGATTTCGCCGATCAGCACCGGCTTGGTGATGTGGTGGTTCGGCATCATCGTCGAATAGCCGCCTGACAGGTTCGGCACCGAGACGCCGATCATCGCGTCGAGCACGGCGTCGGTGTCAGTGGTACCGGCCTTCTCCACCGCTTTCAGCCACATGTTGAAGCCGATATAGTGGGCTTCCATCGGGTCGTTGGTGACCCGCTTGTCGTTCTTGGTGTAGGCCTTCCAGGTCTTGATGAATTCGGCATTGGCCGGATTGTCGACCGACTGGAAGTAGTTCCAGGCGGCGAGATGGCCGACGAGCGGGCCGGCGTCGAGACCGGCAAGCTCTTCCTCGCCCACCGAGAAGGCGACGACGGGAATGTCCTCGGCCTTGATGCCCTGGTTGCCGAGTTCCTTGTAGAAGGGAACGTTGGCGTCGCCGTTGATCGTCGAGACGACGGCGGTCTTCTTGCCGGCCGAGCCGAACTTCTTGATATCGGAGACGATCGTCTGCCAGTCGGAGTGACCGAAGGGCGTGTAGTTAATCATGATGTCCTCGGGCTTGACGCCCTTGGCGATCAGATAAGCTTCGAGGATCTTGTTGGTGGTGCGCGGATAGACGTAATCGGTGCCGGCGAGCACCCAGCGCTCGACTTCTTCGTTCTCCATCAGATAGTCGACGGCGGGGATCGCCTGCTGGTTCGGCGCGGCACCCGTATAGAAGACGTTGCGCTGGCTTTCCTCACCCTCGTACTGGACGGGATAGAAGAGGATCGAGTTCAGCTCCTCGAAAACCGGCAGCACGGATTTGCGCGACACCGAAGTCCAGCAGCCGAAGACCGCCGAGACCTTGTCGACCGAGACCAACTCACGCGCCTTTTCGGCAAACAGCGGCCAGTCGGAGGCCGGGTCGACGACGACCGCTTCGAGCTTCTTGCCGAGCAGACCGCCCTTCTTGTTCTGCTCGTCGATCAGCATCAGCATGGCGTCTTTCAACGTCGTCTCGGAGATCGCCATGGTTCCGGAAAGCGAATGTAGAATGCCGATCTTGATCGTGTCCTCGGCGGCAAAGGCGCCGTTGAACGCGGTCGTCGAAAGGACGGCAGCGAGGAATGCGCCGGTGACGCGTGCCCTGTAATGCATCTGATTGAACCCCTCTAGCTCTGGTCGCCGCAACGGAGTGTTCGTTCTCCTTGGCCGTTGCTTGAGGGATCATCGGGCAGGCGCGCTGCACTGCACATACGTCATTCTACGTAGGTGCCGGGGGGAAGAAGGAAGCTGCTATCGGCAATCCGGCTCAGACCACCGGTTTGCCCTTTGGAGCATTGCTCGGCTGCAGCAGCCAGGTCATCAGGAAAAGCGCGCAAACCGCGCCGATCAGCTCGGCGGCGATGAAGCCGGGAAGATCGAGGGGGCGGATGCCGGAGAACGTGTCGGTCAGCGATCGGGCGAGCGCCACGGCCGGGTTGGCAAAGGAGGTGGACGCCGTGAACCAGTAGGCAGCGGTGATATAGAGACCGACCAGCCAGGGCACGGATTTCTGCTCGAAGCGGATGCCGGCGAGAACGGTCGCGACGAGCCCGAAGGTCGCCACCCATTCTGCGAGCCACTGTCCTCCCCCGGTGCGCACCTTCGTCGACCATTCCAGGACCGTGTGATCGAACATCAGATGCGCTGTGATCGTGCCGATGATGCCGCCGGCAATTTGCGCCGCCACGTAGCCGACGAGATCGCGCTGTGGCAGGGAACGCGACAGCGCGAAGATCAACGATACGGCCGGATTGAAATGGGCTCCGGAGATCGGCCCGAGAATGGTGATCAGCACCACCAGCATCGCACCCGTTGCAAGCGTGTTTCCAAGCAGAGCGAGTGCCGTATCCTGCGTCAGCGACGCGGCCATGATGCCAGAGCCGACAACGGTGCCAACGAGCATCGCCGTGCCAAGGCCCTCCGCGACGAGGCGGCGGGAGAGATCGAAAGATGACATCAGGGCGCCTCGGACGGGCGGGGCGTGGAGCCTTCGAGTCGGCCGATCTCGTGGAGCTTCGTCTCGAGCGCGAGCTTATCAAGCGAGGCGATCGGCAGGGCCGCGAAGACCGATATGCGGTTCTTCAGGTATTTCGCGGCAAGCGCGAAAGCGCTTCCCTTCTCGACATCGGATCCCTCGACGGCGGCGGGGTCCTCGATCCCCCAGTGCGCCGTTGCCGGATGTCCGATCCAGACCGGGCAGGCCTCGCCGGCGGCGTCGTCGCAGACAGTGAAGATGAAGTCCATTTGCGGCGCGCCCGGCTCGGCGAAGACGTCCCAGCTCTTCGACGAGAATCCCGTGGTGCGATAGCCGAGCGCTTCAAGCGTCTTCAGGGCCCAGGGATTGACTTCCCCTTTGGGCTGGCTTCCGGCCGAAAAGGCCCGGAAACGCCCCTTCCCCTCCACCTCGAGAATGGCTTCCGCCATGATCGAGCGCGCGGAATTGCCGCTACAAAGAAAGAGGACATTGTAGATTCGCTCATCACTCATTGGCATTTCGCCTCCACGGTTGGCGCACAGCAGGCCGCGACGGCGGCTGCAGGTGCGCAAATTTCAGGATGGCCGCCACAGCAGTCTTCCATCAGGAAACGGATCAGGCCGCCCAGTGCCTCGAAATTGGCGGAGTAGATGATCGATCTCGACTCACGCTGCTGGCTGATCAAGCCCGACCGTTCCAGTTCCTTCAAATGAAACGAAACGTTGGACGGAGAAACATGCGCAGTCTCGGCGATCGCACCGGCCGGCATGCCGCCCGGACCCGCGATGACGAGCATGCGCACAATCTGCAGGCGGGTCTCCTGCGAGAGCGCGCCGAAGGAAATGAGCGCTTGACGTTCATTCATACTTCAACAATCCTTGAATTATTGAAACGAGGAATAACGCAGATGAGCGCGCCCGACAACACCAAAATTCGCAACGACGACATCTCGCTCGGGCTTCTGCTTGAGACCCTGGCTGGGGCGAGCGAACTTCCCCTCGTCTTTCACTATGACGACCGGCCAGTCAAAGCCGGCTACCACGTGACGGAAGTCAAGGCGGCGCAGTTCGCGGCGCTCGATTGCGGTGCCAATCCGGAAGCCTGGACCGAGATCTTCGTGCAGCTCTGGGATGTGGACGGAGAGGATCGCGCACATATGCCGGCCGGCAAATTCGCCGCGATCATCCGGAAGGTTTCGGAGCACGTGCAGCTCGAGGAATCGGCGAAGCTCACATTTGAAGTCAGCGATGGCGTGCGCCCGATGCAGCTCTACTGCGCCTCTCTGCCAAGACTGCGCGACAACGCCGTGCATGTGGAACTCGCTCCGAGGCCCGCGAGCTGCAAGCCGCGCTATCGTTGGCTTGCCGAGGAGAGAAGCAAAGCGATAGCCTGCTGCGGCCCTGCCTCATCGAAGAGTGCCTGCTGCCCGTGATGGGCGTGCGTCTATTGCTGACAGATTTTACGTTGCCACTTTCGTGACACTCATCTCGCAGGCTCTCAAGAACTCGATCCGTAATGCGGCAGCGACGAGCGAGACAAGGAGTGCGCCAACGAGCGATATCCGGTGCTCACAAATATCCGGTCAGGGATCGCGCCCGATCCCAGGCAGCGTGCCGGCCATCCTCGTAGACGATCGGCGCATTCGCCAGCTCCTCGTCGCTCGCGTCGTCGAGGCAGGCGATGGTCACCGCCCCAGCCCTCACCTGAAATAAACGGCGCTCTGCTTACCACTAGCCCCGATTTGACGATCGTGGCGACCCGTACAGGTTGGCGCAGGTTCGGCGCGAGGGCGAACGGTATCGCAGTATGATGCCGTAGGGCACCTTCTAGAGATCACGCTCGCCCGTGACGGCCAAGGCGATCGTCATGCTTCAATTGCTTGACCACCTCTACTTCTCATGTTCTAGCGACGCCGTTGGGATGTGCAATATAAAACCCGCCTTTAAAATTCGTTTAAAAGTAATACTTGAAAAATAGACTCGACCGGAAAGTCGTTCTCTGGTTCTATATTGGCGTACTGTTTCCCAATAGCAAGGGCGTAGCAAATGGCTTACGACTGGGATGGAAAGCGCACACGTCGGCTCCAAATGCTCAGGTTCATGGGAGCTCTGGCCATACCTGCTCTGCTATTCGGCTCCGCCATTGCGGCACAGCAGTGGATCGATACGCAGGGTCCGGCCGTAAGGACGGTTCACTTTCGATAGATCTCCAGCGAAGCTGCACCCTTTCAAATCAGACTGAAAGCCAAGGGCACAAAGGGTCTCCGTCGCATCGGGTGGCGGAGGGAGGGGGAATGATGAATTCAGCTCAAACCTTGAGTTTCGATCCAATTGGGCCTGACGAGTTGGCTATGATCGGAAAGGCCTTCCAAGACGAGCTGCAAAGGCGAGCCTTGTCCCGCAAGTCTGAAGAAGCTGAAGCGCTCGCCGCAAAGCTGATCAACGCTTATCAATCCGGGATTCGCGACGACCTTGGCTTGAGTATTGTCGCCGGGCTGTCCTGAGGCGCAGCGCGCCGATGGAGCTTTTGAGCGAGTTGGATCCTCAGCATTTTGATTTCTTCGTCGAGTGTTGCCGCTTCATGGAAGAACAAGTCGCGTGAAGACAAGGTTTGCGAGCTTTGATTGTACTTTGGGGCGACAGCGCTCTGCGCAGCCACGCGGGCGTTGGCTCTCTTCCCACGTTCTCGACGCTTGATCCGCGGTTTGATAACTCCGGCCGCCGATAGCCAATTCACAGGGGATCGCGTCCATTCGATCCTGAGAAAAGCGAAGCGTTCGCTGCGAGCAGGGCCGAAAGGCGGTTCGCGACCGTGCGCACTGCCTCGCGTTCCCGTTCGTCATCATGCAGTACGATCCATATATGATGGCCGAGTTCTTCGATCACCTTCCCCGCCCGAACAAAGGCTGAATCGCCATCGCCGATGAAACACGGCATGACACCGATGCCTGCTCCCGCCTTCACCAAATCGAACATCATTCGCGCAGAGTTTACCCAGTTCGTAATGTATCGGCCCGGCTGTTCAAATGCCCACCGCATCCATGGCTGGTTGGCGACGTCCGTGCCGAGCGAAACCCAGTTGCAATGGTGCCGGTAGTCGAATCCTTGGGCGCAGTAAGGCGCGTATGCGACGGCGACGGAACGCCGGATCGCGACATTGCCCATCTGCGGCCGCTCCGCGGAAAGTCCGATGTCGGCGTCGCGGTGTGTGAGGTCGACGGCGGCCTCGGATGTCTTGAAGCAAACGCGAAAAGCATCCTGCGGCGTCCAAAGATGTCGCAAGCTTACCGCCGTGAAGCAGGACAGCGTGCTGTCCGAGAGAAGCCGGACGATTGGCATCGAATGCACCATCTCTCGCCAGTCGACGATGTCCCGCGCTGCCTCATGCATCGCCCTCACGCGGTTCAGCAATATTTGCCCCGTCCGGTGCGAGCTCGTAGCCTGTCCGCGCCCGCACGAATAACGCCCGGCCCGTGGCGCGTTCCAGCGCCAGCATCCGCCGCCCAATAGTCGGCGCACTGATGCCGGTCTTCTCGGCAGCACCCGCGAGCCCACCTTGCTCGGCGACGTGCAAGAACAGACGAAGATCTTCCCAGTTTTCGACTTTCATCCGTGAAAGATGCCTTTCGTTTATAGGTCTACAGGTGCATGCCTTCGCGAACCACCTTTTCGGGCAACGTTACAAGCCCGGAGAAACGAGATGCTGCTTCAATGGACGATTCTATATAGGGAGCGGGTAAGCCAACAGCGCAAAAAGAAAGTAGACGCCTTTGCCGATCCGCTCGACGGTGCGGAATGGGAAGGTTTCGGCTGGTTCGTAAAGCGGATCGAGAAATCTGCGGAGCGTCGTTCGGCGGCTGACCGCAAAGGGAGAGGCGTGCCAGATGCGGCGAGCCGTACGGAACGCCCTTCTCGGCGGCCCTCTTTATCGCAATCTTTTCGATGCACTGAACGGGCGAGATAACGGTCCGACATGGAGCTCATGGGTGGGGATGCGGACATCATCGCCGCCGCCGTGCAGCACCAGGGCCTCGAGCTGAACGAGTTCGCCGTCGAACCACAGCAAGGCGCAGGTGTCAGCGAAATGCATCCGGCCAAGCTGTCGCTTGGCAGATGGGCCGCTCGAGGCTATCCCGCGACGTCCCGGCGGATGGTGACGGAGTATCTCGCCAAGAACCTATTTTAGCGATCGGGCAGTGCCAGCCGGATTGCCGGGGCACTGCCGAAAAACGAGGAGAATTTTCCATGACTGTCGCTCGGATAAGGACGGCGATAGAGAACCCGTGACGTGTGGAATTGTTCCGCCGTGATGAAGGACGCCGTGGAATGGCAACGTCCGCGCTTGGCGCAACCAAGCGCGCTATCAGCCAACGATTTCGGAAATATTCAGCTGGCACAGCAGACCGTAGCACCGTCGTCGCTGCCGTTACTGATCCCGTCGTGCGTACTTTTGTCCCCAGGCGTGAGGATCTCGTCGGGGCAACCACCTACCGGATCACCAGGAAGAGTCTCGCCCCGCCGCGAAACAGATCGAGTGCGATCGTGCCGCCGGCATGCTTTAAGGCCGCCGCGAGTTCCGCCACGGTCGCGATAGGCCGGCGATTGACGGCAACGATTACGTCGCCCGTGCGCAGACCCGATCGGGCCGCAGCACTGTCATCTTTAATGCTGGAAACAACAACGTTGCCGGCCGTATCCTGGAACTCAGCGCCCTCGAGGCGAGCTGGCATGGCGTCGGATTTGGCAATTGCCTCCTCCGGCTCGATTCGCATAGTCACCGTTTTGCGATCTCGATCGCGCCGATATTCGATTTCGACTTCCGATCCGATCGGAGCCAGACCAACACGATTGCGGAGATCTGCCGAGCTTTTGATTTTGCGATTGTTGACGGCGGTGATGACATCGCCGGCTTGAAGGCCTCCCTGTGCCGCCGGCGAATTCTCCTCAACGCTGCCGACGACGGCGCCGGAGTTCTCCTCGATGCTGAGCGCTTCGGCCAGGTCGGGCGTCAGGTCCTGAGCGGAGATGCCGATCCGGCCACGCCGCACCTCGCCGTGCTCGACCAGTTGCCCCATCACTGCGGAGGCCATTGCGATCGGAACCGCAAAGCCGATGCCGACATTGCCGCCGGTCGGTGCGATGATCGCGGTGTTGATGCCGACCAGCAGGCCGTCCGCCGTCACCAGAGCGCCTCCAGAGTTGCCGGGATTGATCGGGGCATCGGTCTGGATGAAGTCCTCATAGCCCTCGACATTGATGCCGCCACGGCCAAGGGCGCTGACGATGCCGGAGGTTACGGTCTGACCAAGCCCGAACGGATTGCCGATCGCGACAACCGAGTCGCCGACACGCAGCGCGCCGGAATCTCCGAACGAAAGCGCCGTCAGCTTGTCCGCGTCTATCTTCAGCAATGCTATGTCGGTTGCCTCGTCGCTGCCGACCAGTTCGGCCGTGAAGCGGCGGCGGTCCTTCAAGGTGACGGCAATCTCGCCGGCGTCCGCGACGACGTGGTGATTGGTGAGAATACAGCCTTTATCGGCGTCAACGATAACGCCGGAACCGGCGCTTAGCCGCTGCTGCGGCTGCTCAGGCAGGCTGAAATAGCGGCGGAAAAACGGGTCGTTGTAGAGCGGGTTGGTTTCCGCGGGCGCGCGAGCCCGCACTGCAATATTGACGACCGCCGGCGTGACCTCCTCCAAGACATCGGCGAGCGATCGTTGAGTGCTTGCCGAAATGGCGGCCTGCGGCTGCGCCGCCGGCAAAGGCGCAGGAACGAGGATGAGGACGAGTGCGGCGAATACGCCAACGGATTTCGACGAACGCGTGGTCATTTTAGGCCCCGACTTCTTCAGATCCTCCTTCGGCGCGGGTGGCGGCCCTCGGGTCCGGCCTCATCGGAGCCACGTGTTTGGCTCCTGCCACCTGCACAGTCCAACCTCCCAGACGCCGCACCCACTCCGGCGCAGCGCCTGCTTTGCTTCACTATCTACCGAGCGTCCGCGCCCCGTCAGGGCGCGGACTTTCCGGCGCCGTCAGAAGTCCATCCCGCCACCCGGCATTGGCGGAAGCGGTGCTTCCTTCTTCGGCTTCTCGGCGACCATCGCCTCGGTGGTAATCAGCAGGCCGGCGACCGAGGCCGCGTCCTGCAACGCGGTACGAACAACCTTGACCGGATCGATTACCCCTTGATCGTAAAGATCGCCGAACTCGTTGGTCTGAGCGTTCCAACCAAAACCAAATTCGGTCTTTTCGCGCAGCTTGCCGACGATGATCGAGCCCTCGGCGCCGGCATTCTCGGCGATCTGGCGCACCGGCGCCTCGACTGCACGGCGGACGATCTCGATGCCGTGTTTCTGGTCGGCATTCTCGGTCTCAACGCTGTCCAGTGCCTTGACGGCTCTCAGCAAAGCGACACCGCCGCCGGGCAGCACGCCCTCCTCGACCGCCGCCCGCGTGGCATGCATGGCGTCGTCGACGCGGTCCTTGCGTTCCTTCACCTCGACCTCGGTCGAACCGCCGACGCGGATGACGGCAACGCCGCCAGCAAGCTTGGCCAGCCGTTCCTGCAGCTTTTCGCGATCATAGTCCGACGTGGTTTCCTCGATCTGCGCCTTGATCTGAGCGACGCGGCCCTGAATCTCGCTCTTTGAGCCCGCACCGTCGACGACGGTGGTGTTTTCCTTCTCGACGACGACCTTCTTGGCGCGGCCCAGCATATTGAGCGTCACGTTCTCGAGCTTGATGCCGAGATCTTCGGAGATTGCGGTTCCGCCGGTGAGGATTGCTATATCCTCCAGCATCGCCTTACGGCGGTCACCGAAGCCCGGAGCCTTGACAGCTGCAACCTTCAGGCCGCCGCGCAATTTGTTGACGACGAGCGTCGCCAGCGCCTCGCCTTCGACATCCTCTGCGATGATCAGAAGCGGCTTGCCCGATTGGACCACGGCTTCGAGAACCGGAAGCAGCGCCTGCAGGTTGGAGAGCTTCTTTTCATGGATCAGGATATAGGGTTCCTCGAGTTCAACCCGCATCTTGTCCTGGTTGGTGACGAAGTACGGCGAGAGATAGCCGCGGTCGAACTGCATGCCCTCGACGACTTCCAGCTCTGTCACCGCGGTCTTGGCTTCCTCCACGGTGATGACGCCTTCATTGCCGACCTTCTCGACCGCCTCTGCGAGGAAACGACCAATCTCGGTGTCGCCATTCGCCGAGATCGTTCCTACCTGGGCAATCTCGTCGTTTTTGGTGACTTTACGCGCGTTTGTCTTCAATTCCTCGACGATGGCCTCGACGGCCTTGTCGATGCCGCGCTTCAGGTCCATCGGATTCATGCCCGACGCCACGGCCTTCGCACCTTCCTTGACGATCGCCTGGGCGAGAACTGTCGCGGTGGTGGTGCCGTCCCCAGCGATGTCACTGGTCTTCGAGGCAACCTCCCGCACCATCTGGGCGCCCATGTTCTCGAACTTGTCCTCCAGCTCGACTTCCTTGGCGACGGTTACGCCGTCCTTGGTGATGCGAGGTGCGCCGAACGACTTGTCGATAACGACATTTCGCCCCTTGGGGCCGAGCGTCACCTTGACGGCATTGGCGAGGATATCGACGCCGCGCAGCATCTTCGCTCGAGCTTCGGAATGGAATTTCAGTTCCTTGGCAGCCATTTTCCTACTCCTTCCTGAGGCAGAATTGCTTGTCTGGCATGGGTTCTGATCGGCACTAGGCTGCGTTTCTCGCTGCGGTCTCGACCTCGATCACGCCCATCACGTCCGTTTCCTTCATGATCAGCAGATCCTCGCCATTGAGCTTGATCTCGGTACCCGACCATTTTCCGAACAGGATGCGATCACCCACTTTCACATCGAGCGGCCGCAGCTGCCCGCTGTCGTCGCGCGACCCCGGGCCGGCGGCGACGACCTCACCTTCTTGCGGCTTTTCCTTCGCCGTGTCTGGGATGATGATGCCGCCGGCCGTTTTTTCCTCGGCCTCGATACGGCGAACCAGGATTCGATCATGCAGGGGACGGAACGTCATGTCTCTCTCCTCATGGACAAACAGATTTTCAAGAGATCCTCCGCGCCGCATTCGGAGTGAAGCCGACGCGGGGCGCCAAGCCTTTCGGCCTCGCGCGCAAATCGATCTGGTTTCTGATTTTTCGAGATTCAAGAGGCCGCTGAAAATTTTTAGCACTCGAGGCCACCGAGTGCTACCGGCATGAGTTGTTGGGGCTATTTCCATCCAGGGGCCGTTAAAAAAGGCGGCCTTCTCCCTTATGGGAGAAGGGAAGGCGGCGCCCGGGGAGGGACCATAGTTTGGATACCGATGTCATCATTGTGGGCGCCGGGCCGGCCGGCCTCGCCGTCGGTGCCTGCTGAGACGGGCGGGGCTCAATTTCATCATCCTTGAAAAGGCGCATGAGATCGCGCCAGCCTGGCGGCGCCACTCGCCAGCCCCCCGATCTCGGCCTCTATCTGGTCGGTTCAACCCGGTCACCGGCCTGCTCAGGGAGATCGGCGGGGAGGCGGTTGCGGTGACCGCTGATATCGAGCGGCGGAGCAGCACAAGATGAATGCGGCGGCATTTTCGTCGAAAGATGGTTGGTTCCTAGAATCGCGCAGAGGCGCTCTTGCGAAATGCGTCGGCTCGAATCACAGACTTGCCTCACTCGCATGCCGGAGAATGGGCCGGCGCGCTCGGCCCTGCCGGGGTCGTCCTGACCGCCGCAATCCAAGACGTCGTTTACAAGTAAGTGAGCGTATATGGGCCCGAAAGGCAGAGGAACAAACGCGCGTTCGACGCCGTTTCGGATACTTGAACGGTAGAAGCTTCGAGGCCACCTGAAATGGCACCCCGCTCGTTCTGGAAAGGTTATCTGAAACTATCGCTCGTCACCTGTCCGGTGGCGATGACGCCTGCCACCACGGAAAACGAAAAGGTCCGCTTCCACACGCTCAACCGGAAAACCGGCAATCGCGTCGTCAGCCAATATGTCGATGCGGTGAGCGGAAAATCTGTCGACGAAGATGACGAAGTCAAAGGCTATCAACGGGGCGAGGATGACATCGTGCTGCTTGAGGACGAAGAGCTCGAAGCCGTGGGACTGGAAAGCACCCGCACCATCGACATCGACATGTTCGTGGAGGCCGATAGCATTCGCTGGATCTGGTACGACAAGCCCCACTACCTCGTTCCAGACGACCCCGTCGGTGAAGAAGCTTTCTCGGTGATCCGCGACGCGATGGCCTCCACTGGCACGGTCGGGATCTCGCGGCTCGTCATGTATCGTCGCGAGCGCGCCGTGATGCTCGAGCCACGAGGCAAAGGGATCGTCCTATGGACACTTCGCTATGGTGACGAGGTCAGGAAGCCCGAAGAGTTCTTCCGCAATATTGATGACGGCGATACCGATCCCGAACTGATGCGGCTTGTCACGACCCTGATCGAAGAGCGCAGCAAGCCGTGGGATCCGGATATGGTAGGCGACCCCGTCCAGGCGCGCCTCTTGGACATTATTTCCGCTAAGAAGAAAGGCAGGAAACGGCCTGCCAAGGCTAAGGCTGAGGAAGCGGAGCGCCCGAGCAACGTCGTCAACATCATGGATGCGCTGCGCAAAAGCATCAGCTCAGAAAAGAAGAAAAAGCCGAAGGCTTAGCCACCCACTCGATCAATCCGGCTCGGCGACGCGATACTTGAATCGATCGCGAATATAGGAGTTGAAGAAGCGGCCCTTCGAGAAAGCCCTTCTAAAGGCAGCGTATGTCTCGGGAGGCACGTTTTCGTAGTCATAACGCTTTTCGTTCGTCAGGAGCCAAACCGACAGCGTCCGCGTCTCAGCGTCGTAATCTGCTCTTTTTATCAGATGCGACGGCATTGCTCACCGCTTCAAATCAAAAGACCTGTCTTGCCCGGTTGGAGGCGATCAGGCGGCCTTTCGGCGCCCGGCCTTCGGCTCCTTGAGCGGAATGGCGGCTGCGCGAAAATCTGCCCATGGATCGGCGCTCAAGGATTGAAGGCGCGTCGGCGTGTTCTCCACCGTGAAGTACGCCGGACCGATGCCAGGGGCCAATTCGTCCCAGGAGAGCGGCATCGACACGGCCGCACCCGGTCGCGCCCGCGTCGAATATGCTGCGACCGCTGTCGCTCCACGCTGATTGCGAAGATAGTCGACGAGGATTTTTCCGCGGCGCTTCGATTTGGTGATCGTCGAGACGAAGCGGTCGGAACTGTCGGACGCCATCGCGTCCGCAATCGACTTCGTGAAGGCCTTTACGGCCGGCCATTCAGCCTTTGGGATCAATGGTGCCACCACGTGAAGTCCCTTGCCGCCGGACGTCTTGACGAAGGGTACAAGGCCGGCCGCTTTCAGACGGTCTGCCGTCTCGAAGGCGGCGTCGATCACCGCTTCGAAAGGCACGTCCTCGCCCGGGTCAAGGTCCATGATGATCGTGTCGGGCTTTTCCCAATCCGCCACGGTCGATCCCCACGGATGGATTTCGAGAACGGCAGACTGAACGAGCGCGATCAGGCCATCGAGGTCTCTGATGCTCAACAGCTGTTCGTCGGGTGGTTCTTTCGGGTCGTTCACCAGAACGATGTTGGGATTCAGGCCTTTCCAGGCGTGCTTCTGGAAGAACTGCTCTCCGGTAATTCCGTTGGGGCATCTGACCAATGCCAGCGGGCGACCGACGATATGCGGTCCGATAAAGCGCCAGACCTCGGCGTAATAATCGGCAAGCCCCTCTTTCGTCACCCCCTCATCCGGCCAATAGAGCCGGTCAGGGTGGGTGAGCTTCACGGTCCGACGCGGAGGCTTGGGCTGCGTGCCAGTGGACTTGGGCGTTTCGCGGACGATTTCGCCGGCGAGCCTGTCCTCACGCAAGCCCCTGAAAGAGGCGTGGCGAAGATGGCCGTCAGCAGTCCAGGCTCTGAACTCGACCTCTGCCACAAGCTCAGGCTTGACGTATCGGACCTGGCGCGCATCCTCCGCGCTTAGGCGTGCCGCAAACGGACTTTCCGACGTCCTCAAGCGGTCAAGTCTCTTGAGGAGATCCTCCGCAAGCGCCGCGGTGAACCCCGTTCCCACACGGCCTACATGATCGAGCTTGTCGCCGTCATAGACGCCGAGCACCAGTGAGCCGATCGCCTTTCGCGACGTGGTCGACGGCACGTAGCCGGCAACAACGAATTCCTGACGCGCTGAGCACTTGGATTTTACCCAGCTCTTGTTCCGACCGGTCCGATAGGGGGCATCGCGCAGCTTTGAGACGATACCTTCGAGGCTCAATCTGCAGGCGTGACTGAGGACCAGGCGGCCTTCCTCCTCAAAATGACTGCTGAAGCGGACGATCCCGTCGTCTTCGCCGATCAGTTGGTCGAGCAACTCCTTCCGTTTGATCAGTGGCAGGGCGCGCAGGTCGTAGCCATCGAGATAAAGAAGGTCGAACACATAGAAGCGGAAGCGATCGCTGCGACCCTCGCTCAAGTCAGCTTGCAATCCCGAGAAGTCCGACGCGCCGGATCCGGTTTCGACGACGATCTCACCATCGATCAGCGCCGTTCCGACGGGCAGCGCCTGCAACGCCGACACCAGAGCCTTGCCGAACCTCTTGGTCCAGTCGAGCCCGCTGCGCGTGAGAAGCCTGACACGGCCGGCTTCGATCCGCGCCTGCAACCTGTAGCCGTCGAACTTGATTTCGTGAAGCCAGCGCTCGCCGGCCGGTGCGGAAGAAACAAGCGTCGCCAATGAAGGCTCGACGAAATCCGGCAAGGCGGCCGCTTTGGCGCCCTTGATCTTTGAAGGATCAGGGACATTCATGACGGCTTCGGGCTCCTGCTCTTGAGGAGCGGTCGTTTTCTTGCTGCGAGCCCTCTTGCGGATCCTGCCGGTCTTCGACGACCAGCCGGGCTCTTCACCCGCAACGTCCTTGATTTCGCGGCCGGTCAGTACCGACTCGGGCCGTTCCTCCAGAATATCGGGGTCTTCCTCCGATCGCGCCGCCTGGTCGTCACCCTTGATCAGCAGCCAGTTCTCCCGTTTTTCGCGCGGCTTGCCGGCCATGCGAACCAGATGCCAGCGCCCGCCGAGCTTTTCACCACTGAGTTCGAAGTCGAGGTGCCCCTTCGCGTAGCCCCGTCGGGCATCGCCGATCGGCGACCAGGTGCCGCGATCCCACAGGATGACGGTTCCGCCGCCATATTCTCCCTTTGGAATCGTCCCCTCGAAATCTCCGTACTCGAGAGGATGATCCTCGACGTGAACGGCCAGCCGTTTCTCGCCAGGAATGAGGCTCGGCCCCTTGGTGACGGCCCAGCTCTTCAGAACTCCGTCCATTTCCAGGCGGAAGTCGTAGTGGAGGCGTGTCGCGTCGTGCTTCTGGACAACGAAACTGTTGCCGGCCCGGCGCGCCTTGCGGCCCTTCGGCTCGGGCGTCGAGTCGAAATCGCGCTTCTCTCGGTAGAGATCGAGACCCATGGCTCAGCTCGCCTTGCGACGCGGGGACGCTTCCTTTGTCTTCGCCCCGCGGGTGGGTTTCTTTTTGGCCTGGGTCGTCGCCTTGGCCTTTTTGGCGTGAACGCCGGCGCTCTGGCGCAACGCCTCCATGAGGTCGACGACTTTTTCACGCTTCGGCTCCTTGCGCGGCTCGATCTTCTTGCCTTCGAGTTTGGCTTTGACCAGTTCGGCAAGTGCGGTCTCATAGCGATCGTCGAATTTTGCTGGATCGAACTTTCCTCGCTTCGTCTTGACGATGTGCTCAGCAAGCTCCAGCATCTCGCCCTCGATCTTCAGATCCGGCACCCCGTCGAATGCTTCTTCGGCCGAGCGAACCTCGTAGTCGAAATTCAAGGTCGTCGCGATCAGACCGTCCTCGTAGGCGCGGATCAGAAGTGTGCGGACGCGGCGAAACAACACTGTTCGCGCGATGGCAGCGACTTTCTTCTTTCGCATGCCCTCGCGGATCAGAGCGAATGCGTCTTCGGCATGGCTCTTCGTCGGAGCAAGATAGTAGGGCTTGTCGAAATAGACGTCGTCGATATCGCCGCAGGCGATGAAGGCCGAGATCGACAGCGTCTTGTCGCTTTCGGGAACCGCCGCCGCAACCTCCTCGGGCTCCAGCACGACGTAATCCTCGGATCCGACCTCGTATCCCTTGACCTGATCCTCCTTTTCGACCGGCTTTCCCGTCTCGCTATCGACGAATTGCCGGTGAACACGATGCCCGGTGGCACGGTTGATGGTGTGAAAGGCAATCCGTTCCGAGGTCGACGCTGCCGTGTAAAGCGCTACAGGGCAGCTCACCTCAGCGACTTTCAGGTACCCCTTCCAATTTGCTCTCGGCGCCACAACGCGGCCTCATCTTGGAAACGGCGCGGCAGACAGTCCGCGCAACAGACTCGACGTTTCGGAACGTGGAGGCGAGAGGTTTGTTCCGTTTGGAAGAACGGCAGAGCGCGGATGGCGAAGTGGCCGCATCGATGTGCGGCCAGACGCAGGTCCTCCGGCCGCCGCTAGAGTGGGTAGCGGTGTCGTTGACGATCAAGCGCTCGCCATGCCCGGCGCGAAACATCTCGCCCATTGCGGTCTTTTCGGCGGCTTGTCCACGTAGGGGGTAGCGCGAGCGCCTTCGGCACGTCCTTCTGATTATGGCCGTAGATCACATCATAGGACGCGCGGTCGCTCTCGCCGACTTCCTTCTGCGAATGAATTCAAGAGGATCGCCGCGCCGGAGCACGGTTCTATCCTCTATTTCGCCTTGTTAGTGGAGAGGAAGTTGTCTGCCCTACGGGCAATAAGGAACCCGCCGAAGCGGGTTTCTTGTCGATATTCCAGATTAGGATAACCAGTCCCATCTCTGGCGGCCGTACCAATCATCGAGGTCACGCCGAGCGCGATCCTTTTCGATCCCGTAGCGTTCTTGGATCTTGCCTTCGAGCTGGTCGCGGTTACCCGCGATCTGGTCAAGATCATCGTCAGTGAGCTTGCCCCACTGCTCTTTGATTTTGCCCTTTACCTGTTTCCAGTTTCCTTCGACGCGGTTCCAATCCATTGCGAATATCTCCTAGTCTTGAGATTTGCCATGAGGACAAAACTCGCAACATGGGCGTTGGTTCAAGCCGTTTGCGACTACGCCAACACCGCTGCCGGGAACGACTTTTGGAGAGACGCCACTCGGTGGAAGCTCATAGCCGCCAGGTTGGGAACTGACGTTTGACCTTGCTATCGTATATCCGTGCCCCATGTTGAGAGGGTCTATTTGGCGGCCAACTG
>NZ_NWTH01000038.1:0-53573 GCF_002531555.1 Sinorhizobium sp. BJ1
CACCATGCCGCTCGACGACATCAACAAGGGCTTCGAACTGATGCATTCCGGCGAAAGCATCCGGAGCGTGGTGGTGTACTGACGCGAAGGGGGAGAACGGCATTCTCGCCGCCAAGGGGCGGAGGCAGCCTCGCCGAAGCGGGGCTGCCTCTACGCTACGGCTACCTGTCGATGACTAGGTCGCTGAGAGGTTTGGAGCAGCAGGGCAGGAAAAAGCCGGCGTCGATTTCCCTCTGCCGGATGCCACCGGAATGCTTCATGTCAACCGTTCCGCTGACAAGCTTCGACTTGCAGGTCCCGCACAGGCCATTGGCGCAGGACGAGGGTATCCTGACGCCGGATTTCTTGGCGCAGGACAGCACGGTCTGCTCGCCAGAGACATCGATTGTGCGGGACTGCTTCGAAAATTCGACCTTGAACGTCGCGCTCTCAACCGGATCCGAGACCGGCAGCACATCCTCTTCCAAGGCGGCGGCATCGAAGCTTTCCTCGATATAGTTCGACGAAGGGACCCCCAATTCCGCCGTGATCCTGCGCGCCGCCGCCATGAAGGGCGCCGGGCCGCAGCACATGACGATGCGCTGGGCGAGATCGGGAACGGCGAGACCGAGAAATTCCCGAGATATCCGCCCGGACAGACCCGGCCAATTGCGTTCGCCCGCCACCTCTTCGGGCAGGAAATGAAGGCGTAGAGCTTTCAGCTTGTTGGCAAGATAAGCGAGCTCTTCCCGGAAGATAAGGTCTTTCGGCGTTCTGCCCGCATGCATGAACACGGCGTCCGCCGGCTCCGAGGTGTCGGCCAGTTCTCTTACCATGGACATCACCGGCGTAATGCCTGAGCCGCCCGAAAGGAAGAGGAACTTCCGGCCGGACGGCCGGACGAACCGGCCAAGCGGTCCGTTGGCTCGAACGTGGACCCCGGGGGAGAGATTGTCGTGGAGCCAGTTCGATACCTTGCCCCCAGGCACCCGTTTGACCGTGATGGAGATGGCATTCTTTCGACATGGCGACGACGAGACGCTGTAGCAGCGGCTCTCGGCATCGCCGCCAAGCTCCAGGTCGAAGAGGAAGTATTGGCCGGCAAGGAAACCAAATTGCCTGCCGTCCGGAGAAGCGAACGTGAAGGTTTTCACGTCGTGCGTCTCCTGATGGACGTCGACGCAGATCAGCGTGTCGTCTGCGTCGGGGTTCCAGTCCGCCGGGCTTGGGCCCGCGGTCGATGCTTGGGGCTTAAAGTCCATGAGCGCGCATCCGGTTGATGTACCACGTGGCGAATTGATCGAGGTGACCTTCGGTGAAGCGGGAGTAGGCGCTCGGCTCATAGGCGGGATCCTCAATCCCGGCGTGGGAGCGCGCGACGAGCTCGGCATCCTGGTCGGTCGTGGCCAGCCAAACACTCGTCAGTTTATCCAGATCGTAATCGACGCCTTCGACCGCGTCCTTGTGGACCAGCCACTTGGTTCTGACGAGCGTCCTGTCGGCCGAAAGGGGAATGACGACCGCGGTAACCGCATGATCGCCCATGAAATGGTTCCAGCTGTTGTGTCCCCAGAGATGCATATCCCCGAGATCCTTTCGCTTCATCGAACCGAGTAGCTTGGCGGATGCGGCAGTGGCGTCCGGCGTCTGCGACTCGCCTGCGCCCGCGATGATCAGCCGCTGCGACCGAAAATTCGTCGCCCCGTCGATGACCGGCTCCACGGCCGACGATGGATGGCCCTCGGCCTCCCAGGTCTTCGTCCGCTCCGCATAGAGGGCATGATGTTGTTCGGCCTCTTTCCGGTCCTCCGGGCTCAGGCTTGCGGGATCAAACCCGAAGTCCAGGTCGACGAACGATACGCAGAGTTCCGGGTGATTGGCCGAGCAATGGTAGCATTCGCGATTGTTCTCGATCGTCAGCTTCCAATTGCCCTTCTCGATCACATCGGACTGGAAAGCGACCTTGGCGTTGCGGATGTCGTAGGGAGCGAGCCGCTCGGCCATCACCTGCTCGAGGCGGGCGATGTCCTCGGGGGGATTGTCGGAAAGACATACATAGATCAAGCCGCCGATGGACTTGAAGTTGACGGGCTTCAGGTTCTTGCAGCTTTTGTCGAAGTCGATGCCCATATGCGGCGCATAACTCAGCTCCCCGGACAGCTCGTAGGTCCACTGATGGTAGGGACAGACGAGCTTCGACACGACGGTCGTGCCAGGATCCAGCAGCCGTGAGCCGCGATGGCGGCAGACGTTGTGCACGACGCGGATCTGCTCATCGTCATCGCGAAGTAGGATGAGGCTGGAATTTCCGATTTCGATGACGCTGGCGTCGCCTGGTTCCGGAACGTCGCATTCGAGGCCGATGCAGATCCAGTGTCTGCGAAAAAAGACCTCTACGTCGGCTTCGAAAACGTCGGTCCGCGTGTAAAGCCCCTGGGGCAGCGAATGACCGTCTGCGCGTGCGTCGAGCAGTGGCGATATGGAGGAGGAGAAGGTCTGAAGCATAAGCCACCCTTATCGTTGGACGATGCGATCATCGAACCTAAACGCCTTCTTCTCAACGGCAGAAATGTGCACGCTTGACATAAGGAAATGTAATGCGACTGATAGGGGGCGTGGCCTTTGCAGGATCACGTGGGTGGCAAGAATGAGCGGTCGCAGGAGCCGAACATCCCCCGGAGGTATGAAATGGATTTGACAACCAGTCGATCGCGCGGGGACCTGCTGTCGTGGCCGGATTGAGAAGAAAGTTGCCGCCGCTCACCGGGCTGACAGTCTTCGAGGCGGCAGCTCGGCTGGGAAGTTTCACCAAGGCGGCGGCTGAACTCGGCGTCACCCAGGCCGCCGTCAGTCGGCAGATCCATCTGCTCGAGGATATTTTCGGATCTCCCCTGTTCCGCCGCCTGCATCGAAAGATAGAGGTGACGGACAAGGGGAGACTGCTGTCTTCCGCCACGACGACTGCCTTCAATCTCATCGCAGATACGATTGCAGACATGTCGAAAGAGGAAGGCGGTGACGAACTCGCTATTTCAGCGACCGTCGCATTCTCGCACTTCTGGCTGCTTCCAAGGATATCGTCGTTTGCGCGATCGTATCCGCAGGTCAAGCTGCGAATTATCACCCAGGACAAGTCTGCCGATACCGAAGGCGGCGACGTCGACCTTGTCATCCGGTACGGCAACGGAATGTGGCCCGACGGTCAGGCCGAGTTGTTGTTCGACGACGAGATATTTCCTGTCTGCAGTCCTGAGTACGCTAGCGAAATCGGCCAGGTGGCCACATTGGCAGACCTGATCCGATACCCGCTCATTACTCACGACACGGATGATCCGGCCTGGACGGGCTGGAACGAGTGGCTTGCCGCTTTTTCTGTTCAAAGCCCGAAAAGACCGACGGGACTGCGATGCAGTTTTTACACAGAGGCCATCTATGCGGCGCTGAACGGGCAGGGAATTGCGCTTGGGTGGAAGCGTCTCGTGGAGGATCTTCTCAATCAGAAGCGTCTGGTTCGTCTCACCGATGCGAGTATAAGCACCAGGAACGGCTATTTTGTCGTGGTTCCACGCCGCCAACGGAAGAAGGAATACGTGGAATTGCTTATCGAATGGCTGAAACGCTCAACTGAGGTGGGTCACGGATAGAGGCTGCGTCACTCCTTCGAGCAGAGCGTGGTGGACTATAACGCGAGTCTGTTGCATTGCACGTTCGATCGTATGATGCTGTGCCCCCGCTGCAATGCGTGGTGGCATGCTGTTACAGCATGCCACCGCCACGCCGTGGAATCCTGCTAATCGAGTATCAGCAAGGAGATCAATATCGATGGCTTTGGGGGATGCGGCGAACCGGCCGGACTATGTTTCGTTCGAAGGAAGCGACCCGGACCGCCTTGCAGCAACGTTGACGAACTGGACCACCAATGTCGTTGTTCGACCGCTTAACAACGAGAGCATCTACTATAAATGTGCCTGGGCGAACGCCGGCATCGTATCGATCGGCTTTACACACTTCGACGGCCAAATTCTCTTCGAGAGCGAGGGCGCCGACGGTCAGCTCGTGTTGATCGTGCCGCGTCGCGGTGGCCTTGACCTTCGGATGGGAAGGCAGGCATTTTGCACGTCTCCCGGACGGGGCGCCGTCATCGAAGGCAACCAGCGCATTGCCGCCCTCTCGTTGAGCGCTCGCGAGCACATGTTCGTCGCGATCGATCAAGCGGCGCTTGTCCGCCAGCTGTCCGAAATGGTTGAGATGCCGGTCTCCGGAATCTTGGAGTTCTCGCCAGAGATCGACCTCATATCGGGACCAGGAACGGCAATTGCCAACATTGCGGCCACGCTCCAGGCGGGCCTTGCCGGCGATGCGCCGCTGCGCAGATCTCCCCTCGCGCTGACAAACCTGAGCGAAGCCCTGATCCAAATGATCCTCGATACGTTACCTCATCGCTTCTCGGAAAAAATGCGCCGCGCCGCTACGCCGGTACCGCGTCATGTGAAGAAGGCGATCGACTTCATGATGGCCAACCTGTCGAAGCCGATAACGCTGGTCGAGGTCGCCGTCGCCTGTGGGGTCAGTTCGCGCACGCTCCAGCACGGTTTTCGGCAATTCAAGATGACCACTCCCATGAGTTACCTCCAGGATTTGCGTCTGAATGCGCTTCGCGAAGAGCTGACGCTGGCTCGGCCCGGCCAAAGCATCGCCGACATCGCATTCAAATGGGGCTTCACCCATATGGGGCGCCTGGCCATGGAGTACCGAAATCGTTTCGGGGAGCTTCCATCCCAGACACTCCGTTCCTGTTGATCGGACGGTCGCAGCCACCCGCACGCTTTTTCTGCGGTGCTATGCAGCCGGAGGGGTTACATTTGCGAGGAGTTGCAGCCAGGAGGCTCTTCCGCAAAGCACTCTCTCGAAATCGCGCAATCGCACCCTATAAATCAGGTTCAGCGACGCTAATGGTGACGGAGCCGGAAATGCGTGAGCCTGAAATCATCAGATTCCCACCGAGCGAATGGGTGCCGAACCACCCACGACTGCCGGTTCTGGTTTATCGTCAAGCCCTTGCGGAGAACGATATGGCGGCCGAATTCGAGCGGCGGTTTGCCGGGACCGGCTGGCGAGGCGTCTGGCGTAACGGTGTCTTCTCCTATCAGCACTATCATATCGGTGCGCACGAAGTCCTTGGTATCGCGAAGGGCAATGCCAAGCTGTTGATCGGCGGTCCGCAGGGTGCTGTGATGGAGGTCGGCGCAGGCGACTGTCTCGTCCTGCCGGCCGGCACTGGTCACATGACTCTCGGAGCGAGCGACGGTTTTCTCGTTGTCGGCGGCTACCCGCCCGGACAAAGCGCCGATATTCAGACGAAGGCGGTCAGCAGGAGCGACCTTCAAACGATTGCCGACGTGCCGCTCCCTCCAGCCGACCCGCTCTACGGCGCGAACGGCCCTCTCATGCGGCTCTGGAAAAACGCCTAGGGAGCGGCCGACTCGAGCGTTGCCTTTGCGGAAGCCTTGGCTTTTCGTCAGTTCGCGCCCGATGGCAGCTTGGATTGTGTAGTCGCTGCGCGAGCGACATTCGAACACCGGCAGGATGGCATGCTCGTGCCGGTATCTGAACCCGAACCGTTCCAATACGAGGACGTCTACGAAGGCGATGCGCATTCGACGGCGCTCTTGCGGCAAAGCGACCTCGTACCGGAGAAGCCGGGCACGGACGTCACTTTCCTCGGCTCAAGCTTCGCCCCCGGCGGCAAACTGGCACAATCGTGGACAGCGGAAATCCGCATCGGCGTTCGATTACATAAGCGCCTTCTGGTGACCGGTCCACGGCAATGGCTTCCGCAAACACGGCTGACCTGGTCGGGCCTCTTCGCACGTGATCCGAAGCCGCTTTTGACAGGGTGGACTTTGGGCGAACCGGAACCGGTGGGCCAAGTGGATCTGACATGGGCAAAGGCGTTCGGTGGGCCCGTTACGGGCACCGAGGAGGAAGGCGCTCCGGCGGATGTGCATCGTGAGAATCCGCTCGGGCCGGGGCTGCTCGATATCACTCACGGCGACCCGGAAGTACTGCTTCCAGCCCATCAACTCGACGACCCCGATAACCCGCTACGAGATTGGCAGCAGCACAACGCATCACCGCAATGTTTCGGGCCGATGCCCCCGTGGTGGCGTCAGCGCCAGCAATTTGCTGGCACCTAGGACGAAGACTGGCTCGAGAATCGCCATCCCTTGCTGCCCGTAGATTTCGATCCGCGCTTCTGGCAATGCGCTCACCCTGACCTGGTCGCCGTACCGCATCTCAAGGGGGAGAGCAATATCAATTAGTCCACCTGCATCGCGAGCATGACGTGGCGCGCGGCAGGCTGCCCAGTATTGCGCTTGGCGTGCACTGCGAAGGGGGCGATGCGGAGAGCAGCGGCTGGCACATACTGACGCTAGATGGCGCGCACTTCGATTTTCGCGGACATCGCGACCTTGTCCTGCTGACATGGCGAACGAGGTTTCCGTTGAACGAGGCGGAGCGGGGTCCTTACCCTGAAGCGAATTCGGATCGGCGATAGCAGCCCTGCCACGCAGGAATCCGCTGCATGAGCTTTCCGCCGTCCCGGGACAATTATGTTGGCGAACCACAGTACCCATCGCCGTGGACGACAAACCGGCCGTTGGAAGGTCTTCGCGACACCGACGCAGCGAAGATCGTCTGCCTGTCGCCTGACGTCTGCCTAACGCCGGTCGGCAAGGCCGTGGTTCCGATCCCTTATCAGATCATCGATTATTGCGGCCACGACGAAAGTTACACGCCCTCCGTTCGATTTACGCGGCAGAAAGCCATGGTGCAGCGCTCCAACACGACGCACGTGCATGGCGACGCTCCCGGCACGAGGAAAGGCATCAAGTCCGGCGCGGTAGAAGACATCTGTGAGCCCATCGGCCATGCCTCGCAAGTGCGGGCAGAGGGTTCACATGTCATTCGCCACCTCGCACGGTTCTGGATGAACCAACGCAATACACAAGGCGAGGCGATCTTCGTTCGCAGCACCGACACCTACAGGCCGCCCTTAGATGACGATCCCGTGCCGGGGTCGCTGAGGTTGCCACAAAAGCCAATTCAATTGGCCTTCGATTCGAGCGGCCCCGAGGGACAAAGGCTATTAAGGCAGTTGATGGGGGATGCCGCCAAAAAGCCAGCATCGCCACCCCAGCTTCCCACTCCACCTTCCGGAGGAAGCTCACTCCTCCAGCGCCTTGGAACATTCGGTAAAGTTCTTGGAAGGATAGCAGCGCCAGTCGCAATTATTACAAGCGGCGGAACCCCGGAGTTGGACAACGCAATCCTGATAGCGGGGCCGAAGACGCACTTGACGGCATACATCCTTTAGGAACAGCGGAAAAAGCGCTGTATGAACAAACAAAAAAGCGCATCGCTACTCATCTCTATGATGCGTATAGCAACCCGTTTGCGGGCCCCGACGATGATTATATCGCAAGGGAGCGCCAATATCTTGAAGCATCTATCGAGATAGAGAGATCGAAGAAGATCGAAGAAGCTCGCGCTGGCGCTGAAAGAGGGCGTTCGAGCAGATACGGAAAACTAGGATGAATGGCCGTGCGTCGTTGGTCCGTACAAGTATGTCGAGATGATTTGCCCCGGTGAGGCGCACCATATTATTCCTGATATGGTATATCGTTTAGGCGGTGCACCGGTAACTGAAGCGGAAAGAAACTCTACCGCAGGACGTATTCCAGATTCCCCGACCTACAATCAAGGGCAGGCTATTTGCTTGTCGACCGGCATGCATCGCACGGACGAGGATGCGGTCCATAAATCATTGAATCCGGCACTGGCCGAGTTGGGAAAGAATTTCAATCCGCAAGGAACGGCTCCGCTTGGCAAGATTAGGGACGAGGCGCATAAGGCACTAGATCGGATTAAGAGTTGCCCGAAAAATGCAAAAAATTGGCAAAAAAAGCTGCGGACGGCCAGGTTGCCGGTAAACGAAACCAGCCCGGCCGTACGACGATGCGTCCTCCCCGACTACCGGCCGGGCAACATGTTATCGATGTTCTGAAGGCCGGGACATACTGAGGTGACGAAACATGAAGTCATACGATCCACTCCGCCTAAACAGAGCCTTTGCCTTGGACAAGGACACATTCTGCGTTGTGTTCAGCGGCAAGGATTATGAGGATATGTATTCCTATATCCTCGTTTATGAAGGGCAGTTGGAGCAGCCGTGGTCTCGGTCGGATGTGCCTCGCAAGATTGATGGTCTGACTGGTAAAATAGGGGCGGACGGACGACCGGTCATTTACGCCCTGAGCGATGAAGGCGACGTTTACACCTTGCCGATGGGCCAGGATTCGTCGCACCGGAAAATCGAGGGGGCTGGCGTCTATTCCGACGATGCAACCCGCCTTGGATATGTCAACTCCGTGGCGCTCATTGGCGATGCCCTGTTCGTTACCGGTTATCACTCCCAGCTATATCGCCTGACGGAAGTTGGCACAGACTGGTTTCATAAGCATAAACTGCCGCAAGCACCCGAAACCTACGACTATCTCATCTTCGGCGATCTGAGCGGTACGTCGCAAACTGACCTCTACATGAACGTCACCTATTCGCCAACCAGTACGAGCAGGGAACTGACGGAAGAAGAAGAAGAGGAGGAAATGGATCGACTTTACCTTGCCGGCCGAGACGACGAAGCTTACGCCATCAGAGAAGCAACCGAAGGTTCATCACGAGTCTATGAAAGCCGACTCTATCACTGGAACGGACAGGAATGGCGGATTGTGGCCAAGCCCCGCCCCGGAAGGCATCACCCAGAACCGGCTACTCTGGCCGATATCTTCATCGAGGCTAAAGACAAGGTCTGGGCCGTCGGCCACAATGGTGTGATCCTGCAAGGCAACGCGGAGCAAGGCTTCCAAGACGTATCCTTCAAAGGCAACAGCGAAGGCTTGATCTCAATAACCAAATTCAAGGATCGAATGGTGATCGCATCTGACTACGGACTTCATTGTTTCGACGGGCATTTGCTGTCGCCCTTGAAGCCTGTGCTCGATCCGAGCATCAACCGCAATATCCCTAACCCTATTAAAATCCAGGCCGTCGATGACGTCCTATACTATTTCGACTCGAAACACGGTGTTCACAGCTTCGACGGTAACCGCTGGACAGAGATCGAAGTCCCGTCGGAATTACTGGAACGTGAGTTCAAGGGGCTGCCCCCTCAACGGTAGAGATTCGCGTACATTATCGGCGAAGAGGGCTCTACTTCTGGGTTAACCACGAGAAGGGTAGTCACCGCGTCCATGTCGCCGACAGCGCCATCTCCTGGGCGAAGCCGTCGGCCTCGGCGCAGGGCGAAGGCCGGGTGCGGCTGGCGCAGGGGTCGTCGGACCGAAACCACATCAACGACGGTCGCATCGCTTCCCTACGTGCCGGGAAGCCGCGCCGGCGCCGACTGGAAATTTGAGACGCCGCGGATGGTGCCGGGCAATACGACGCCGTCGCTGGTGCAGATGTCGGAGGCGATGAAGTGCGAATCCCACCGACCCGACACTCACGCATCCGGCAGCGTAAACACCGCACAAGGCGCCGCGATGCCGCGCAGTTCGTGGTCGCCGAGCGGCACCAGCGGCTGGGCGGTCTCCGCGGCGACGGCGCCGGAGATCAGCACCGACCGGCCGAGCGGCCGGCACAGGCCCTCGAGGCGGCTGACCAGGTTGACGGCGGGGCCGATGGCGGTGAAGTCCAGCCGGTCGACCGCGCCGATATTGCCCCAGAGGACATCGCCGAGATGCAGCGCCGTGCCGAAGGGCAGCTGCGGCAGGCCTTGCGCCTCACGCAGGGCGTCGAAATGCGCCATGCCGGCACGGGCGGCGGCGATGGCGCGCAGCGCCGCCTCGCAGGCCTCGGCCGGCGAACCGGTGACTGGGAAGATCGCCAGCAGGCCATCGCCGATGAACTTCAACACTTCGCCCCCGAAGGCGTGGATCGCCCCGGCAACGCGGTCGAACCAGGCGTCCAGGGCAGCGATCATTTCCGTGGGCTGCGTTGCTTCGGAGAGCGCGGTGAAATTGCGGAGATCCGCATAAAGCAGCGCGGCGCGAATGGTCTCGCCGGTGCCCCGTGTCAGCGCCCCGGCCTTAACCCGGGCGGCGCTCCGTCGGCCGAGATAGGCCTCTAGCAGAGCCGACAGCGCCGCCCGCTCGGCGAGGGCCGCCAGGGGCGCTGCGGCGAAGCGCGCAGCTTCGCGCAGCCGGCCTGTCTCGGCGGGGTTGAACGGCCGCATCCCGGCCCAGGCGAGCACCGGTTTGTCGGCCGCCGCTCCGATCGTGTCCTCCAGCACCGGACCGAGCCCGGCCAGCCAATCGCGTTCGGCCTGGCTCGGCGGGGCGCCGGCGAAGCCGAGGGACTCGATCACCGCCCCGGTCTCCGCCCGCCACAGCCAGGTTCGGCGGGCGATGATCGGATGCGGCACGGCGAGCGTCAAGGCGCCGCCGGCCAAGGGGAGACAGTCGGCCAACAGCCGGCTACCGAGCTCGGCCAGGAACCGGTCAGGGCCGGGCGTGGCACCGGCCTCGTCCACCAGCCAGGCGAGGGGTGCGGGCAGATCCATGCCGGGATCATACTGCCACGGCCCTTGACGTGTCATCCGCGCACCCCGTGATCCTTCAATTTCGATTGGTTGGGGGAAGAGTCATTCAGTAATTCAACGGCTTACAGCGCCCTCGTGCGTCTTCACGGGCGCGCGGCACTGTCGGTGGTGGCGCATCCGGCGCCGCCGGGCTATCATCGGGACAGGCCCGATCCTGCCTGCTCCTTCTTCGTCGCAGTCGGGAAAGCCATCGCAACCATGGGGGAGACCGATGCAAGAGGCTCTCGTCGTACGCCGCGAGACGCACATCGCGGCGCCGCCCGCGGCGGTATTCGCGCTGTTGACCGATCCTGAGAAGATCCTGCGCTGGATGGGCACCGAGGCTGAGATCGAGCCTCAGCCCGAGGGGCTCTATCTCGTCAATGTCACCGGCGCCCGCTTCGCCCGTGGCTCTTTCCGCGAGGTGGTGCCGGTGCATCGGCTCGCCTATAGCTTCGGCTGGGAGGGCAGCGAGGTCGTGCCGCCGGGATCAAGCCTGGTGGAGATCGACCTGATCGAGCAGCCGGACGGAACGCTGCTGCGCCTGACCCATAGCGGCCTGCCCAGTGCCGAGCAATGCGCCGGCCATGCGGAAGGCTGGGCCCACTACCTCGGCCGGCTGGGCCAGGTCGCGGCGGGGGGCGATCCGGGGCCGGATCCCTGGCACGGCCGCGCCGGCTAATCGTGCGCTTGCTGTCCCGTGGTGGAGCGGCAAGGGCTGCGAATGTCGGCTATGGCTTCAAGCCGGCCGCGCGCAGCGCATAGCGGATGACTTTCTGGATTTTATCGTCCAAAGAAGACGAACGATCGGCGGGCGTGAGGGGTGCGGATGGCGGCTTTACTGCCGCTTTGTCGCGCCGGCTGGTCGCGAGTCGTCGCGTCAGCCCCCATGAATGGGCGATGTGTGCGGTGGAAGAGATGCCGACATCAAGCATATAAGGACCGCTCTTGCCGTAGCCGCTCGCCACGTCAAGCGGCAGTCCATGCCCCATGTCGTGGATGCTGTAGAGCGTGATGCGGACCCGTCCGTCGATGTCCTTCCACACCTTCCGCGTCTGCCCGTCCACGGTCTCGGTAACGGTTGGTGCCGAAGCCAGTTCGTGGACGCCGCGCCACTGTTCGACGATTGCTCGCGCGTTCGCCTCGGCAACGGTGCTGTCCTTCGTCCCGTGCCAGATCGAGAGCGTCGGCCATGGTCCGGTGTGGCTGGACGCAGTTCGAACGCTGGTCCGCAGCTCTCGAGCTTTCGGGATGCCGTGCCCGCGCATCCGCTCGAATGCCTCCGGGACGGTGAACGCGGTGGCGTATGGTAATCCGGCAATGATCGCCCCGCCGGCAAAGACTTCCGGATAGGTAGCGAGCAGGACATTCGCCATTGCGCCGCCGGCGGACAGTCCAGTGACGTATATCCTGTCACTGGCAACCTTGTGCCTCGAGCGCATCGTTTCGATCATCTGGCGTATGGAAAGAGCCTCGCCCCCTTCGCGCCTGATGTCGTCGGGCAAGAACCAGTTGAAGCAGAGATTGCCGTTATTGTCGCGCAACTGTTGCGGGTAGAGCAGCGCGAAGCCATGATCGTCCGCCATTTTCGACCAGCCCGAGCAGGCATCGTAATCGGCCGGGATCTGCGTGCATCCATGCAGGATGACGACAAGCGCCGGTCTTTTCGGCAGGTTCTTCGGCAAGTAATAGCTGGCTTTCAATCCACCTGGGTTCGAACCGAAATCCATGAGTGGGGAAAGCTTGTTGCGGGAGTGCAGATGCTCGGCTTTGCCTGGCCGGGGTCGCGTGATTCTTGCAAGTGTACCGGGTAGGGTTCTCATGAACGGATATCTCCTTGCGTCAGCGGCCAGATGGCGCGACCGAGTAACAACGCGGCCAGGTCGGATTTCGTTGCTGCACTGCACAATTAAATATACGTGATTGCCATTTCAGCAAACCCCCTGCGCGTGCGGTCACCCGGAGAACTGGGGATGATCGGCGATCCGATCGTGCGCTTCGACGCGGTGGCGACGCCGCTCGTGCTCAGGAACGAGCAAGAAATTCATCGAACGCACCCATCGGCCCTGGCGCCACCAAGCCGCGCGAAGAAACCCGCCGCCGCGCCCGCCGTTGGCCGAACCAGGTGTAGCTACGACGTCGATCCACCTGACCCGGACCTTAGTCGGAGCTCCCTCCGGTCCTTTGCCCCAGTCTCCAGACGCAAAGGTCTGGTGACGACCTTTCGCCGGAACGAAAGACCATAAAATCGCTTAGCTGAGGAGCTGCGGCGCTGCCATCCGGTCTGAAGGCTGGCGGCAAAGCTGAGCCGCTCTGACACGCCGGGGATTTGGTCTCACGGCCAAACTGAACGGAGATCCGCGATGCGATACAGGATGTCAGATAGTCCGGAACGGGAAGCCAGCAGCGGAATACCCGTCGCACTCATCGTTGTGCTCATCGCCGGGTTGAGCGCCTATCTGGTCATAGGAGATTTGCTCACGGAAACCCGCCAGCAAACCCGTGTCTATCCGCCCGAGGCCGTAACACTCGCCGAGAGCGGCAGGAAAGCGCCGTAGTGGTCCGCGACGTGTCGGAGCTCCGGACCTCGGATACGCGCGTGCCCGAGATCTTGCAGCGTATCGGCCTTTGGTCTGAGCGTTGCGCGCATAGGTCTGAGTGACACCTCAAGGGAGGAACTTATAGGCGAAGGAACTGTTCTTGCCGCAAGTCTTCGCGCAGCGCCGTCCCTTCCTGCGCGGGGTCGAGCCCGCCGGTCCTATCCGGCGGGCTCTCTTTGTCGTTGGTGAAGCTGACGCGGCGTCTGAGGCAATCTGACCTCCTCAGACCTTGGTCCGATAAGGGCCGGGCGAATGGCCGGCCGTGGTGTGAGAAAGGTCCAATAATGCCGGGGATGGCAAGCCGCGGGTTGACGATTGACTGGCGCCGTGAGCAAGGTATCGCAAGAAAAGGCGAGCACAAAAATCGCCGGATTGGCTCGACTCTACCGAACTCGACATAAGCCGGCCTTTGCTCGTTCCCTTGGGATAGCCAATGCTAGGCGAATGGTGCGCCAATGATTTTCCTGCGGAGCAATACGAAGACCATCAGGCGAAAGGTCGTGGCCGTCCTGTGCACGGCGACCATCAGCTTCGTCGCTGCAAGTCTTCCCTATAAGGCAACCATCACCGGCTCTGCGCTCGAACTCTCCGTTCAGTCCGCCTTCGCCAAGAACGGCGGCAATAGCGGAAACGGGAAAGGCGGCGGCAATAGCAATGGTGGCGGAAACGGCAATGGAAAGGGCGGCGGTGGTTCGAACAGCAGCAGTTCGAACAGCAGCAGGTCGAGCGGGGCGAGCACAAAAGCCACGTCCGTGGGAGATTTCGGCTCCGTTTTAAGAATTCGCCACGTCGAAGGAATAAGCGAGGAGATCAAAGACGGCCGCTACATCATGAAAGACTCCCGAGGGCGCACCATTGTGAACCGGCGCGCGACTTCGGTCGATCAGAAGCGGCTGCTTTCTCTCATTGACTGAGCGGCCGGTCGAGCGCGTCGCGGAGCACCATCGCAGCCTCGGTGCGGTTGGCGACGTCAAGCTTCGCCATGATCTGTGTCATGTGGTGCTTGATCGTCTTCTCGTGAAGATTGAGCTGGCGAGCGACCTGCTTGTTGCTCATTCCCGACGCTACGAGATTGAGAACCTCCCGCTCTCTAGTGGTCAGGTTGTGGATCAAGTCGAACTTGCTTGCAGCGGCCGGCGCACCGTTGGACAGGAGCTTGGCCGAGAGTGTCGGAGCCACATAGCTTTCGCCTGAGGCCACAGTGCGGATGACATCCGCCAGCGCTCTCGATCCGATCCCCTTGAGGACGTAGCCCTTGGCGCCGCCCTGCAAGGCTGCCTTAACGTCATCGCCAGCCTCGGATACGGTGAGCATGACGATCTTCTGTAACGGAGCGATCTGAAGAATGAGCGGAACCGCCTCGATCCCGCTACCCGGCATGGATATATCGAGCAGCATCACGTCGGGGGCGAGGTTTTCGGCTATCTTCAGTGCATCGTCGCGCGAACCGCCTTCCGCTACGATTTCGAAGCCTTCGAGCTCCGATAGGCTCCTCGTCACTCCCTCTCTGAACAGAGGATGATCGTCGATCACCGCAACGCGAATTGCCGTCGTCATAGCTCCCCAACCTCCTCGATGCCGAGCGACATCCGGACAACAGTGCCCGGAGCGGCCGCGTTCAGTTCAAATGTTCCCCCAAGACTTTCTATCCGTTCTCTCAGACCGGCAAGCCCAAGGCTTGTCGGCCTTATCTTGTTCGGATCGAAACCAGGTCCGCCATCGGCTACCTCGATCTGCACCCTGTTGCCGTCGATGCTCTGCACGACGCGCTGCCCGATGCCTCCTCCATGCCGGTAAGCATTGTTAAGGGCTTCCTGCACAAAGCGGTATATGCATATCTTTGCCGAGGGGGAAAGGTGATCGGGCGGGCGGGACAGCGACAAATCCACGGCCGAACCGGTTCGCTGCTTGTGGGCGCGAACACAGCGCTCGAGTATCTCCGGCAAGCTCGCTGTTTCGATCTGCGGCAGGACCAGCCCGTTGCATATGGTCCTGATCTCGTGCATCGCCTCGTCGAGACTTGCCTTGATAGCGGCGGCCTCGCGCTCGCGCTTTTCCGTTGACGCCGAAGGGTTCATCAAAGCTTCGCTGTCCAGCCTCAGCGAGGCGAAAGCCAGGAGCTGCGCAGGGCCATCATGCAAGTCCGCACCGATGCGCCTCAGCATTTGCTCGTTGAGAGCAGTGGCCCTCTGCGACGCTTGCTGCAACCGTCCACGCAGCGTCTCGTTCTGCGACAGCAGCGCAGAAAGTTCCTCGACCCGCTGCTTAAGCGCGAGACGCTGCTTCTCGATCGTTCGGCCGCCGCGCATCACGATCGCGGAAAGCACGATGAAGAAGGCAAGCGTAAAGCCCGCAACGGCCAGCCACGTCAGGATTCTGGCCCGACCCAAGCTGAGCTGGAAATCATTGGCAATCTCGTGGAACTCTGAAACCGCGACGACCTGTCCCGACCAGGGCTGCAGCAGAGGATTGTAGATCTCGAGAAGCGGCTTATCGGCCGCACGCTCGGTTTCACCGTCCAGATCGTCGATCGGCTTGAACTGAGCGACCACCTGGCCACCGAATGCGGCCTTCAACTCGGGACTGAGCTCGAACCGTTTTCCGACCATGCTCTCTTCATTCGAGTAGAGGATGGTGCCGTCCGCACGCCAAAGGCGGAACGCCAGCAGCCGGTTGCCGAGCGCGCCATGACCAAGCGTCTCGTCGAGCGCACGCGAGACGGCATCGTCGAGCACTTCGGTCGTCTGCATGTCCGGCAGGAGTGGCGCGATTACGCTGTCGACGTAGAGCGCCGTCGTCGCCGCCGAGTTTCGGGTGACGGCGTCCTCTATGAGACTGGTGACGAAGGCGCCGACCACGAGCATTGCCGAAGTCGCGACGATGCCGCCGGCCATCAGGAACTGCTTCGCCAAAGGCTGCGCGTTCCATCGTGTGATCAAGTCTTTGGCGCGCACGACAAATCTCGGGCCTGTCCGCTCGATTCGCTGGCGGCACATCGTTCGATTGATGCCGATATAACTATCGTCTCCGATAGGCGGGTCAATGGCGCGCCACGTTCTGCGATAGTTGGTCGGACCTTTTGTGGCCGGTCCGTCAGACCTAGGTCCCACGAACCATCGCAATAGTCTGACCGCTGTGGTGCTGCGGCATCGCGCAAGCTACCGTCGATCTGGATAGAAATTTGACACCTCCGTTGATGAGGCGAGTGATACCAAAGGAGACCGGCTATGGCTATTTCCAAGACAATCGGAAGGAGCGTCCTTGCACTGGCGATCGCGGTCGCTCCGCTGGCAACCGTCACATTTGGTGCCTCAGGGGTCGCTTTTGCCAAGGGTGGCAATGGCGGCGGGAACGGCGGGGGCAATGGCGGCGGCAACGGCGGCGGCAACGGTGGCGGCAAAGGCGGCGGCAATGGAGGCAGCCATGGAGGAGGGCAGAGCAAGTCCCATACCGGCAGTGGCAAGCAGGACAAGGCACGGTCCGGCAAGAGCAATGGCGACAATCTCCTGAAGTCGCTCTTTTCGCGCGGCACCAAATCCAAGAAGACGATCAAGGCAGCCAAGCCGGTGAAATCCGGAAAGGTCGCGGCCGCCAAGCCGAAGAGCGTCGAACCTGAAAAAGTCAAGCTGGGCTCCGGGTTCAGTTCACTGAACCGGAATTATCACGCCTATCTCAACTCCAACGACCCCCGCATGGCGGCAATCTCGGCCTATGCGATTGCCTATGCCGAGTTCGAGGCTGAGAACGGCATTGACGCCATCCCGACCGATCCCGACTTGAGCGATGAAGCACTCCGCGAAGCGCTGGAAAGCTTCAGCAAAGACGGTGTCGTGACCGACGGCGACCTTCTCGGGGCCAAGGAGATCCTCGGCGTCGGACCAGCAGTCGGCAAAATTGACCAAATACGCGAGACGCTGCCGGACACTTCGGAAACTTTGGATACTTCAGACGTTTCGGATACGTTGCCCGAGGAACCCGAAACCGCCGGTCTGAATTCCGGATTCAGTTCGCTGAACAGGAATTATCACGCCTATCTCAACTCCAACGACCCCCGCATGGCGGCGATCTCTGACTACGCGATCAACTATGCCGAGTTCGAGGCCGAGTTCGGCGCCGACGCCATCCCGACCGATCCTGCCTTAAGCGACGAAGCGCTCCGCGAGGCCCTTGAAAGCTTCACGAAAGACGGCGTCGTGACCGACGACGATCTCGCCGAGGCAAAGGATATCCTCGGCGTCGGGCCGGAATTCGGCAAGATCGACGAGATACGCGCGACGCTGCCGGAGACGACTGATACTGAACTGGATGTTGCGAACTGAACCAAAGCGCGGACTGTGCCGACAGTATTCGACATCGGTCCGACAACCGGATGGGGCAGCTTGATCCATGAAGTTGGAGACACGTGACGACGCACTCGGCAGTGCCGCGCGCGCGATGCGGCACGGGCGGATCGGCTTTTCCCTGCAGCAGGTCAACGCCGTCAACGATTCGAGCGAGGTCCTCTATTCCGAGTGCCTGGGCAGGTTCGTGGAGCCTGACGGCACGGTCAGAACCCGCGGAGAATTCTCGGCACTGCCCGAAGCCGCGGCGGTTGATCGTGTCTTTGGCCTCGATCTCCTCGACCTGGCTTTCGAATGGCTCGCTTGTCATCCGTTGGATGTGCTCGGGTGCGACATCTCGGCCGAGAACATGGCAGACGAGCGAAGCTGCATGGTGCTGCACGATCTCTTTTCACGGCACAGCGCTTTGGCGACGCGCATGGTGCTCGAGGTCACCGAAAACCTGCCCCTGAAAACGCTCCCGGTCGCTGCGGACTTGCTCAAGTCTGCTCGCTCGATCGGGTACAGAATTGCGATAGACAAGTTCGGGACCGGCAACGCGCTGTCCATCCCGGCCGACCTCGTGAAAATCGACGCATGCTTCCCCCAGCACAGCCGGGGTGACGCAGCGCCGATCCTGCGTGACATGGTCGCTCTGGCCTCCTATGCGGTATCAATCGTGGTTGTCGAAGGCATCGAAACCTATGATCAGCTTGAAGCTGCCAGGAGCGCCGGAGCGACACATGTGCAGGGATTTCTCCTTTCGGAGCCAACTCTGCCGCCCATCTATTCGCGCAGCGCAAAGGCCTTCGAGCGAAGGCATCGACCGTTGTCGCACGGCGCGCACTTCGCGCAGCGGTCCTGGCGCCTGTAGCGGTCGGGCTCGCAAACAACCTGCTCATGCTGCTCGAGGGCCGGAGGTCGGCTTAGCGCACGTTGCCCGAACGCATTCCCTCAGCCAGCGATGGGCCGGATCGGCATCGAGGCGGGGGTGCCAGAGCATCGACACGGTGATCTCGGGAATGGAGACCGGCAGGGGAAAGCTGAACAAGCCCAAACGAAGATTGCCAGTGTGGCGCTCTGGAACGGTGGCGACCATGTCCGAGCTTCGCGTCAGCGCCAGCGCGGGTGAAAAACCGCCGACGGTCGCGGCGATCTCCCGTTCCAGTCCGATCATCTCCAAAGCGTCATCGATCGGTCCCTTCTCGGGCCGATGGCGGGCGACGAGGATATGCCGCCCAGCGGCGTAGCGGGCAGGCGTGATCTCGCCCCGGCAGAGTTCGTGTCCGACACGCACGACGCCGACGAAACGGTCCCTGAACAAAGCCTGCGTACGGACCTCCGGGCTCTGGCTCCTGCCCAGGACGCCGGTCTCCAGGTCGACGCTTCCGTCTCGTAGCGGCGTGCTGTCCTTGTCCAGCTTCGGAACGAAGCGCAGCCGCACGCCCGGCGACTCGGCATTGACAGTGGCAATCAGGGCCGGCCCGAAATTCTCGACGAAGCCATCGCTGGTGCGCAGCGTGAAGGTCCGGACCAGCCGCCCGAGATCCAGCCGGTCGGCAGGCCTGAGCACCGCTTCCACCTCCTCCACCAGGCGGCCGACCCACTCGCTGAGTTCGAGCGCACGGGGTGTTAGGACAAGACCGCGTCCGGCCCGCACCAGCAGCGGGTCGCCCATCGTTTCGCGCAGCCGCGCCAGTTGCCGGCTCATGGCGGAGGGGCTCAGCCGCAGCCTTCGCGCGGCGCGGGCGACGCTGCCCTCGGAGAGCAGAACATCGAGGGTGACGAGGAGATTGAGGTCAGGGTGCGTCATGGGGGCGACGATAGCACACAGATCGACATCGCGTCAGATGCACGAATGAAGTGCAAACGGTGCGCCTTCCGCCATGTCCGGCGACGGTCTACCTGTCGTCCGACGCTTTTTGAGAGGGACGACGACGATGACATCCTACCCACAGGAGACGTTTGCTGCAGGCACGGAGCAGGCGGTCTCGGTCCGCTGGACGCTGGCCAGCCTTTCCCTTTCCATGCTGCTCGCCTCCTTGGGAACCAGCATCGCCAATGTCGGCTTGCCCACCCTGGCCGGGGCCTTCTCCGCCTCGTTTCAAGAGGTGCAATGGGTCGTGCTCGCCTATCTCCTGGCTACCACCACGTTGATCATCAGCGTCGGCAGGCTCGGCGATATCGTCGGCCGCCGCAAGCTGCTGCTGGCTGGCATCGCCCTGTTCACGATGGCCTCGGCCTCGTGCGCGGCCGCTCCGCATCTTTCCTGGCTCGTCGCGGCAAGGGCCGTGCAGGGCCTGGGCGCCGCGGTCATGATGGCACTGGCGATGGCCATGGTCGGCGAGGCCGTGCCAAAGGAAAGAACCGGCAGTGCCATGGGGCTGCTCGGCACCATGTCCGCGATCGGGACGGCGCTCGGCCCTTCGCTGGGGGGCGTGCTGATTGGCGGCTTCGGCTGGCGAGCGATCTTCCTGGTGACGGTGCCCTGCGGTCTCCTGGCTCTGTTTCTCGGCCACCATGCCCTGCCTGCAGCTCGACCGAGAGCAAAGTCCACCAGACCCGCCTTCGACGTCATCGGCACGCTGGTGCTGGCCCTGACGCTTGGCGCCTATGCACTCGCAATGACCATTGGAGGCGGCACGTTCGGCACGATCAACCTGATTCTGTTGCTGGCGGCGATCTTCGGCATTTGCGCTTTCCTGTTCGTGGAGTCCCGCGCGGCCTCGCCCCTGGTCCGTCTTGCGACGCTTCGCGAACCGCGGCTGCGATCGGGCCTTGCGACGAGCATGCTCGTCGCGACGGTCATGATGACGACATTGGTGGTCGGGCCGTTCTACCTGTCGCGCGGCCTGGGACTGGATGCGGCGCTCGTCGGCCTGGTGATGTCGGCCGGACCGGTCGTCTCGGCGCTGGCGGGTGTGCCGGCGGGGCGGCTCGTGGATCGCTTCGGCGCGGGGCGCATGGCTGCGGCAGGTCTCGGCATCATGGCAATCGGCTGCCTCGCACTCTCCGTTGTTCCGCAGCCGTTCGGCGTCGCGGGCTATGTCATGCCTCTCGTCACCCTCACTGCCGGCTATGCCCTGTTCCAGGCGGCCAACACTACCGGCGTGATGAAAGATGCGCGCCCCGAGCAACGTGGCATCGTCTCCGGCCTGCTGAACCTCTCGCGCAATCTCGGGCTCGTCACCGGCGCGTCGGTCATGGGCGCGGTCTTCTCCTTCGCCGCGACGGCGAGCGCCTTTACGACAGCCGATGGCGTCGCAGCCGCGGCCGGCATGAGGGCCACTTTTGCCGTCGCCACGGTGCTGGTCGTCTTTGCCGCCGCGATTGCCGTGGCAAGCCGCGTCCACGTGGTCGAGCCCACACCCGAAGAGACAGAGGGGGTCGGCTCGTAGCGGCGCCTTCTCTAGTCGGCGTGTCGGTGTCAAGCGATTTTTCAGAGCTGAGTCGAGGAGGTCTGGATTGGGCCCATACTCACCGTCGCACAATCTGCTAGAGTGACCTAATGTTCGCGACCAATCCGTACGAGTTTCGCAGAGCGACCCTGGATGATCTCGCTTTACTGAAGGCGTGGCGGTCGAACCCGCATGTCCTGGAATGGTGGGGTTCTGGTGAGCAGTATGGTGAAGCAGAACTGGTTGATCCTCGGGTGGCTCGCTGGATCATTTCAATTAACGAACGGCCCTTTGCGTTCTTGCAGGACTACACGGTGCACGGATGGGAAGATCACCATTTTGCCGGTCTTCCCAAGGGGTCGCGGGGAATTGATCAATATATCGGAGACCCCGAAATGGTCGGCGTTGGACATGGTTCAGCGTTTATCGGAATGAGGATGCAGGCTCTTTTCGATGAGGGCGCACCTGTGATCGCGACCGATCCGCATCCAGACAATGAACGGGCGATAACCGTCTACAAGAAGTTGGGGTTCGAACCGTCTGGACCACCTCAAGAGACCGGATGGGGCTTGATCTTGCCAATGCTGGCGAGGCGGTAAGCAGAATGGATGCAACGCTGTCCAGCCGAAATCGCCGCTCTACAGAAAGTAGGCGATCATTGGCTGCGTCCGGCTTGTGCAGCGTTTGACATCGTTTCGCGGCCCGCGCTTCTCTCCGGGATCGGCACTTGGCCCTCCCATGATGGGGTCCAATAGATGATGTGGTCCAATCTATGCTGCATCCTGATGACGGATCATCGGTATAAACGCCGCCACGAACTTACATCACCATCGTCCGCGAAGGACGTCTTCCGCCGCTCCGCGGAACTTTTAATTCCTGCCGCGGTCGCCCTTTATGGCTGGCGACTATGCCGCTGCGGTTGAGTTATTCTCCTCCTGCGTCCAGCGGAATTCCAAGCCATCCAGCCACATGCGATGCATGACGACCGCGAGCCTGCACGCCAATGCCACCTTGGCTTTCTTACTACCACGCCGCTTCGCAATGTTTCATTGCCCACGCCTTCAACCAGCACCATTTCACCACGCGCGTCATCATCGACTGGGCAGCCTCGTGGAGCAGCTTTCGCATCATGGCATCCCCTGGAGAGAGACATGACCGACCGGGCTCACTTCGCCGGATTGATGGAGAACGGGTGTAACTCCAAGAACGGCTCCTACCGATCGCCAATGACGGAACCGGGCGGGAACCGCAAGGAGCGTGCCAGGTTGTGAATGTGACGCGCGCCAATGCCGCAACACCCGCCGACGATCGACGCACCGGCTTCGACCCAATCGCAGGCAAAGCGCGAGTAGCGGTCGGCGGTCAGGTCGACGCGGGTGTGATGGAGCGTTTCATTGGCTGCGCCTTCGGCTTCTTTCGCCTCGAAGGCGTTGGCGTAGACGCCGATGACGATATTCGCTCGTCTGTCCCGGAACGTCGCAGCCGCAACAGCCACGGCGCGGGCCATGACTTCCGGACGGCTGCAGTTGAACAGAAGCGCCTCGGCACCGGAGCCGGCCGCCCAGGCGGCAGCCGCGGCCACGGTTTCCCCGGATCGGAGCTTCGGCTCGTCGCCTTCGAGGGCCCCGGGCTCATCAGTCAGGGTGAAGGAAACCCAAAACGGCTTGCCGGTCGCGGCAACGGCGGCGCGGACAGCATCCCCTTCCGCGATCAGGCTCAGGGTCTCGCCGAGCCAGACGTCGACATAGGGCGCCAATCCTTCGACGAGGACCTTCAGATAGTCCTGCACGCGCTCGGGATCGAAGCGTTCCGGCTCATAGGAGCCGAAGATCGGCGGCAATGAACCCGCGACCAGGACCTTCCGGTCGGTCCTCTCATCGGCGGCCTCTCGCGCGAGTTTTCCGGCCAGTTCGATCAGCGAGCGTCCCTCGGAGCGGAAACGCTCTTCGCCGATGTGAAACGGCACGAGCGCATAACTGTTCGTCGTGATCACGTCCGCTCCGGCGTCGATGAATTCCCTATGAACTCTTCCGACGATCTGAGGAGCCTCCATCAGCGCCAGGGCGGACCATTCCGGTTGCCTGAGTTCGGCGCCGAGGCGGATCAGCTCCCGGCTCATGCCGCCGTCGAGAATGCGTATTTGGCTCATTGATGATGGGCTCCAGTTGCTCGCTTCAGCGCCGGATGACCGAAGACGTCGTAAGCGGTCCGGGGCGCCTGGGAATATGGATGGGATCTCGCTGCGGTCTTCATCGGAGCGCCTGATCCAGGTCTGCGATGATGTCCTCGACGGCCTCCAGACCGACGGAAAGCCGGAAGACGCCATCGCCGGCGAAGGCGCGGTAGTCGTCGAGTTGCGCCCCTTGCAGCCGATAGGTGGACTTCATCATCTCGTTGGTGTCGAGAAGGACGACGATGCTGCGCTGGTGGCCGAGCGAAAAGGCGTAATGCACCACTCGCAGCCGATCGGCGAGCCGGACCGCCATTTTTTGCTGGTCGTCCGTCTGGAATATCAGGATGCCGCCGAAGGTATTCATCTGGCGGTTTGCCAGCGCGTACTGGGGGTGCGTCTCCAAGCCGGGATAGATGACCGATTTGACGCCCGGATGATCGCAAAGGAAACGGGCAATACGCATCGCCGAATCGGACACTGCCCTGAGCCTCGGGAAGAGCGTGTCGATGCCGCGCATGATGAGCCAGGCGTTGTGAGCCGACAGCGACGCACCGAGATAGACGCCGGCCCGCGAGCGGATTTTCTCGACCAGCTCCTTGCGGCCGCAAACCACGCCCCCGAGGGCGTCGCCGTGGCCGTTGATGAACTTCGTCAGCGAGTGAATGACGAGATCGACGCCAAGGGCGAGCGGCCGGGTGGCAACAGGCGTGGCAAGCGTGGAATCGACCGAAACGATTGCCCCGTGCCGATGGGCGAGCGCCGCCACAGCGCAAAGATCGGTCAATCGCAGGATCGGGTTGCAGGGGCTTTCGCAATGGACGAGCCGCGTGCTGGGACGGAAGGCAGCAGCGACTTCGTCGAGGCGCGCCATGTTCACGGCGGTCACCTCGATCCCGTAGTCGGGCAAGATCCGCCGGGCCAGCTCGTTGGCGCCCGCGTAGCAGACATCGCTGATGATCAGGTGATCGCCCTTCTTGAGGCAGGTCAGGAAGGTGGCGGCGATCGCCGCGACGCCAGTCGCGGTCGCAAGCGCGTCGTCGGTGCCCTCGAGGGCGGCCATCCGCTGTTCGAGCTGCCGCACCGTCGGATTGGTCCAGCGCGCGTAGAGGAATGGCAGCGCCGTCAGATCCTCGACGCCGTCGGCCGAAAAGGCACCGTCACCGGGGGTGAGCATATTGTTGACCGACATCGAGATATTGGGGGCGATCGCCCTCGTCGTCGGATCGATCTCCAGCCCACCGTCGAGCGCGAGGGTTTCCCAGTGCAGAGACGGGCGGCCGACCGCAGGCGGCCGGATCATCGTCTGGCTGCGGTCCTCCGCCATGACTATCGGGATCGCCTGATCCGAGGACATGAAAAACCTTTCCCAGATGCGTTTCGACACGGACTCTAGTGCTCGCTCAATGTTTTTGGCCGCTCAGGAGCTGCCGAACTGCCGAGAAAAGGCGCCATAGGGGCCTCGTGCGCGGCCAAATCGATAAGCCCCTCGCGGCGCTAGCGCCGCACGGGAACCTGGGCTTCGACGATCTTGAAGGCGCGGGTGATGATAAGCGTCAGGCAGACATAGAAGACCGTCACCACCATCAGCGGTTCGTAGACCAGCAGTGTGTCCTGTCTCACCCTGTAGGCCACGGCATAGAGGTCCATCACCGTCACCGTGAAGGCGAGAGGTGTTGCCTTCAATTGCAGCACGACCTCGCCGGCGATCGTCGGCAATGCGATGCGGATGGCGCGCGGCAGCCAGATACGCCTGAGCAGCGTCCGTGAAGACATGCCGAAGGACCGGCCGGCCTCGAGCTCGCCCTTGGGAACGGCGAGAAGCGCGCCGCGCAGCACCTCGGCCTCGTAGGCCGCATAGTTGAGAGTGAAGCTCACGGCTGCAAAGAAGAAGCCTTCGCGCAGGACCGGCCAGAGGAAGCTTGCGCGCAGGCCCGGGATCATCGGCAGGAGCGAGCCGACGCCGTAGTAGAGCAGCCACAGCTGGATCAAGAGCGGCGTTCCGCGCAGGCAGGTGCAGTAGCCGCGTGCCAGCAATTTGAGCCAGCGCGGGCCGATCACCTGCGCCAGGGCAAGGCCGATCGCCAGAACGAAGCCAAAGCCGACCGAAATGACCAGCAGCAGCACGGTCTGAACTGCGCCTGCGGCAAGCAGCGGCCAATAGGAGAAAATCCACGAGAAACTCATGAGGCCCTCCTATGCGGTCTTCGGCTGGCCGCGCCGGAAGCGGGTCTCGAGCGCCGAGAAGACGACGTTGGAGAGCAGCGTTATGGCGAGATACAGCGCGGCGGAGGCGAGGAAAAACAGAAAGTAGTGCTTGGTGTTGCCTGCGGCGATCCGGGTCGCCAGCGCCAGCTCCTGATAGCCGACGACGGCGATCAGCGCGCTATCTTTGGTGACGCACATCCAGAGATTGGCAAGGCCCGGCAGCGCATTCGGCATCAACGCCGGCAGCACGATGCGGCGGAAGCGGAGCCGCGGTCTCATGCCGAAGGCGGCAGCCGCTTCGACCTGTCCGATCGGAACGGCGAGGATCGCCCCGCGAAACACTTCGGTCATGTAGGCGCCCTGGACAATGCCGAGCACCGCGACGGCGGCGACGAAACCGTTGATCTCGATCGGCGGAAGGCCGAGTGCCGCCAGGAGGCGGTTCAGCCCATCGGTCCCCGCATAATAGAGGCCGATGATCAGGATCAGCTCCGGGATGGCGCGAACCGCCGTCGTATAGAGATCGAGGACGAGCAGAACCGGACGGTTACCCTTCAGCTTGCCGATCGCGCCGATAAGGCCGATGACGATGCCGACGAGATAAGCGCCGAGCGAAATCAACACGGTCGAGAGCGCTCCGGCAAGCAGCACGCCTCCCCACCCGGGCGGGTAGGGGGAGAGCAGTTCCAGGAGCGATTGGCTAGATGACATTCGGATCTACCTGATTGCAATCAAAGGCAGTGGGCAATCGGCGCATGACCCGTCATGCGCCGATTGCCCCTCCAGTCATTCGCCATAGGGATCGAAGTCGAAATACTTCTTGGAGATCTCGGTATATTTGCCGCTGGCCCTGACGGCGGCGATCGCCGCATTGAGCTTGTCGCGCAGTGCCGTATCGTCCTTGCGCAGCCCGCCGCCGATGCCGGTTCCAAGGATCGCCGCGTCGTCCTTGACGTTGCCCTTGTCTTCGCAGCAATCCTTGCCGAAATCCGATTTCAGGAATTCCGCCAGCGGAATGGCATCGCCGAAGACATAGTCGATCCGGCCGGCGGTCAGGTCCTGGAAGGCTTCGTCGAGCGTCGCATAGGTCTGTTCCGATGCCTTGTCGGCAAAATACTTCTTGTAATATTCGGACTGGATCGTCGAGACCTGTATGCCGATGGTCTTGTCGGCAACATCCTCGGGGGCAGCTCCGATCTTGCCGTCCTTGGCGCCGATCAGCTTGCTCGGCGTGTTGTAGTATTTGTCGGTGAAGTCGATCGTCTTCTTGCGTTCGTCGGTGATCGACATCGACGACCAGATGACATCGAATTTCTTCGCATCGAGGCCGGGGATCAGGCCGTCCCAGGACATGTCGACGATGGAGCAGGTCTCCTTCATCTCCGCGCAGACCGCGTCCATCAGCTCGATTTCCCAACCGACCCATTTGCCGGACGGATCCTTCGTGAAGAAGGGCGGGTAGGCTTCGTTCATGATGCCGAAGCGCACTTCCGCATTGGCCGCACCTGCAAGAGAGAAGGCCACGCCGGCCATCAGGATGGAAAACAACTTCATTCGACTACCCCTTCTAGTTTTCGTCGGAATGGAAACGGACGCATCAATGGCTGAGAGCACCGGTGAACGCGCGGCAGCGGGCGCTGAGCGGCGCGCCGAAGACCTGGGCGGGAGGCCCTTCTTCCTCGACGCAGCCCTGATCAAGAAACATCACGTGACTGGAGACGTCCCGGGCGAATTTCATCTCGTGCGTAACGAGCAGCATCGTGCGGCCCTCTTCGGCGAGCTCGCGGATGACCTTCAGCACCTCGCCGACAAGCTCGGGATCGAGTGCCGAAGTGGGCTCGTCGAAAAGCATCAGCGCCGGATCGACGCAGAGCGCGCGGGCGATCGAGGCACGCTGCTGCTGTCCACCCGAAAGGAACGCCGGATAGGCGTGCCGCTTGTCGTAAAGACCGACCTTGGAAAGCAAGGCCTCGGCCCGCTCGATCGCTTCCTTGCGGTTCATTCGCAGAACATGAATGGGCGCCTCGATGACATTTTCAAGCACAGTCATATGAGCCCATAGGTTGAAACTCTGGAACACCATGCCGAGGCCGGACCGGATCCGTTCGATCTGCCGCCAATTGGCCGGATGGGAGCGCCCCTCCCGGCTCGGCTTCATCAGGACCTCTTCGCCGCTGATAACGAAGCGGCCGCGGTCGGGAATCTCCAGAAAGTTGATGCAACGGAGGAAGGTGCTCTTCCCGGAGCCCGAAGAGCCGATGAGGGAAATGACGTCGCCCTTGTGTGCCGACAGCGACACGCCCTTCAGGACCCGGTGATGTCCAAAGCTCTTGTGGACGTCTTCGACCAGCAAGGCGGCGGCCGTTTGCTTCATTCCTGTCGGTCCCCTTGCGTTTTTTAGTTATTTGGTCGGCAATAATATTGCCTTGCCGGGCGGCTTTGCCGCGCATTTGGCGTTCAATATGCGGAATTTGTGCAGAAGTTCGGCGAACGTGCGGCCAAGCTCCCAACCACACCGGAGGCCCATGATGTTCGGCGGCACTCCCATTACAATAGGACAACGACGCGCTCAATGACGCGGAAGTTTCGTCCTCGCGCGCCGGAAAAAGGCGTACATGGCCCGAATTTGGGGCGACGTGCCGCGCCAATGGGGTATAGGCTGCGGCAAATCACCGAGGCGAGGAGACAATGACGGAGCCACTGGACCAATTCGATCGGAAGATTCTCGAGATCGTGCAGCGCGACTGTCAACTCAAAGCGGAGGCGATCGGCGACATCATCGGCCTTTCGGCGTCCGCCGTTCAACGCCGCCTCAAGCGGATGCGCGAGGACGGGATCATTTCCGCCGAGATTGCCCTGGTCGACCGCAAGATCGCCGGAAATCCGATGACGTTCATCGCCGGCATGGAGATCGAGCGTGAAAATTACGATGCTCTGGCGAAATTCCGCAGCTGGGTCGATAAGCAGGATCACATCCAGCAGGTCTATTACGTGACCGGATCGGTGGATCTCGTGGCAATCATCACCGCCGAGGACGTCACTCAATACGACGAGATCACCGCGCAGATCATGTCACAAAATCCTCAGATCAAGCGAATCCACACGAATGTCGTACTGAAAGATGTGAAGCTCGGAATGTTCGTTCCCGTGGCTTCCGACTAGTGCCACATTCCGGTGAGGCGGTGCCGGTGGAACTGAGCAGGCAGCGGTTATCAGGATGATCTATTTTACGAGTGACACGCATTTTGGCGAGGCGCGGGTGCTCAGCATCGATCGTCGGCCGTTCTCCAACCTGGCCGATCATGATGCTGCGCTCGTCGCCAACTGGAACGAAACGGTCTCGCCGGAGGATGAGATCTGGCATCTAGGCGACTTTGCCTCGAGGAAATCGGGCTTTGCGGAAGGTTTGCTCTCCAAACTAAACGGCAGGAAGCATCTGATCGTCGGCAACAACGATCCGCTCGCCACGGTCAAAGCGAGCGGCTGGCAGAGCATACAGCACTACGCGGAACTCTTGGTCGACGGGCGTCTGCTCATTCTCTGCCACTATCCGTTCCGAACCTGGAACCAGATGGGAAAGCGGTCGATCGATCTGCACGGCCACTCCCACGGCAAATTGAAGCCGATGCCTCGGCAGTTCGACGTGGGCGTCGATGCCAGAGATCTGCGGCCGGTCAGTCTCGCAGACATTCTCCGGAGCCGCGCCTGAAGCCATAGCCCACGTGCCTCGACGGGAACGACTCGTCTTCTGAATTGTTTTCGCACGAGATCGGCGGCCGTGGCGAGGTGCTTATGCAAGGAGACCTGTTCGGAAATCCGGTCGGCAATCTGCCGGAGGGCTTTCGCTACGAGCCGGACATCGTCCCTCAGAAGATTCAAGAGGATCTCCTCGGGGCAATACCGCAGCTTCCGTTCAAGCCTTTCGATTTCCATGGTTTCGAAGGCAGGAGACGGGTGATCTCCTTCGGCTGGAAATACGATTTCAGCACGGAATCGCTTCGGGAAATCGACCCTATCCCGCCGATGCTCCTGCCGGTGCGCCAGTTGGCCGCGGATTTCGCCGGATTGCCGGCAGAGGGGTTGGAACAGGCGCTGGTCACGGAATACGACATCGGGGCGCCGATCGGATGGCACAAGGACAAGGGAGTCTTCGGCAACGTCGTCGGGGTGTCGCTCCGGTCCGCTTGCACGTTCAGACTGCGCCGTCGATCCGGTGGAAAGTGGGAGCGCGCTTCGATCGTTCTCCAGCCCGGTTCGGCCTATCTCCTTGCCGGTCCATCTCGCAGCGAATGGGAACATTCCATTCCGCCGGTGAACCAACTGCGATACTCGATTACCTTCCGGCAGCTGCGTACGAAAGAAGGCGGGCGCTGAGCACGTCGTTCCCGGGCCGGACCATAGCGGCTGGGCATTCGTTCATGCAAGCGCGCCGTCGGCGACATCGAACGGCGACGGGGACTGTCCCGCGTCGATCAGTTTCGTGGCCATCATGTAGGCGCGCGCATCATTGATCGCGTCGACGGCGAGCAGTTTCTCGCCGGCGAAATACCAATAGGAGCACGAGCCCGGCCTGGCGCCTTTTCTCTCGACGATCCGGTCGTAGCCGCTGTTGAGCCCGGCGATCTGCAGCTTGACGTCGAACTGATCCGACCAGAACCATGGCCTCGGGCGATAGTCGCGGTTCGCGCCGAGGATGTTGGCCGCAACGGCCCCCGCCTGGTCGATCGCGTGCGGCACGCTCTCGATGCGCAGGCGGCGGCCATCCATCAGGAAGGAGGCGCAATCGCCGGCCGCCCAGATCCCGTCTGCGGAAGTCCTTCCCTGAGGGTCGACGCAGACGCCGTTTTCCAACGCCAGTCCAGCCGCGTCGGCGAGCGCCACGCTCGGGCGGATTCCGATGCCGACGATGACGAAATCGATGTTGATGCACGAACCATCCGAAAGCCGTGCCTTGCGGACGCGGTTCTCCCCCTCCAGGCTGACGAGCCCGATGCCTTCGAGGAGCCTGACACCGCGATCGGCATGAAACGAGCGGAAATAGGCGGAGGTCTCGGGAGCGGCGACGCGGCCGAGGATGCGGTCCTGGAGTTCGACGAGCGTCACATCGACGCCCGCCTGTTTGAGTGCGGCGGCGACCTCCAGCCCGATATAGCCGCCGCCGATGATCAAGGCGCGCTTTCCGGAGGCGACATGCGGCGTGATCTCTTCGACGTCGCCGATCGTTCTCAGCGTGAAGATATTGGCGCGCGCTCCGCCGATATCGGCCGGCAGACGGATGGGTGCTGCGCCCGTCGCAAGCACGAGGTCGTCATAGGCGAGGCTCTCCGGACCCAGTTCGATGCGCTTCTCGGCCGGTACGATCCGCGTGACCTTCGTTGCGAGCCGCAGATCGATGCCGCGTTCGGCGTAGAACGTGGGTCCACGCAGCGCGAGCCTGTCGGCAGCGAGCTTGCCAAGCAGATAGGCCTTGGAAAGGGGTGGCCGCTGATAGGGCGGGTGCAGTTCGTCGCCGATCGACATTCCTCCTGGACTGGCGGGTAGGTTGGACGGGGCCGGCTTACACGTCCCAGGCGACCGGCAGAAAAACGGGACCGCGGAACACCCATCCGTGGATCCGCGCCGGCGCATCCGGTTGGAGGCGCAGGTTCTTCAGGCGCGAGAAAAGCATCGGCACGACGATCCGGCCGACCATCTGGCGGGCAACCCAGGCGCCGGCGCAAAAATGGGGGCCGGCGCCGAAGGCGAGATGCGGCTGCTTGGGGCGGAAGAGGTCGAAGTTATCCGGGTTCTCGAAACGGCGGTCGTCGCGATTGGCCGCGCCGACGCAAAGGCCGAGCTGGTCGCCCGCCCGCAACTCTACGCCGGAGAGTTCGACATCGCGGGTCACGCGTCGCGGATACATGCCGATCGGCGAGATCCAGCGCACCGCCTCATCGAGAGCCAACGGCCAGAGATCCGGGTTGGCCATGACGGTGGCCAATTGAACCGGATTGGAAAGGAGCCCCAGCGTCAGCGAAAGAATGGAATCGCGCGGTTCGTTGAGGCCGCCACCGATGATCACCTTGATATTCGCCCGGATCTGCTCAAGGTTCATCGGGTGATCAGCATTGACCATCGAGGACAGCACCGCCGGATTGGGGTTCTGGCGATGCCAGGGGAGGACCGCGTCGATTGCCGCATCGACGCCCGCGGCAGCTCCCGTCGCCCGGGCGGAAATTGCAGGATCGCCGGAATAGTTGCCGGCGCCATCCATCAGCGCCTGCGACCAATGCGCCAGCGTCTGCCAGGATAAATCCTTGAGGCCGAGAAGTTCGATGAGGGCGAGCGACGCCATCGGCGCCGCCAGCGCATCGAACAGATCCGCCTCGCCCCGGCTTTCAATTTCCGAGACGAGCCGGTCGCTGATCGCCTCGAATTGCGCCGCCCAGTGGTTCTTGATCGTGCCCGGCCGGAAGCTGACCTCGATCGCCCGACGTTCGATGGCGTGCGCTTCGCCGTCCTTGCGCATCATGGTGTGGCCCATGACCTTGTTGACGAGCGAGCCCGGATTGCTCGAGGCAAAGGTCTCGGAATCGCGCTCGATCGTCATGATGTCATCGAAGCGCGTCACGAGCGCGAGCCGGGCGGTATCCACATAGACGGCCGAGGCCATGTCGCGCAGGCGCTTGTAGATGGGATAGGGGTCGGCCAGCAGATCCGAAAAAGCAATGTCCGATACGACGGGAACGGCGAGCGCCATCTTGTCCCTCCCTGACAATCCGTTGCACTTGATGGGGGGACGTTACCTCGCACGGAGACCATCCTTCAATTCGATGACTTGGATTGAGGATATGCAGTAATTGCATAAGCTTTCGTCGGAACGTATCCTGCGGCAGACGATGTCGCGGGGATCGAATGGGGCAGAAGCAGCATCTGGACGGGATCGATCTCGGCAGCCTCAAGGTTTTGGTGCTGGTTTGCGATCTCGGCTCTTTCTCGGCGGCTGCGAACCGCCTGCAGGTCAATCAGTCGACGGTGAGCTATACGGTGGAGCGGCTGAGGACGGTGTTCCGCGATCCCTTGTTCCTCAGGCAGGGCAACCGGATGTTGCCGACGGAGAAATGCTCGGAACTGACCGAAACCGTCCGCCGCATGCTCGACCAGCTCCTCGCATTCACGGCCGAGCAGACTTTTGATCCTACCTCGGCCACGGGAGCGGTCACCGTGTCCTGCAATTTCCACGAACGGCAGATCGTCATGCCGGAATTCTGCGCGCGCCTCAGGCGGGCGGCGCCGAACGTCCGTCTCGTGGTGCGCGAGTCTGCCGTGCACGGCAAGCGACAGTTGAAGCAGAATGAGTGCGACGTCGTGCTCGGCCCGATCGAGATATTCGGGGAGGCCTATTTCCGCACCCATCTCTTCACCGACCGCTATGTTTGCGTGATGGATCCGGGCAACCCTTTGGCGCAGGCGCCGCTCAGCCTCTCGGACTATCGCTCCGCGCGGCACATCCAGGTGAACCACAACGGCGAATGGCGGGGACTCTATATCGCGGCGCTGGGCGCCAAGGGCATCCCCTTCGAACCGGCCGTCGTTCTTCCGAGCCATGACAATCTCGAACGTATCATTGCCGGAAGCGACCTGATCGCGACCATTCCCGGCCGGCTTGCGCATGGGTTGAGCGACAGGCTGAGCGTGGTGGACTTTCCGCTCGACGTGCCAATCCATATCGACATGTACTGGACCGCGCGCACCGCACAGTCGGGGCTGCACCGCTGGGTGCGGCAGTTGCTTGCCGAGGTCGCCCGGTCGCGGCCGGAAGGAGATGGGGCGTCTTAGAGCGTCACTGCGCGACTCGGCGAGGCTACTCGGCGGCGACGTTCGCGCCGCTTCTCGGAAGGCCGCCGCTGAACAGGTGGCCGGCATGTTCCACCACGTTTTCGGTGGTCTCGCGGATATGGCGCTCGATGAGATCGCTCGCCCGTTTCGGATCGCGGGCCAGAACAGCTTCCATGATCGTGCGATGCTCGACATCCTTTTCACGCCGGAATCACGCTGGTCGGCGCCAGCATCTCGAACAATTCGCCGGTCGATCTCACCCAGGTCACGCCGCTTGCGCGCCTGACGGGCGACCCGCTTGTCGTCGTGGTTCCGAAGGATTCGCCGATCCGGACGATCGACGACCTGCTCGCCACCATCGAGAAGGACGTGGCGACCACCATCTGGGTGGGTGGATCGGCCGGTGGGGCCGACCATATCCTGGCGGCGCTGATCACCAAGTCGGCGGGCGCCGACCCGAGCAAGATCAACTATGTCGCCTATTCCGGCGGCGGCGAGGCACTGGCCGCCATGCTCGGCGGTCAGGCGACCGCCGGCGTCTCCGGCTATGGCGAATGGGAAGGGCAGATCAAGTCGGGCGATCTCCGGGCGCTTGCCATCTCCTATCCGGAGCCGATCGAAGGCATCGAAGCCAAGCCGCTGAAGGCGCAGGGGCTCGATATCGAGCTCGTCAACTGGCGCGGGATCTTCGCTCCTCCGGGCGTCGAAGGCGAGGACCTCGAGGCGCTCAAAGCCGCCATCGACAACACCGTCAAGTCGCAGCAATGGAAGGACATCGTCAAGGCGCGCGGCTGGACGGACTACTATGCCCCCTCCGACGAGTTCACTGGGTTCATCGCCTCCGAAACCGAACGGGTCCGCACGATCCTGACGTCGATCGGCCTTGCACAGTGATGACTGCAGAGGGGAGGCGTTAGCCTCCCCGACTACCGATGAGGATTTCATGACCGAGAGTAGCTTGAAGCAGGCAAACCGCCCGGCCGTGGTCGTTGCCATCGTGCTGTTCGCCGTGGCGGCGGTGACCTACTGGGATGCGAGCCAGATGACCGCCCGCGCCACCTATGGCATGGGCGCCAATGCCGCCTCCTATTTCAGCCCGCGCCACCTATGGCATGGGCGCCAATGCCGCCTCCTATTTCATCTGTCTCTTCCTGGCTGTGCTGGGTGTCGGGCATTTGCTCACCGCTTTCCAGACGTCGGCCGTTGAAGCTGACGACGCCGACTGGAAAGCCATCGGCTGGATCGCGGTCGCCTTGTCGGGACTGATCGGCTCGATCTTTCTGGGCGCCGGTTTCGTCCTCGGATCGACCCTGCTGTTCGCCTTCACTGCACGGGCATTTGGCCGCAAGGCGCTGCTCGTCGATCTCGCAATCGGGGAGGTCATGGGCCTCATCATATTTCTTCTGTTCAACAAGCTTCTGAGCCTCGCCTTGCCGCAAGGTCCGTTCGAGCGGCTGTTCTAGGATCGGGGCAATGGACGCAATCAACCTGCTCATCGATGGTTTCTCGCTGGCGATCCAGCCGGCCAACCTCATTTTCGCGGCCATCGGCGTGTTCATAGGCACGGCCGTCGGCGTGCTGCCGGGCATCGGCCCGGCGCTCACCGTCGCACTTCTGCTGCCGGTGACGTTCAAGCTCGATCCGGGCGGCTCGATCATCATGTTCGCCGGCATCTATTACGGCGGCATGTATGGCGGCTCCACCACCGCCATCCTGTTGAACACGCCAGGCGAAAGCGCCGCCGTCGTCACCGCGCTCGAAGGCAACAAGATGGCTCGCTCCGGGCGTGGCGGCCCGGCGTTGGCGACCGCCGCGATCGGATCCTTCGTGGCCGCTTTGGTCGCCACCGTCGCTTTGGCTTTCCTGGCGCCGCCGCTCGTGAAGGTCGCGGTCAAGTTCGCTCCTTGGGACTATTTCGGCCTGATGCTAATTGCCTTCGTCACCGTCTCGGCGACGTTCGGCTCTTCGCCGCTGCGCGGCCTGACGAGCCTCGCCTTCGGCCTCTGGCTCGGCCTCATGGGGCTCGACCAGCTGACCGGGCAGGCGCGCCTCACCTTCGGCGTGCCGCAATTGCTCGACGGGGTGGAGGTGACGACGCTTGCGGTCGGGCTGTTCGCAATCGGCGAAGCGCTCCATGTCGCTTCGCGCCACCTCTACAAGCCGGAAAAGCCTATTCCCGTCAAAGGCTCGATCTGGATGACCAAGGAAGACTGGTCGCGTTCCTGGAAAGCCTGGCTGCGCGGGACGGTGATCGGCTTTCCGATCGGCGCGCTGCCGGCCGGCGGCGCGGAAATCCCCACCTTCCTGAGCTATACGATGGAGAAAAGGCTGAGCCGCAAGCCTCAGGAATTCGGCTCGGGCGCGATCGAGGGCGTCGCCGGCCCGGAGGCGGCAAACAACGCCTCGGCCGCCGGAACGCTGGTTCCGCTTCTGACCCTCGGCCTGCCGACCTCGGCAACGGCCGCCGTCATGCTGGCCGGCTTTCAGCAGTACAATATCCAGCCGGGTCCGCTCCTCTTCACCCAGCACGCCGATCTCGTCTGGGGGCTTGTCGCCAGCCTCTTCATCGCCAATGTGATGCTGCTGATCCTCAACCTGCCGCTTGTCAGTCTGTGGGTGAAGCTGCTGCGCATTCCGCCGCCCTGGCTCTATGGCGGCATCCTGATCTTCGCCTCCATGGGCACGATCGCCGCCAATCCTTCGGTCGTCGAACTGCTGTTGCTCAGCGCATTCGGCGTAGTCGGCTTCCTGATGCGGCGGTACGATTATCCCGTCGCTCCGGCGGTGGTCGGACTGATCCTCGGTCCTTTGGCCGACAACGCCCTCAGGCGCTCGCTGCAGATGAGCCTCGGCGATCCGATGAACTTCCTGCAGCATCCGAGCTCGGCCATCATGATCGGGATCGCCACCATCGCCCTTATCGCACCTTTCGTGTTCAGCGGATTGTCGCGCTTCAAGCATGACGAGGATTGACGTCGTTATGCGGGCTTTGCAATCGCGCTGCTGAATGCATAAATCGACGTTGAGCTCGTTCGTTACCGAGCCGAAACCAAACGGCGAACCATGGCAAGACAAAGTGTGTCCCCGCAGATCACCGCGAACATCCTGGAATTCGTGAAAACGAACCAGATGCGCGCCGGCGAGCATCTGCCATGTCAAATGCTCGCCGATGCGTTTCGCGTTTCCCGCGCCCCGGTCAATGCCGCATTGAAGAAGCTCGAGACGATGGGAATCGTGCGCGCCGAGCCCAATCGCGGCTACTTTCTGACGATGGACGCGGCAAAGGTCGAGACGGCGAAACCCGACGGTCAGCCTCGGCGCGAGGAGGAGGACCCGCTCTACTTCCGCATCGCCGAGGACCGTCTCGCCGGCAAGCTCGAGGAGCGCGTCAGCGAAAACGAGCTGATGCGGCTTTATGACGTCGCCCGCAGCCGGCTCTTGAAAACCCTGCATCGGATTGCCGAAGAGGGCTGGATGGAGCGCCTGCCGGGCAACGGATGGGCCTTTCGCGAAACGCTGACCTCGCGCCAGAGCTATGAGGAGGGCTACGTCTTCCGCGCGGTCATCGAGCAGCAGGCGATGCTGTTGCCGACGTTCGAACCGAACCCGGAGGAGTTCAGGAAGGCCCGCGCCGTGCAGACGGCTTTGGGGCAGGGCGGTTACGAGACCTGGTCGCGCGCCGAGATATTCAAGGCGAACAACGACTTTCACGAAATGCTCGTCGCCTGTTCGCAGAACGACTTCTTCCTCGATGCGATCAAGCGCATCAATCGGCTGCGCCGGCTGATCGAGTATCAGATCACGATCGACCGCAGCCGCCTGCCTCGGCAGACGAGCGAGCACCTGCACATCCTCGACCTCGTCGAGGCGGGACGCAGAACCGAAGCGGCGGCATTTCTCTACACGCACATCATGGGGGCAAGCCGGATCAAGACGCCGCAGGTCTGAGAGCGCGAGGATACGGCGCTGTCCTAGGGGCTTTGTTTTTCCTCGAAGGCTTCTCTGTCCGGAGACCCTGATCTGCCTCTACTTGCCGATATTTAGTGACGCCCGTTGGCGCTCGGCGCCCGGCGTCGGCCAATTCATAGCATGTCGCCTTGCTGACTACCCCAACCCAAAGAACGCCAAGACAGCGAGCACGACCACAACGAGTCCAACCAGGTAAATTATCTGATTCATTGTTCACTCCTTTCATGGGCAATGAACGGAGTTCTTCGCGGGTATGTTCCAAACCAACATGTCGGTGTGCCGTGAGAGGAGGGTGTTGCGCAGCTTTCGCCGCACGATCTAGATTGCATTTTATGATTATAATATATAATTTACCTCCCGAAGGCTCAGGAAGCCGCTCATTCTCGAGACGGAGGAATCAATGCCCGAGACTAAGCTGGCACATCTCGGCGTCAACGGCGTGGATTATACGATTGTGGATCTTCCCGCTGAGGCAGGCGAGGCGTTGACGCGTCTTCCCTATATCCATCGCATCCTGCTCGAGAACGTGCTGCGCGCCGCCGGGGACGATGCAGCGAGGTCGAAGGACGCAATCCTGGCATGGCTTGAGACCGGAACGAGCGAGCATGAGATCCCGTTTCTGCCCAACCGCGTCCTCATGCACGATACCACCTGCGGTCCGGCGCTCGTCGATATCGCCGGCATGCGCTCGGCGCTCGCGGATGCCGGCGGCGATCCCGCCTTGCTCAATCCGGTCGTGCCGGTAGACGTCTCAACGGATCATTCGGTGGGCGTCGATTTCTTCGGACAGGCGGGCTCGCTCGCAAAGAACATGGCGCGCGAGTTCGAGCGCAATGCAGAGCGCTATCGCTTCATGAAATGGGCCACCAATACGCTGAGTGGTTTCACGGTGCATCCGCCCGGTACCGGGATCATGCATACTCTCAATCTCGAAAGGCTTGCCACCGTCGCGACAAGCAAGCTCGTCGATGGCGTGCTCTGGGCGATGCCGGACACGCTGATCGGCACCGACAGCCACACGCCGATGATCAACGGCATCGGCGTGCTTGCCTGGGGCGTCGGCGGGCTCGAGGCGGAGAGCGTCTTCTTCGGGATGCCGGTGACGCTCCGGGTTCCGGACGTCGTCGGAGTGAAGTTCACCGGAGCCCTGAAAAGCGGCGTGCTCGCAACCGATCTGGCGCTCACCGTCACCGAACAGCTTCGCAGGATCGATCTGCAGGACCGCTATGTCGAATTCTTCGGCCCCGGCGTTTCGACGCTGACCGCCGGCGACCGCGCAGTGGTCGCCAACATGACGCCGGAGTTCGGCGGAAACAGCGGCCTTTTTCCGATCGACGAGCAGACAATCAAATATCTCGAGATGACGGGGCGCTCGCGCGATCAGGTCACGTTCGTCAAGGCCTATGCCAGGCGCGCCGGCCTATGGTTCGATCCGCACAAGGAGCCGCGCTACACAGCCGTCGTAGAGGTCGATCTTTCGACCGTGGAAGTCAGTCTTGCCGGACCGACGCGCCCGCAGGACCGGATCTCGGCCGGGGCTACCCTCCAATCGATCCGACCCATGCTCCCGGAGCGCGGCGAAGACGAGCAGCCGGGCCGCCCGGAGGACGGCGCGGTCGCGATTGCCGCGATCACCAGCTGTACCAACACGTCCGATCCGCGGCTCGTGGTCGCGGCGGGGCTCCTGGCGCGCAAGGCACGGGCCTTCGGACTGAAGCCACCCGATTGGGTGAAGACGTCGCTCGCACCCGGCTCGCCCACGGCGGAGCGATACCTCAGGCGCGCCGGGCTCCTCGAAGACCTCGAAGCGGTCGGCTTCGGCATCGTCGGCTATGGCTGCACCACCTGCATCGGAAATTCCGGGCCGCTGACGGCGCCGATTGCCGGCGCCATGGAAGAGCGCGGCATCGTACCGGTTGCGGTGCTATCTGGTAACCGGAATTTTCCGGGCCGTGTCCACCCGCAGCTCGAAGCCGGCTTTCTCGCCTCGCCGCCGCTGGTCGTCGCCTTTGCGCTGGCCGGGACCGTCAAGCTCGATATTCTGACCGATCCGATCGGAACAGCCGCCGACGGCAGCAACATCACCCTTTCGATGCTGTGGCCGACGAGCGCCGAGATCGACGAGGCGCTCGCGCTGGCATTGAGCGCGCGCGATTTCAAGCCGGCCTATGATGCGGCGGAAGCCAGCCGCGTCTGGGGCGAACTCGACGCGCCGACCACGACGCTCTTTCCATGGGACGAGCGTTCCACCTATATCCGTAGGGCCCCCTTTGCCGCCTTTGGCAACGGTACCCTGCTCGGCAGCTACGAGGCGCATCCGCTTCTTGTTGTTGGGGACGACATCACCACCGACCACATCTCTCCGGCCGGCGCCATTCCGGCGAGCGGCACGGCCGGCAGATACCTTATAGAACGCGGCGACAGCCCGGTGGACCTCAACGTCTTCGCGTCCCGGCGCGGCAATTGGGAAGTGATGGTGCGCGGGCTGTTCACCAACAAGACGGTGCGCAACAAGCTCGGCGACGTTCCGGCGGGCTCCACCATTCACGCGCCCTCCGGCGAGGTCCTGCCGCTCTGGGACGCAGCTCGTCATTATCGCGCAAACGGCCAGTCCGTCGTCGTATTCGCCGGTGAGCGCTACGGCATGGGCTCGTCGCGCGACTGGGCGGCGAAAGGGGTGTCGCTGCTTGGCGCCCGCGCCGTGCTGGCCTTGAGCTTCGAGCGCATTCACCGCTCCAACCTGATCGGCATGGGGATCTTGCCGTTGCGGCTGCCGGCCGAGTTCGGTCCCGACCGGTTGAACCTGGAACCGGGAGATGTCGTCGTTATCTCGGCCGATCCGAAAACGATTGCCCCTCGATGCGCGATTCCGGTGACGATCCGCAGGAAGGACGGCAGCAGCGTTTCCTTCGAGGCAAGCGCGGCCATGGAAACCAATGTCGAAATCCGCACCCTGAAGGCCGGCGGCATTCTGCCCTTCATCCTCGATAAGGTGCTGAATTCATCCCGCAAGGCAGAACCGGGGGGCGCCGGTTGCGCGTAAAAAGAGGGGATTGGGAACACCGGGGATACGGGCGCTCTCGCGGCCTTATGCCCTAACCTTTTCGATCAGGCTCCACAGCATTTCCTTTTCCTTCGGCTTCAGGTCCGTCAACGGCGGCCGCACCGGCCCCGGGGTTCGTCCGATGAGTTCGACGCCGGCTTTGATGATCGAGACCGGATAGCCCTGCTCGCGGTCGCGCAATGCCGCGAAGGGGAAGAAAAAGCCGTGCAGGATCTCCTCCATCGTCGCGCGGTCGCCCGCCCGCATGGCCTTGTAGAAGCGCTGCGCCAGCTCGGGCACGAAGTTGAAGACGGCCGAGGAGTAGGTCGTCACCCCGACGCCGTTGAAGCCTTCGGCAAAGAGCTCATGAGTGGGCATCCCGCCGATATAGCAGAGCCGATTACCGAGTTTTGCCGTCACATGCCGGACGAGATCGACCTTGCCGGTACCGTCCTTGAAACCGACGAGATTGGGGCATGCCTCGGCGAGGCGAGCGACCGTGTCGGCATTGGCGACTGAGTTCGCCCGGTTGTAGATGATGACCCCGAGGCCGGTGGATTCGCATACGGCCTTCACATGCCGGTAGATGCCCTCCTGGGGCGCTTCCATGAGATAGTGGGGCAGGAGCAGAAGACCGTCGGCACCCGCCGCTTCGGCGCGGCGGGCCGTCTCTCTGGCAAGCGCGGTGCCGTAGCCGCAGCCTGCAATGATCGGCACGTTCCCGGAGGCTTCCTTCGCCGCGCGTGTCACCTCGCCAACCTCTTCCGGTGAGAGGGAAAAGAATTCGCCAGTGCCGCCGGCGACGAACAGTGCTGCCGCGCCGAAGCCGGAAAGCCACTCCACGTGACTGCGATAGCTCTCGAGATTGAGGCTGTAGTCTTCGTGGAAGTGAGTAACCGGAAACGACAATAGTCCCGAAGCGATGCGAGACTTGATCTCATCTGGCGACAAAGGAATCCCTCCCATGAATTGGTATTATGTGTCATGGGAAGTCATATGATGACATCGGCTGGAAGTCAACCACCGTGCGGCGCGCCCCGATGACCCGGCAGACTGTTTGGCGTGGAAGTCATAATATGTATTTCTTGGATCTATCGAGATCAAGCTGCAGCCGATACAAGAAACCGGTGAATAGCACTACCGCAAAACTTGCGAAGAAACCTCCGCATGTCTAGTCAACGCGCAGCAGTCTCAATCATTCGCGTCGTGAAAGGACGAACATCGTGGAGCTAGCAGGGAAGGAAACCGGCAAGGGCCGGCGCGGGGCGCTTTGGGCGGCGGTCGCGGTGATCGCCATCGCTGCCGCGGGCGTCACCGGCGGCAAGATCGTCCTCGAAAGGAAAGCCACCGATTTGCTCGCTGAGCGCGGCGGCAAGGCGGGCTCCGTCGAGGTGGATTTTCTCGGACGCGTTCATCTGCGCGACGTGGCGCTGCCGCTCGCCGATGGCTCCAATGTTCATATCGCGGCGGTCGACGGACGACCCAAGATCCTCTTCCTGAACGGGGTGCTCGAGGTGAACGGCTTCGACATCGAAATGGCGATCGGCAAGATCTCCATACCGCATGCGAGCGTCGAAGGCGCCAATCTCGATCCTGGTAGGCTCACCGAAATACTCAGCAACAAAAGCGCTGCCTCGCTGTCGCAACGCATCGAACGCTTTGCGGCAAGGAAGATATCCGCGCCCGAGATTGCCCTGACCCAGGCGATTGCCGGCAGCGAGCAGAAGACGATCTACAAGAACGTTGCCCTGGAGGACATCGCCAATGGCCGCGTCGCGCGCTATTCCGCCGACGGCGCCGAGTTCGCCATGGATATCCCCGATGGAGACGGTGCAACGAAGAAAGAACGCCTGACCGGTTCGATCGGCGCAGTAACGGGCTGGGACTTCGACGCGGCCTATATGGCCCGACTTTACACGGAAAAGGCGGGTCCGGAAGACAAGGAGATAAGGCCGCTCTACGGTCCTCTTTCGGTCAAGGCAATCACCTTCTCGGAGGGCCAGGCGCATTTCGCCTATGACGAAATGCGCAGCAACGGGTTCAGCATGCGCATGCCGACCGAGCCACTTCTCGAAACGCTGGAGAAGTTGACGTCCGTCACAAATCCCGAAGAGCTTGCTCCGGAGGAACGCCGCGCGTTTTTTGCCCGAATCCTGTCGGTTGCCGACATGATCGGCAAGGGCGATATGGAGATGCTTGGCCTGAGGATCGAGGCGCCAGCAAAGGACGGCGAAGTCGAGAGCAAGAAGGTCGGCCTCACCGTCGATCGTTTGGCGCTTCAACTGGACGGTCGGAAGCTCGACGCGGCCTTGCACGGCCTGTCGATGGGCGAGGGCGGCGACTACGTCAAGTTCTCCGAAGCGAGCATGACCGGTTTTTCATGGGATAGCACCCTGGAAGCGCTGAAGAAGATGGCCGGGCTCGACGAGCAACAGCTTGGAGCGTTCCCGTTCACCACGCTGTTGCCTGAGTTCGGCACGTTCCGGATTGCGGGAATCGATGTCGATATGCCTAATCCCGAGACAGGCGCAGGCAACGCCAATGCAGAAGACTACGCCGACGAAACCGACGAGGCGGATGCGCTGGCCGGCGAGGGGCCTATGCCCGATGCCGAGCGGGCGGATGAGGCGGATCAGCAGACGAGCCAGGCTGCCAATCCCGCGCAGGAGCCTGCTACCACAGCCGTTCCTGACCGCATCCGCTTCACGCTCAAAAACTATGAGCTGGCGCTCACCAGTCCCTATAACGGTATCCCGACGGATATCCGCGTCCGCTATGAGGATCTGAGCGTGCCGGTGCCGGCGGACGCGCAGGATGAGACCTTCGCAGAGCTCCGCAAACTGGGCTTCGAAGAGCTGGTCCTCTCCTCGAACATTCAAGCGGCCTGGGATGAGCCCAAGCAGGCCCTGGTGATCAAGGACATTTCGCTCAGCGGCAGGGATGTGGGCAGCCTCTCCCTCTCCGGCCTGATGGGTGGGGTCACCAAGGACTTTTTCTCCGGCGACGCGGCCTTGACCCAGGTGGCGCTTTTCGGCCTCACCGCGCGGGAAGTGAAGCTCAAGATCGAGGACACAGGCGGCATGGCCAAGGGGATCAAGCTGTATGCCGGGCAAAACGGCATGACTGAGGACCAGGCGCGCGGCATGTTTACGATGATGGCCGCGGCGTTGTTGCAGCAGTTTGCGGCCGACCAGCCGAAACTGCGGGGCGCGGTCGACGCGCTTTCGCGCTTCATTGCCAAGCCTGGGACTTTCAGCCTGACGATCAGATCCAAGGCCGAAAACGGCATCGGCGCCTTTGATTTTTTTGCGGCTTCTGAGAACCCCGTGCTCCTTCTCGACAAGGTCGATCTTGAGGCAACCGCGCAATAAGCCGCACTGTTCCGGGGGCTCGGCCCTACAGGGCCCGGAAGCGACGGCTTCAACCGGCAACTGGTATGGCGATCTCAAACCGGGCGCCTCGATCGCGAGCGTCCATGAGACTTATCGTGCCGCCATGAGAGGCGAGCATCGCCTGGGCGATCGCCAGACCCATGCCGGTACCGCCGCTTTCGCGGCGGGTCGAGAAGAACGGCTGAAATATGAGAGCGCGATTACCGACCGGGATCCCCGAACCATTGTCCGAGACGACGACGATTAGCGTGCGCTCCCTGGTAGAAGCATCGAGCTCTAGCCGCGACGCCCCATGCTGGAGAGCATTTTCGGCGATGTTCCCGATTGCAATCGCCAAGGCTTCGCGCGTCAGAGCAATGCCGGTCTCGGTGTCGCCGGAACTCGAAATTTCGAGCGCCGGGAATCGCCGGACCAATGCGGCAGCGACCTCTGCGAGCGTCGTCCTTCCCTTCGTCACCGGCAGTTCAGCGTGCGCAAGCTCTCTCAGCCGCACGAGCAACCGGTCGAGTCTCTCAGCATCGGCGAGGATATTCTCAAGGAAACGCCGCCTGTCCGCTTCAGGCATGGGCGCCTCTGCGTCGTCCTCCAGCAGAAGCTCGGCAGCACCCCTGATCGCGGTCAGCGGTGACTTCAGTTCATGGCAAACATGGGCAGCAAAACGCACATAGTCGGTGCGGTCGACCAACTCACCGGCAAGATCGAGAAAACTTTGTGACAGCGTCGCGATTTCACGCGTGTCGCGATTTCACGCGTGCCGTAACGCTCCAGCGGTTTAAGGGCTGCTTTTCCACCCTGTGCAATTTCCTGCGTTCGGCCGATCAGCGCTTCGATCGGTCCGGTAATGCTTGGCAAGATCTACGTTGCCGCGCCGGAATGCCATCATTGCTTCCGCCCCATTTCTTGCGACCACCGTGGTCATGCCGGCTCGTTCGATGGCGAAGCAAATCACATCGCGAATGTGCGGTTCGTCGTCGACGACCAGGATGCGTGACACCGTGTATGTCCTGTCAGAACTGTTCCCGATAGTTCTTATCGGCCTCCCCAGGCGTTGCAACGTTTATGTGCCCGGTGAGGTAGTCGTGAAGGCGTTGGCCGCGATAATTCCAGCCCCGCCAACCCGAAGCAGATTCAAGAAAGTCGGCGGCGAGGCCTGCCCGGCTGTAACGTGCGCGATAGTCGCTTTTGGCGGCGCCTGAGGCCAGCGCAGCAATAAAAGTATCCAGTGCCGGAATGGCGGATGGCCCAAGGGTTAACAAGTAGTCGATGTCGAGCGGTATGCCAGTCCCGGTGAGTTCGCGGCTGTGGACCACGTTGAATCGCGCCACCAACGCCGGAATGTCGACCAAGGCGCAAGCATAGAGCGTTGCCGCCAATGCTGTCAGATTCGTCGCGATCAGCCACTCGTTGGTCCGGCGCAACAAGATGCGCAAGAGGATCAGGGCTAGGCCGACGGCGACGAGAGCCATCCAGATGCCAGCGGCGACGCGCAATTCGGTCAGCGAATAGACTTCGACATAAAGGTCGAGCCGAAGGATGGAAGAAATGCAAAGCAGGATATTCTGGGAAATCCATGCGTGAACGAGACCACGAACGGCGGCGTTGCTTTCTCCCGGGCCGTCGCTGCGCATGACCACGAGGACGAAGCCGGCGGCCAGGAGAGCGGTGATGATCAGCGGGTAAGCGCCGCGATGGGCGTATTGCGCATGGGTCATGCCGGCCGGCAGCTCCGCTCCGCCCCAAAGATAGAGGAGGTCAAGCAATGTCTGGACGGCGAACAGGGCGTTGAAGACAAGCAGGGATCGAGGAACGGTGGCTTCGCCGAGGAGCAAACCCTCGATAGCCTTGCCGGCCGCCTCTGCACGGGGGGACGGTTTGCTGCGCCGCTTGAGCCGGGGCCGCAGCAGCGGCCAGACTGCCGCTGCCGCCAGAAGCCAGAAGGCAATGCGCCATGGATTGCAGAAGCGAAGAACTGCAGCGAGATCGATCGCCGAGAGCGCCCGCTCGATAACGGGATTGGCGAGCGCAAAGAGGCCCACGAAAATCAGGGCGAAGAGCCCCGGTACGAGCCAGATGACCAGGCCGGGAATGATCTTGGCAGTCGTGTGCCGGGATGCACCCTTGGCGAAGTGCCTGTGCCAGTCGCGGACGAGCCGCATCGGAGCTGCAAGCGCAAAACGGTACAGGACAGGGGGCAATCCAGCGAGCCGCTGCGGAACAAGCTTCGATTGGGCCAAAGCCACTAGCGCGAGGCCGCACGCCGAATTCAAGCACCCCAGGAAGGATGGCGCCTCCAGCAACGGCGCGGATGCGATGAGCGACACCGCGCAAAGGAGGAGAACTTTTGCCGTCGCCGGCCTTGGAACGGAGAAGAGGATGCCGGCGGTGACAGCCATCGCATAGACGAATGCGTTTACGCCGAGCGGCTGTTGGTAGAAAAGCGCATCGGCCAGTGCCACGAGGGCAAGTCCGACGACTGCGCTGGCGCTCCTGCGGTCGATCCGATTAGGAACGACTGCGTTATCGGATAATGTCATCAGCTATTTTCTCCTTCGGGCCGCCGCCGGCCCTGACAAGCATTTGCGCGCCGTCGCGGCCGGATAGGGCGCGCTGGCAGACGCCTTCGGAACTCAACCACCAGCCGTCGACGCGGAGGCGATCTGGAATGGGGAGGGAGAAAGGAATTTCGGTGCGGGTCATGACATTAGCATGTCGCGCGCAATTGCAGATTCCGTGCAGGCCCTTGGGAAAAACTTAGGAGCATGCGCTCGCCGAGGCGGCTGGCCCAGCCAACCGGCGCTTCTCAACGCCTTTCGTCCGGAAACTTGTTCAAGTCGCGGAGCTTGTCGAAAAGCGGCGAACTCGGGCGACCGGAGTTTTATGTCAGAAGCCCCCGGTCGGAGCCGGCGCGCTCCTCCGGGAGCCGCCGGCGCGTGGGCCATGAACCCATAAACTGGACGACTGAGATAGGGTAGATTCCGACCCGTCCGCTTTTGGTCAAAGGCGGAACGCGACATGACCGCGAGCACACGTATAAAAACCAACAGTCCGCCGCCATCGGCTTTACGTCAGGCTCAATCCTTCTTGAACTCGAATAGCTCGATGACGTTGCCCGATGGATCTTCAAGCAAGATGGCGCGGCCGGCACCGCCGTCGCTGACTTCGCCGCGGAATCTTGCATCAGCCCGGCGCAACCGCTCAATAAGGACGTCGACCTCGTTTGTAACAATCATAAATCGGTTCCATCCGCCCGGCTTCGGATCGCCGCCCGCTTGACCACCGCTCCCCGCACCTGGGGCGCTGAGATACAGCGTCAAGTCATCGCGTAGCAGCGCGGCGAACTTGCCCGGATTGTGCTTGTCGATCTTGAAATCAAGATTGTCTCGATAGAACGCGACCGCCTCGTTGACGTCTGCAACGATGTATCGGACGGATGCCATTCAACCTTCTCCTCTGTCTTGTAGCTACAACGGTCCACTCGCGCAAAGGTTTCCTGTCGATGGAGCGGAGTGCAGAAGCTGGCTGTCTGGATGCCAGCCGCAGAAGTTGGATTAAGATGGGCTTTGGACGTAGGTCGTATTTCGGCGGTGTTTATGACACCCTATACGACCGACATTGGGTCAGCATACCAAATGGCGGCTTTCATATCGCGCCAGCTTCTGATTTGAGGCTCAACATGAGCCGATATGACCTGACCGACTTCGAATGGCGCGTGATCGAGCCGCTGCTACCCAACAAGACGAGAGGCGTGCCGCGCGTCTATGATTGACGCGTGCTGAACGGCATCTCTGGGTGCTGCGATCCGGTGCGCCGTGGCGAGACCTACCCGGGCCCTATGGCACTCGCACTACCTGCTATAATCGCTTCGTCCAATGGCGGAAGGCGGGCATGTGGGATCGGCTGATGAACGCCATCACCGCCGCACATGACGGTGCGATCCAGATGATCGACAGCACTTCGATCACCCGGGGCTCACCAGCAGGCTGCGACGGGAGAAGAAAAGCCAGACATTTTGAACAACCGTTTCGTTCGGATGTGTAGCGTGGCCGCGGTAGCGATGTGCCTATCTCTTTCGGAACCGCCTCGATAATATTGCGATTTAATCGCACCCGATTTATATATGCGGCAGTAAGAACTCGATTGGATTTGCCCATGACCACGTCCCCGACCGCAAAGAGCTCCAGTGGACCGCCCGCGTCCCCGCAGGCAGGCAGCGGGGGACGGAAGCTGTCGAATTTCCTGTGCTTCGCGATCTACTCGGCTAACCTTGCCTTCGGTCGGGCATATAAGCCGATCCTCGACGAGATTGGCCTGACTTACACTCAGTACATCGCCCTGGTCGCCCTCTCCGAGGAGGACGACCAGACCGTCGGGGAACTCGGGGAAAAGATGTTCCTCGAATCCAACACGCTGACGCCGATCCTCAAGAAGCTCGAGCAGATAGGCTTCATCATACGTCGCCGCGATCCCGCGGACGAGCGGCAGGTTCGATTGAGCCTGACCCCCGCCGGACGCACTCTGCTCGATTCCGATCCCGCCGCGGCGCTGGTCGACGCGACCGGGCTTGGAGACGACTTTGATGAAGTGCAGGGAAACGTGGCGAGGCTACGCGACAATCTCCTGCGCACCACGCGGGCCGGCCCGGAAAAATCATAGGGGCTCCGCCAGCGGAGCGCCGGTAACGGCGTCGCCGGCCGCCGATAAGGTGTTACGGCTCCCGGCGCCACTTGCAGCAACTCTGGGTGTCCACGCGCCGGTCCTCTGCAAAGACATCGCAGCGGCTCACTGACGGCGCCGCTCACGTGCACATGCTGGGAACTCGAGATCGCTCAGGCGCAAATCAGGTCCCGTCTCGGCTCGGCCGGATGTCCGCACGCCGCATTAAACCTTTTCGAGCCGACTAAACTGAACCGGGATAAGTTTGCGAAGCTTGAGTTCCCCTGCCGCGTCTTTGTCATTGACAGTCAGGAATTGTCCTTTTCCAGATCCCAACGGCCTGACCAGGCGTCCATCCGGCTTGAGCTGGTCAAGCAATGCCGGCGGCGACTGCTTGGCCGCCACCGTGACCAGTATCTTGTCGAACGGAACGCGCTCAGGCCAGCCGCGAGACTTCAGACACGAATGCCGACATTGCTATAACCGAAGCCCTGCAGCAGAGCCTCGGCATGGCTTGCGAATTCCTCAATGATTTCCACGCTCCAGACCTGCCGGCGAGCTCCGCGAGGATTGCGGTTTGATAGCCCAGGCCGGTGCCGATTTCGAGCACTGCCTCATGCCGTTGGGGAGCGAGGAGATCGGTCAGCGACCATGAAGGGCTGCGAGATGGTTTTATCGAGGCCGATCGGCAGCGGCATGTCCCGATAGGCATAAGGCGCAAGCGGGGCTGGCACGAAGAGATGCCGCGGCACCCGCTGCATCGCAGCCGTCACCGGATCAGCGCCGCCCTGCCGAGCTCGTCGCTCGCAAGCTCGACATTGATAGCATCAGCTCGACCATGTGCCTGCGTAAGATCGCGAGGTGCTCTTCATTCATTGGTTTCATGATCGCAGGCCTTCCTCATTGCCAGATAGCTATGATCAGACGGCCTCAGGCGTGACGGGAACCGAGTCCACTTGCGCCATGGCGCGCAAACCGCGGTGGCCGCAAATGGGTCCCTAACCGGTCATTGGTGTCTGTATGGTCAATGGGCTTAATTGGGCCCAGTTCCAGTCGCTCGAAAAAGGTTCCGAAAGTGACTCCGCGATCAGGAAGGGCATTACCGTCGGACGGACCCCGATGAGATACCTGCCTGCAAATTGAAGCACACCGTCAATCGCTAGTATTATTCACTCTCCACCGCAAGGTCGCTAGTGAGCAGATGAGTGTCACTCGTTCAGCGATATTCCTGGCATCAGTCTTGGCAGCCGTTGTGCTGGCAGCGCTATTCTTCGACTGGTACTGGATCCACTTCAGCAAACGGCAGGCCGCCGATGACGCCAGAACAGTCCCTCTCTGCCGGACAGTCTACGTTCAGCACTGCGCCTCCCGGATGCGCGCGCCGCCGCATGACGCCTCCGGCCACACGTGGCATCATCCCGATGGTGTGCTCTTCCGTCTGACCAAGCAGGGGCCAGCCGCGGTTGTTGGTGGAGGCTACCAGAGCGAAACGCCAGGCTCCGGCGAGGTCCTCAGCGATGACGAGATCCGTGCGGTACTGACATTCGTGAAGAGCACCTGGCCAGAGCGCGAGCGCGCCTATCAAACTGAAATGAGCCGCCGGAGCGAGAAGTTGCGGAGAGACAGTGCGGCCGAGGCTGAATGGGAGGAGCATCCATGGGTATCTATCGCGAAGTTATCCTGCCCAGACTATGCGACCTGTCTATGCGCAACGAGCGACTGCGGCCGTGTCGCGAGCGCGTAATCGGCGCGGCGGAGGGGCGCGTCCTGGAGATTGGCGTCGGTTCGGGACTGAACCTGCCGTTCTACAGCCCGAGGGTTCGCGAGATCTTTGCACTCGAACCCGACCCGAATCTCCTCGCGATGGCCCGTCGCGCTCCGCCTATTGACGCGCCATTGTATTTCATCGAAGCCTCCGCGGAGCAGATTCCCCTCGACGACAGCAGCGTCGATACGGTGGTGACGACCTGGACTCTTTGCACGATCCCGGAAGCCGCCGAGGCTCTAACCGAAATGCGCCGCGTGCTCAGGCCGCAGGGCAAACTCCTCTTCGTCGAGCACGGCCTTTCGCCCGACCGCGGCGTGCGCTGGTGGCAGGATACGCTCACGCCGATCTGGCGGCGTATCAGCGGCGGCTGTCATCTCAACCGCCCGATCCAGTCGATGATCGAGGGAGCCGGCTTCGGCATCGAGCGTATCGAGACCGGCTACATGCGAGGGCCGAAGCCAATGACGTTCATGTATGAGGGCAGCGCCCGTCCTAGATGAGTAACGGCCGCGCTCTTAGTCCAGCGCCCGCTATTTTGCGCGTGCCGACGCGATCAGCCGCTTCATGGTCGCCTCGTCGACGAGTCCGCGGACCACTTCCTTTCCGACGACGAAGCTCGGCGTGCCGCCGATGCGCAAGGCTTCCGCGAGGGCGATGTTGCGCTTGATGGCGGCGTCGATCGCCGGGTCTTGCATGTCGGTCTTCAGGCGCTCGACATCGATCCCCACATCGGCGGCGACTTCGAGGGTCGAGGTCTCGGTGATGCGGCCGTTGTAGGTCATCATCCTCTGGTGAAAGGCGAGATACCTGCCCTGCTTGCGGCTCGCAAGCGCGGCGCGGGCGGCGAAGACCGATCCGGAGCCGAGGATGGGATATTCCTTGAAGACGAGCCGTATTCCCTTGTCGGCTTTTTCGAGCTTGCCGAGCAGCGGTGCCGCCTGCCGGCAATAGGGGCAGTTGTAGTCGAAGAACTCGACGACGATGGCGTCGCCTTGGGGATTCACGCCGACCGGGGCATCCGGATCGTTGAAGATATCATCGCGCCGCTCCGAGACCACCTTGGCCGCTTCGCTGTTGGCCGCCGCCTGCTGGCGCGCTTCCAGTCCTTTCACGGACTCAAGGATCACCTGGGGGTTGGCGAGAATATAGGCATGAAGTTGCCGCTCGAGATCATCGGTCTTGCGAAGGGGCGTAAGGACACCCGCCGCAAACAGCAGCGCCAGTCCGGAGAGCACGACCGACGGGCCCGCGAGCGCAATTGCGGTAAACGCCAAGAGCCTCGGACATCGCCCCCGCTTTCCAGCGGCGGAGTCCGGTTCGGAAGAGGAATTGTCGGGCGCTTCTGCTACCATGGGAGCAATCCTTTCAGCTTCTCCCAGAAACCTGGCTCCGGGTGCGGATGCGGCTTCTGTGTCCGGTTTGTCAGCGCGTTGACGAAGACGACCAGATTGACCGTCTCGAACTTCAGCCCGTGAAAGCGGGCGCGCAGGCGACCGTCCTGATCGATCACGTGGGTGACGATCCCGTGCATCTGCATGCCGCCGTTGTCTTCGGTGAACTTGAGACCGTAGGTCTCGGCGATCTTGCGGGTCGTGTCCTCGGGGTTGTCCGGATCGGTCGTCAGGAAGACCCAGTTTGCCGGATCAAGGCCATGCGCCTCGCCGTAGTCGCGGAGGACCGGGCCGGTGTCGTGCTTCGGATCCGTTGTGATGGTGACGAACTCGACCATCTCCTTCATCGGAGTCTGGTTGATCATCTTCTGGATTTCGGCAATCCGCTCCGCATGCAGCGGACAGACGTCCGGACAGTTGGTGTAGACGAAATTCAGGACGACGACCTTGCCACGCAACACGTCGAGGCCGACCACCCGCCTGTCGGCATCCTGCAGGGTGAAGGCAGGCGCTTCGCTGTCCACGGGCTGGAAATACTGCTCCTTGTCGCGGAGGTCCTGATCGACCTCCTCGAGCGAATGAGCCGCCGCCGGTGCGGTCAACGCCATCACCGCGGCGATCGCGAGGAGTGCCAGTCGCAGCATACGCACCGGATACATCATTGCGAATTTCCCTTGTTGCCGGAGGTGGGCACGCCTCCCGCTTTCTGTTCGACGATCGACTTGAGGAACGCCACCATGTCCGGTGCGTCCCATTCAGCAGGCCCCATCAGTCGGCCGAGTTCCCGTCCGTCGGTGTCGATCAGGATTGTCGTCGGCAATCCGACTGCCGCAAGGGCGGAGAGCGCCCGACCGGAAGCGTCGACGTGCGCGGCGAGCCGCCGAACCCCGATCTCAGAGTAGAACGTCTTCACCGTCTCCGCTCCCAGGCGGTCAACCGAAAGGGCGACGACTTGAAACCTGTCACCGCCCAGCGCCGCCTGCAGCCGATCGAGGGTCGGCATCTCCTTGCGGCACGGCAGACACCAGGTCGCCCAGACGTTGAGCAGAACGACCTTGCCGCGGAAATCCGCGAGCGTGCGAGGCTGTCCGTCGCCGTCGGTGAACAGAACATCCGGAATGGGCTTCGGCGTATCGTTCAGCACGAAGCCCTTGGGGACACCCTCGGGTTCTGGACCGACAGAGGCGCGGAGAAAGAGAGCGACGCCTCCAAATCCAGCGAAGCCCATGACACCCAGCAGCAGAAGCGACCGACGGCGCATGGCCGACGGCGCAGAGGTCCTCGCTGTGTCGGTGTTCATCTTGGTCATTCCGTCGTGTAGACCTCAGGTGCCTTGCCGTCCTTCGGCACGGTGTAGATCACGAATGGTTCGGTCTTGGTGCCTGCCATTCCGGGCGAGCCCATAGGCATTCCAGGCAACGTTATGCCAGCGATCGGGGGTTTCTCCTTGAGCAGCTTGCGGACGACGTTCACCGGCACGTGCCCATCGACAACATAGCCCTCGACGAACATCGTGTGGCAGCCCTGCATGTCTTCCGGCAGGCCGGCCTTTCGGCTGATCTCGAGAAGGTCGTTGGTCGGTTTGACGTCAACGTTGAAGCCGTTGTCGCGGAGATACGCAGCATAGCCCTCGCAGCAGCCGCACTGCGGGTTCTTATAGAGCGTCGCCTGCAGCGGATCGGCAAGCGCCGGCGAGGCGAAGGCGATGAGAGCGGCGAGACTGGCGAAGCGGATCGAAGGATTCATTTCGGTTCTCCTTGTTCTGTTTGGTTCAGGCGACGCGCAGCACGGCCATCATGCCGGCCATCTGGTGATCCATGACATGGCAGTGCAACATCCAGTCGCCGGGGTTGTCGGCGACGAAGGCGGCCTCGACGACGTCCTTCGGGCCCATCAGCACGGTGTCCTGCCATTGGCGATATGGCACGGCCTTGCCGTTGCGGCTCAGCACCCTGAGGCTATGCCCGTGGAAGTGCATCGGATGCCACCAGGCGGTCTCGTTGCGCAGTTCCAGCAGGACGCTGCGGCCCCGCTCGAAGACGAGGGCGGGTTCCATGCCGGCATGGCCGTCGCCGGTCATCGACTGGCCGTTGATCGTCCAAACCGCGTCGTGGCCCATGCCCATCATTCCACCGCCGCCACCCATCATGCCGCCCATCATCCCACCGAGGCTGTGTGGAAACGCCTGCTGCCGTGGATCTGGGTGACGCGCACACGGTCTGA
>NZ_NWTH01000039.1:0-47552 GCF_002531555.1 Sinorhizobium sp. BJ1
CCGGTAGCTCGTCAGGCTCATAACCTGAAGGCCGCAGGTTCAAATCCTGCCCCCGCAACCAATCCAAGACAACAACAAGGCCCGCCCGGATCATCCCAGGCGGGCCTTTTGCTTTTACCGCCCAACGCACACACCGAACTCGCCACTGCCACGCTGCGTCACCGAGTGCAGGACACCCGTAACGCCGCGCGTCTGTCAGCCTCCCCAAATAGTCTGTAGCACTGAAGCGCTGCACGTTGTTGTCCGCAGCAGAACAGCTTTTGCAAATGAAGTCGGACGAGATTCGCGACAGATGTGTGTCCGTCGCAAAGTTCGAATCTCCACGTCGCTCTGCATGGGGAAGTCGTCATTCGCACCATGTATCGATGTAAGTCAGAACTTGCGATCGTCGCCCCAGGCTTGGCAAAGTCGAGCTTTCGCGACAAGTCGTTACTTCAGAGATCTGTTGTTGCCGGAGCAGAGCTCTTTTAACGTGCAGTTTTCGTGCTAAAATACTGAAAAATTGTGGGGGCCATGTGATGCAACGGGAGGAAGAAACATGGCTATCCAAGTCCCGAAGGATTTCCGCCGCGTGATCATTGCCGCCTCGGTGGGAAATATCATCGAATGGTATGACTTCTATATTTTCGGCAGCTTGGCCGCCGTTCTGTCGGTCAAGTTCTTTGAACAGTCACACCCGGTCGCGGCGCTCTTGAGCACGATTGCGCTGTTCACCGCAGGCTTCCTGATCCGCCCGCTGGGGGCATTTCTCTTCGGCTGGATGGGCGATCGGGTCGGCCGCAAATATACCTTCCTCATCACCCTCAGCGGAATGGGCTTGGGCACTGGCGCGATCGGTCTGATCCCGACCTACGAGGCGATCGGCCTGACCGCGGCATTCCTCCTCTTCGCCCTGCGGATGATTCAGGGCCTGTGCCTCGGCGGCGAATATGGCGGCGCTATCACCTATGTCGCCGAGCATGTGCCCGATGAACGGCGCGGCTACTACACCGGCTGGCTTCAGACCTCTCCGACCCTCGGGATCGTGGTGTCGCTCGCCGTGATCATCGCGACGCGCACCTATTTCGGCAATGAAGTGTTCGACGCATGGGCGTGGCGCGTTCCGTTCCTGGTGTCGTTCCTGCTGGTCGGCATCGCAATCTACATCCGGCTTCAGCTCCAGGAGACACCGATCTTTGCGGAGATCAAGGCCAAGGGGCAGATGACCCAGAATCCCTGGAAAGAGGCCTTCCTCAGTTCCAACATCAAATATGTCGGCATCGCCACCATCGTGCTGATCGGGCAGGGGGTGGTCTGGTACAGCGGCCAGTTCTGGGCCTTGTACTTCCTGCAGCAGGTTTCCAAGGTGGACCCGCTGAACTCCGCCTATATCGTCGGTGCAGCGCTGCTGCTTGCGACGCCGAGCTTGATCTTCTTCGGCTGGCTGTCCGACATTATCGGCCGCAAGCCGGTGATCCTCGGAGGCATGCTGCTTGCGGCGATCACTTATTACCCGCTGTATCTGTGGCTGGGCACAGTCACGCAGCCTGAAAACATCAATTACCCGACCGCGATCCTCATCATCTTCATCCTGGTTTGCTATGTCGGAATGGTCTATGGGCCGGTCGGGGCGTTCCTGGCAGAATATTTTCCCGGCCGGATCCGGTACACGTCGGTATCGGTGCCATATCACATCGGCAACGGGTGGGGCGGCGGACTGGTGCCCTTCGTCACCTCGGCGGCTTTCGCCGCCACCGGTAGCATCGGCTATGCGCTGATCTACCCGATCATGGTGCCCGCCGTATGCTTCCTGCTCGCCCTGTATCTGATGCCCGAAACTCGCAGAATAAGTATTTGGGAGCCGGTCGAGCCCAAGGTGGGATGAGGGAAATGCCGCCCAAGCGCCGGGCTGCTGAGGCTCGGCGCACTCTTATTGAGCGGCAGCAGACTGCGGGGATCGCCGGCGGGCGCCAAGTCTCCCTTCGCAACGAGCCGGCGCCGGGCGTCAGGCCTATCGAACGAGATAGGTCTCGATTCTGCCGTTGCCCTTCAGGTCGAGAGCGCAACGGGGCTCCAGCGCCCATCGGCCGTGCAAGGCACGCCTGGTCGCTTCCGAGATTTGCACGCTGTCGGGAACGCCCTGGGATTCGAGGCGACTCGCAATGTTGACCGTTTCTCCCCAGACGTCGTAGACGAAGCGAAGCCGGCCGATCAGTCCGGCGACGACCGGCCCCGAATGGATTCCGATGCGAACCCGGAAGCGGTCGCCGTCGGGGGCCGTATCCTGCAACGATTCCAGCATCGATTTCCCGAGAGCCACGATCCTGTCGGCGTGATCCGCCGAAGGCTCCGGGATCCCGCAGGCAGCCATATAGGCATCGCCGATGGTCTTGATCTTCTCCACGCCATGCTGCTCGGTCAGCAGATCGAACTTGCTGAACATACTATCCAGTCGCCTGACCAGATCGGACGGCGGCAGCCTTGCCGCGATGGGCGAGAAGCCGACGATATCGGCAAACAGAATCGACACCTCTTCGAAGCGGTCGGCGATGATCTCCTCGCCGCCCTGCAATCGGGCAACGATCTGGTCTGGTAGGATCGCGTGGATAAGGTCATCGGCGCGCCGCTTCTCCGTTTGGATCTGCTCAAGATAGCGGTGCTCGCGGTCGAGCCAGCGCTTCTTTTCGAGGGTGGAGTTGATGCGCGCCCGAAGCAGGATCGGATTAAACGGCTTCGTCAGATAGTCATCGGCTCCCGCTTCGATGCAGCGGGCCACCGCGGCCACTTCGTTCAGGCCCGATATCATGATCACCGGGATGTGCCGCCAGCGGTCTTCCGCCTTCAGCCGCGAAAGGACTTCGATGCCGTTCATGTCCGGCATCAGGATATCGAGCAGGATGAGGTCAAACTCCCCCTCCTGCAGTCTCGCAAGCGCCGAGAGGCCGGAATCGGCGACGGCGACACGATGGCCCTCGCGCCGCAGGCGGCGGGAGAGGAGGTCGCGATTGCTGGCGACGTCATCGACGACGAGAATTCTGCCGCCCTGATCCGGCCAGGCATCATGCCCGGTCTTGAACAGGAGCCGCTCCAGTTCGGCTGCGTCGAGCCCCGCCTGATCCCTTGGCTGAAGCGCCTCGATGGCCGCCCCGCGCGAAAGACCGGCGATGGCGTCGACCTGCTTCAAAAGCTCGGCCGCCGCCGTCAGTATCACGCCGAGATCCTCCTTCAGCGTGTGCGGGTGCAAGTCTCCCGCCTCTTCGAGAATCATTTCGGAATAGCCGATAATGGCATTTAGCGGCGTGCGCAGATTGTGCCGCAACCGTGCCTCCGCCCCGGCTTCGTCTCTCTCCGGACAGTTCGCCTGGTCATCGATCAGGCGATCGATCAGACCATTCAATTGTGTCGCGGCAGCGCCGATCCGCTCCAGATCGGCCAGCATATGTGCCAAGCCGAGGTCCCGCGCCTGTTCGAGCAACAGCTCCTGAAATCCGAGGATCGCCTGTGCTGGGCCGGCCATCCGCTGCGCCACGTGGGTGGCCAAGGCTTGACGCTGGAATTCGTTACCGACACTCATTTTCAAACGCCACTCAATTGGATGTGGTGAGCAACTGCTCGATCTTTCGGACAAGCTGCGACAGGTCGACCGGCTTGCTGTCATAGTCGTCGCAGCCGGCATCGAGCGCCAGGTCCCGATCACTCGCCATGGCGTGCGCAGTCAGCGCGATGACCGGGATCGTAGAGGTGAGCGGGTTGGCCTTGATCTGCCTGGTCGCTTCCCAGCCGTCCATGACCGGCAGGCTCATATCCATCAGGATCAGATCGGGCCTTTCGGAAGCGGCGAGCTCGACGCCCGCCTTGCCGTTTTCCGCAATGAGCACGTCGAAGCCGCGCCGAGACAGCCGCCGCGAAAGCATGTCGCGGTTCATTTCATTGTCTTCCACCAGAAGGATTCTCGTCATTTCCGGTCTCCTCCGGCTTGCCGCAAGGTTGCACGAGCGTTGTAGGCTTCAGCCGCTGCCGCCGGCTTGGGCGGCCGTTTCACGCGATGCGATCTGGCGCTCGAGCGCCTCGACCAGTTGCGACCTGCTGTTTGCACCTTTGTTCACGACGGCGACCGCCCGTTCGCGCAGCCACCGCAACTCGTTTGCCGAGAGGTCCTTCGACGTGACCACGACGACCGGAATGTTCTGCAGCTCCGGGATCCTCTGCATCTCGCTGAGCGTCTGGAATCCGTCCATTTCCGGCATCAGCAGGTCGAGCAGGACCAGGCGCGGCAGAAGCCGTTTCATCACTTCGAGACCGCGGATGCCATCGCCTGCCTCGTGAACCTTCCAATCCCTCTTCACCAGAATGCGCCGCAGGAAGTCGCGGGAAGCCTGATCGTCATCGATGACCAGCACGTCGCGGTTTCCGCCCCCGCAAGCCTCGATTGTCCGGATCAGCTTATCGGTGTCGATCGGTTTGGTCAGGTATTCGACCGCGCCGAGCGAGAGGCCGAGCTCGCGATCCGCCAGGATTGTCGCCAGGATCACGGGGATGGTGCAGAGTTCAGGGTCGCTCTTCAACGTGCGCAGCACCGACCAGCCGTCCTGGCGCGGCATGATGATGTCGAGAATGATGGCGTCGGGCCGATACTCCCGGGCGACCGCTATTCCTTCCGCTCCGCTTGCTGCCTGCATCGAGGCAAGACCTGCTTCCGCGAGCGCTTTTGCGATCAGGTTGCGGGCCGCCGGGTCGTCGTCGATGATCAGGGCCGTGCGGCCCGGCTGGATGATCTGCGATGGCTCGGCCGCCCGTGGCTCTTCAGTCTCCCACTTGCACAGTGCCGGCACTTCCATGGTGAAGACCGAGCCCTTTCCGACCTCGCTTTCGACATTGACGATGCCGCCGATCATACGGCTGAAACTGCGGGTGATACTCAAGCCCAAGCCGGTGCCGCCGTAGTTGCGGGTGGTGGAAGCATCGGCCTGCGTGAAGGCGTTGAAAAGCCGGTCCTGCTGTTCCGGCGTCATGCCGATGCCGGTATCCGATACCTTGAAGACGAGCCAATCGCCGTCCGCTCGCCCCTCCCGCCGAGCTGAAAGCGTGACCCGGCCGTCATTGGTGAACTTCGCCGCATTGCTCAAGAGGTTGAAGAGATTCTGGCGCAGCTTCGTCTGGTCGGAGTGCATTTCTCCAAGATCGCCGTCGAGATCCTGCACGAACTCGTTGCGGTTCTTCGCCATCAGCGGTGCGACAGTGGCTTTCACGTCGCTCAGCAGCGCGGCGACATCGAAGGTTTCGAGGAAGACCTCCATCTTGTTCGCCTCGATCTTCGAAAGGTCGAGGATGTCGTTGATGAGCGACAGAAGATGCCGGCCGGCCGAGGCAATTTTCTCGAGGTCCGGGACCAGCTCGTCTTCGTTGTGATCACGTGCCTCTTCTATCAGCATCTCGCTGTATCCGATGATCGCATTCAGCGGCGTGCGCAATTCGTGACTCATCGAAGCGAGGAAGCGGCTCTTGGCCTCGCTTGCCGCCTCGGCATTGCTCTTGGCCCGCTCGAGCTCGACCTGTCTTTGCTTGAGTTCGGTGATGTCCGTATAGACGGCGACCGTCCCGCCGTCGGGGATTTTGCGCTTGGTGATGCGCACCCATTTGTCGCCGAACCGCCTCTCGTCGGCGAGACCGGCCGGATCGCGGTGGAGGCGCAGGCGTTCCTCGATCCACTCTTGCGGCGCCTTGCCTTCGAGGTCCACCTGCCCTCTTGCGACGTTCTGTTGCAGGATCTCGCGGAAGCTCTTACCGCGAAGCTCGTTCGGTTTGTGGCTTGGGAAAATCTCGCAATATTTGCTGTTGGCGACGAGGATCTTGTCATCCGGATCATAGAGGACAAATCCGTCGGAGATCGCCTCGAGTGCCGCGGCGATCGTCCGCCTTTGCCGCTCTGCCTCGTCTTCGAGCTTTTTCTTTTCGATGGCGTTTTGCTGGAAGAGCGAAAGCGTTTTCGCCATGGCTCCGAATTCGTCGCCGCCCTCCTGAGGGATCTCGACGTCGTAGCGGCCTTCCGTCAGGTCGCCGATCACCCGATTGAGGCGCCGGAGCGGACCGACGATCGAGCGCAGCACGAGGAGTGTCAGAAGCGAGCCGATCAGGACGACGCCGCCGACCAGGATGGCCGCGGTGGTGGCCGTCTTCTGCGTCTGCGCCACGACCTCGCTGCGGGCGGCCTCGGCATCGGCCTTGACCTGCTCGACCAGCCTGTTGAGATTCGCATCGACATGGCCGCTGTGGGTGCGTGCCTCCGCCAACAAGGTGTTGCCGAGAATGCGGTTGTCCTGGGTGTAGCTTTCCGTTGCCTGCAGCGCCGTCTCTACATAGGCGTCGATTTCCGTGCGGATTTCTCTGACGGCGTCGGGAGAGTGCTTGGCAAGGCGCTCCAGCTGCACCTGCAGGCGTTCGCGGGCCTGCTCCGCGTTGCGCTGCGAATTCATCAGCAGGCTGACGGAGAGATCGGTCAGCCAGTATCTGAGATCGCCGAAGGCGACATGCGCCGCCGCCGCCGATGCGGCGCGGTCGAACAATTCCTGGGTGTCGGCCATGCGCTCGGCGCTGCGGTGGAGTGCCTGGGTGAGAAAGACCGATGAGAGGACAAGGCTGATCAGGCCGGCGGCGGTCAGTGTTGCGACGCGGGCCGAGATCGGCAGGTTGGCAAGCCGGCCGGCAAACCTCTTGGCCGGCGCCGGGACAACGACCGGCCGCACCTGCTCTCCCAGCGCGCTCATTGGAACAAGACGATGCTGATCGCACCGCCGAGGTCACCCGCTTTACCGCCCTCTTTCGGATAGCCGGTGACGTCGATTTCGCCCTTCGGCACGCCATGACAGGTAAGACAGGATTCGGTGTAATATTCCGGCAGCAGCATGCGAAAGGCAGGGCGGCCGTTCACCGTCGTCAATTCCGTATAGCTGTCCCCCTTGGGTCTCTGCGGATCCGGAAAGACCTCCTCGATGACCTTCGCCTCCCAGGCGTCGGGAAGCGACTTGCGGTTACGCACCAGGACCTCCGGCGCAGTGACGCGGACCAGCGCCTCGTTTCCCACCTTGGCGGCGAATTTCTCGTTCATCAGGCGCGCAAAGACGGCCGGAACGAAACCCTTAAAGGCGATCCCGGGCCGGTTTATGTCGTCCTGATGCTCGTCGATCACCTCGCGCATGGCATCGACCTGTGCCTGGAGCAACTTGCGATCGCGCTCCGCCAGATCGCTGGAGATCAATTGACCGCCGGTGCGCTTGCCATAGAGGGCGATCGCCTCGGCCGTGAAACGTTCGCCGTCGAGATGCTTGTCTGCGACGGCCGGATCATTGATGAGCGATTGATAATTCGAAAGGACGTTGCGGGCTGCCCTGAGCAATTCGGCGAGCCGCGTCCCGGTCGCTACATCGGCCGCCTCTTCGGCCGCCACCGGAGACGAGAGAAGCATGCAGCCGGAGAAAACAGCGAAAATGCAGTTTCGTGCGAAGATTGCGAGAGCTTCCATATTGCTTTCCCTCCGCAAGGAAGCACAAGGCGGAAACATAGCACAGGAAGCATATCGGAAGGAGTCATCTCTGGAACATGAACGGCCCAGGCTTATATCGCGAGAGCACCATTTTTGGTGAGCCAACGGCGGGAAGCTGGAAAGAGGTTGTAGCCCTGCCCGTCGTGCGTAGTGTACGCGGGCTCAATTCCGGGCAGGGGACTTACTTCATGAAGCAATTTGTTTTGGCTGCCGTCACCATGGGGGCCATCGCATTCTCATCGGCGGCTTCGGCCGAAGACCTGACCTTCACGTTGAAACACGACACAGGCGCGACGCTCGTTCGTTTCCATACGTCGCCGGTCGGGGTCGAGGAATGGGAAGATGACGTGTTCGGCAGCCAGGTTTTGGAACCGGGCGAAACGATCGAGCTTACGATCGCGGATGGCCGCGACGTGTGCGAGTACGACATGCGTTTTGAGTTCGACGAGAACTCCAATCTCGAGACGACGGTAGACAAGCAGGATCTCTGCAAGCTGGGTTCCTACACGATTCACGAGTAACGCTGTAAGCGAAAGGCGATCCCGTTGTATTCGCCAACGTGATCGCCGTTGCGACTCGGTCGTCAGCCACCGGTCGCGGCCGCAGCTTGGACGGCACCGCCCGTTGCTTGGGCTACCGACCAGACGCCCTCTTTGACGGCAAAAGACGAATGATCCGCCGCCTGAGACCGTCGAATGCCTTCCAGACCCCCGCATGTGCTTGCATCACCGGCGTTGCCTGTAGCAACAGCCATGGAAACTTGCCTGACGTTTGAGAGAGGTAGGGCAGCGCGTAAGCTTCTATGTCTGCACGGGCTTCCGCGACCGCGAGCTGGACGCTCGCCGCGTCCTTCGGCTGATAGCGATACCAATGATCCTGCCGCTCCGGGCGCAGAAAGCCGATGCGCTGGCGAGCCCTGCAGTCATGTTCCGCAACTCTGGCCTTTGTCGGCCGGGTGCCGGGGGTCACGCCGATATTGACCGTGAAGGGGAATCGAGCTCTGTATTGTTCATCGACCGCTGTACGGAAATGACCTGCACGACGCCGTCCGTACGCCGATTCCAAGTCTGGCCATGTCTCAGAAAGCCGACTGATCGGAGGTACGGTGCCAGCTCCTGGCCAATCACTCGTTCGAAAGCGCTCATCGGTGCAAATCGCGTTGGTTCGTGGCAGTTCCCCGGCAGCCGGGCAGTCGGTACTCTTCCTGACCGGCACGACGGAGTCAGGATGGTCCCATGCGGGATGCCCTGACCGGTACCGGTCAGGGCGATTCTTGATCTCGAGGCCTGAAAAAAAAGCCATGGCACGGCAATGCGGCCGCAAACGTTACGAGTGTGATCACCGAGCGTCAGAGGTTGTACCATAGCGAAGATGAACATACATAGTTGCATTGCTTTTGCAACTAGAAATTAGGGGTTCTGGAAGTTTGCGCGGAAACGCTGGTCTTCGTGTCGACCGACTCCACCGCTCGGACAGCAGAAGCTCTCAGCGCCATAGCTGTGGCGCGCTCGCAGACCCGCCAGTTACGCCGCACTATGGCATTCTCGCTTGTAACTCTAGTCGCTAGAGGTTGTAGCCTGCTCTGAAGCTAAGAGGAGCAACGCATGACAGGTCCGGTTCGGGAAAGCAGATATCGCGTCGAAGGCATGGATTGCGCGTCCTGCGCCGCGAAGATCGACACCGCCGTCAGGCGGGTCGCTGGTGTCGAGGAGGTCAGTGTCTCGGTGACTGCGGCCACGATGACGGTCCGGCATGCCGACCACGACAATATCGGCCCGGCAATCGTGCGCAAGTTGGTCGGGCTTGGTTACGGGCTCATGCCACTGGCCGGCGAAGTGTCACAAGGAGCGTCGCCTCCTGGCGAGCATGCTTGCTGCGCCCATGCGCATGCCCATGACGTGGCGGGTGATGATCGCGGCCATGGGCACTCACATGATGTTCGGCCCGCACACTCGGACCATCCCTCGCAAGTAGGCGCGGCGGCGAACCATGTGCGCCGAGCGGAGTCATGGTGGAGAACGAGAAAGGGCAGGCTGACGGTTGCCTGCGGCGTCGCGCTCGCCGGGGCCTACGGCGTCGGAAAGCTCTTTCCTGTGACCGAGCCGTGGATATTTACACTTGCCATGCTTGTCGGCCTGCTGCCGATCGCCAGACGAGCGGTCATGGCCGCTCTCGCCGGGACGCCGTTCTCCATCGAGATGCTGATGACCATCGCGGCGGTTGGCGCCGTCTTCATCGGCGCCGGCGAAGAGGCGGCGATGGTCGTGTTTCTCTTCCTGATCGGCGAACTCCTCGAAGGGATCGCTGCCGGCAAGGCGCGGGCGAGCATTGAAGCGCTGACGGCGCTTGTGCCGAAAACGGCGCTCATGGAGGCGGAGGGCCGCATGATCGAGGTTCCGGCGGAGAGCCTGCCGGTGGGCGCCATCATTCTTGTCCGCCCCGGCGACCGGTTCGCCGCCGACGGCGTGGTCCTGACCGGCGAGAGCGGCGTCGACGAAGCGCCGGTGACCGGCGAGAGCGCGTCTGTCCTGAAGGGGCCTGGCGACGCCGTCTTTGCCGGTACGGTCAATGGCGATGGCGCCTTGCGGCTGCGCGTCACCGCCGCGGCCGCCGACAACACCATGGCCTGCGTCATCAGACTCGTCGAGGAGGCGCAGGAGATGAAAGCGCCGACGGAACGGTTTATCGACCGCTTCTCCCGCACCTATACGCCGGCCGTGGCCCTGATCGCCGCCCTGGTTGCGATCGTCCCGCCGCTCTTCTTCGGCGGCCTCTGGCAGGAGTGGCTCTACAAGGGCCTCGCCCTCCTGCTGATCGGCTGCCCCTGCGCGCTCGTGATATCCACACCGGCGGCGATCGCCGCGAGCCTCTCGGCCGGCGCGCGCCACGGCCTGCTCATCAAGGGCGGCGCCGTGCTCGAGAACATCGGCAAGGTCACCGCCGTCGCCTTCGACAAGACCGGCACGCTCACCGAAGGTAGGCCGTTGGTGACGGATATCCTTGGGTTCGACCGAGCCGAAGTGGACGTCCTCAGCCATGCGGCCGCCCTCGAACAGGGCTCCAGCCACCCGCTGGCGCAGGCGATCCTGTCGCGTGCCGAGGCCGATGGAGCCGCATTGCCGACCGCAACCGACGTCAAGGCCCTCGGCGGCAAGGGTGTCAACGGCTGGGTGGCAGGCTCGGACCTCTTCCTCGGCTCGCCGCAGGAGGCTGACCGCCGCGCGCCATTGACGGCGGAGCAAAAGGCGCAGGTGACCGCCCTGCACGGCCAGGGCAAGACCGTTTCGGTGCTGATCGCCGACGGGCGCGCGGCCGGGGCGCTCGCCATGCGCGACGAGCCGCGCACCGATGCGGCGACGGGCGTGAAGGCGCTTGCGGAGCGCGGCCTTCGCGTGATCATGCTCACGGGTGACAACCGGCGCACGGCGGAGGCGATCGCCGGCCGGCTCGGGATCGAGGCGCGCGCCGAACTCCTCCCGGAAGACAAGCAGCGCATCATCTGCGAATTGAAGAGCGATGGCTACGTGGTCGCCAAAGTCGGCGACGGCATCAACGACGCGCCGGCTCTGGCAGCTGCGGATGTCGGCATTGCGGTCGGCGGCGGCACCGACGTGGCGCTCGAGACGGCCGATGCCGCCAGCCTCCATGGGCGCGTCACGGATATTGCCGCGATGGTGAGGCTGTCGCGGCAGACGATGCGCAATATCTACCAGAACATCGCGATAGCGCTCGGCCTCAAGGGCGTCTTTCTCGTAACGACCGTTGCCGGCGTGACCGGCCTCTGGCCGGCGATCCTGGCCGATACCGGCGCCACCGTCCTGGTGACGATCAATGCGCTGAGACTGTTGCGAACGCCGGTCGAACCCTGAGGAATTTTGCCTTTCGCTGGCAAGAGCCTAGGACCCCTGACCCCTCATATGCCTGTGCATATTCATGCTGGACTCTCATCGGCGATCCGATGAGAGTATAAGGAAATCGCGATTTGAGGCTTTCGTGCCGGAAAATCGATGATAAACTTATACCAAATGGTAAAAAATTGCCGGCACGGTCTTGGGGCAGGCCGAAGCGGGCAAAAAGGGGATCGCAGGCCAATATGGATAATATTGCCATCGAATTGCGCGGGATCGACAAGAGCTTCGGTCTGGTCCACGCTAACAAGGACATCAATCTCAAGGTTCGCAAAGGCACGATCCACGGCATCATCGGCGAAAACGGCGCCGGCAAATCGACGCTGATGTCGATCCTCTACGGCTTCTACCAAGCCGATAGCGGTGAGATCTTCGTCGACGGCAAGCCGGTCTCCATCCGCGACCCGAACACGGCGATCTCCGTCGGCATCGGCATGGTGCACCAGCATTTCATGCTGGTCGAGAATTTCACCGTGCTCGAAAACGTCATGCTCGGCGCCGAAGACAGCCAGATCCTCAACAAGGGCATCGCCAAGGCGCGCCGGGAACTGAAACGGCTCGAGAAGGAATATGCGCTCGAGGTCAATCCGGATGCGCTGATCGAGGAGCTGCCGGTTGGCCTCCAGCAGCGGGTGGAAATCCTCAAGGCCCTCTATCGCCGGGCCGATATCCTCATTCTCGACGAACCGACAGGCGTGTTGACGCCGGCCGAGGCCGACCATCTCTTCCGAATTCTCGGTCAGCTCAAGGCGCAGGGAAAGACGATCATCCTGATCACCCACAAGCTGCGCGAGATCATGGCGATCACCGACGAGGTCTCGGTGATGCGCCGCGGCGAGATGGTCGCGACCCGCATGACGCGCGAGACCTCGGTCGAGGAACTTGCCGAACTCATGGTCGGCCGCCGCGTGCTGCTGCGCGTCGAGAAGGGGGAGGCGAGCCCCGGCGACGTGAAGCTCGCGGTGCAAGATCTGACGGTCAAGGACAGCCGCGGCGTGACCATGGTCGACGACGTCTCCTTCGAGGTGCGGGCCGGCGAGATCGTCGGCATTGCCGGTGTCGCCGGCAACGGCCAGTCGGAGCTACTCGAGGCGATCGCCGGCATCCGCAAGGCAACCTCCGGAACGGTGCTGCTGAACGGCAGGTCCGTCGACGTGACAGGCCATAGGGATCCTGCCGACCTCAGGAACCGCGGGCTCGCGCACGTCCCGGAAGACAGGCATCACGTCGGGCTCGTTCTCAAATTCGAGGAGAGCGAGAACGCCATCCTCGGTTACCACAACGACCCGCGTTACCTGAAGGGCGCCTTCCTCGACATCGACGCGATCCGCAAGGATGCCGAGGAGAAGATCGCCAAATACGACATTCGCCCGCCGAATGCGCGGCTGAAGACCGCCAATTTCTCCGGCGGCAACCAGCAGAAGATCGTCCTGGCCCGCGAGATGGAGCGCGGACCCGACGTGCTGATCATCGGTCAGCCGACGCGCGGCGTCGATGTCGGCGCGATCGAGTTCATCCACAAGCGGATCATCGAGATGCGCGACCAGGGCAAGGCCGTGCTGCTCGTCTCCGTCGAGCTCGACGAGATACGCTCCCTTTCCGATCGGATCCTCGTGATGTTTGCCGGCCGCGTCGTCGGCGAGCGCAGCCCGGAGGCGACCGAGGGCGAGCTCGGCCTCCTGATGGCCGGCGTCGAAGGCCGCATGGAGGCAGCTGAATGAGCACACCTTACGCCAAGCTCCCGGGCTGGGTCGAATATGGCCTGATCCCGCTGATCAACCTTGCCGTCGCTTTCGTCGTCGCCGGTCTTGTCGTGCTGCTCGTCGGCGAAAATCCGTTCGAGGCCGCATACCACCTGATCAACGGCGCCTTCGGCCGCGGCGAGTATATCGGCTTCACGCTCTACTACGCGACGACCTTCATCTTTACGGGGCTTGCCGTCGCCGTTGCCTTTCATGCCGGGCTCTTCAACATCGGCGGCGAGGGCCAGGCCTATGTCGGCGGTATTGGCGTGGCGCTTGCCTGCCTGTGGCTCGATCAGGTGATGCCCTGGTATGTGGTCTTTCCGCTCGCCATCCTCGGCTCGGTCTTCTTTGGCGCGATCTGGGCATTCCTGCCCGGCTGGCTGCAGGCCAAGCGCGGCAGCCACATCGTCATCACCACCATCATGTTCAACTTCATCGCCTCGAGCCTGATGGTCTACCTGTTGACGCGCGTCCTGAAGCCGCTCGGGTCGATGGCGCCGCAGACGCGAACCTTTGCCGAGGGCGGGCAATTGCCGAAGCTCGACTGGCTGCTGTCGATCTTCGGCCTCAATGTCGGAACCGCGCCCTTCAACATCTCCTTCCTGCTGGCGCTCGCCGCCGCCTTCGGCGTCTGGGTGCTGATCTGGCGCACCAAGCTCGGCTACGAAATGCGCACCATGGGTCACAGCCCGTCGGCGGCGCGCTACGCCGGCATTCGCGAAAGCCGCATCACCGTCATCACCATGATGATCTCCGGCGGCCTCGCCGGCATGATGGCGCTGAACCCGATCATGGGCGAGCAGTTCCGCATGCAGCTCGATTTCGTGCAGGGTGCCGGCTTCGTCGGCATCGCCGTGGCGCTGATGGGTCGTTCGCATCCGGGCGGCATCATCCCCGCGGCGATCCTCTTCGGCGTCCTCTACCAGGGCGGCGCCGAGATCGCCTTCGAGATGCCGTCGATCTCGCGCGACATGATTGTCATCATCCAGGGCCTCGTCATCCTCTTCGCCGGCGCGCTTGAAAACATGTTCCGCCCGGCGATCACCCGCGCCTTCGCGATGCGCGGCCAGCGTGCGGCCGCCGTCGTCCAGACCAAGGGGGCCTGAAGCCATGGATTTCTTCCACGTCCTCGTCGTGCTCCTCGAATCGACGATCCGCGTCTCCGTGCCGCTGGTCTTTGCCGCGCTCGCCGGTCTCTTCACCGAGCGGGCCGGCGTCTTCGACATTGGGCTTGAAGGCAAGATGCTCGGCGCCGCCTTTGCGGCCGGTGCCGTCGCCGCCGTCACCCAGTCGGTCTGGATGGGGCTTCTCGCGGCGATCCTCATCTCGGTGGTGCTGTCGCTGGTGCACGGCTATGCCTCGATCACTCAGCGTGGCAACCAGATCGTCTCGGGCGTGGCAATCAACTTTATCGTCGCCGGTTCGACGGTGATCCTCGGCGAGGCCTGGTTCCGCCAGGGCGGCCGCACGCCGGCGCTCGCCGAGGGCGCCAGGTTCCAGACGATCAATCTTCCTGGCGCGGACGCGATCCGCGACGTGCCGATCCTCGGGCCGATCTATGCGGATCTGCTCTCCGGTCATTTCCTGCTTACCTATCTCGCCTTCATCATGGTGCCGGCAAGCTGGTGGATCCTCTACCGCACCCGCTTCGGGCTCCGGCTAAGGGCCGTCGGCGAGAATCCCGGCGCGGTCGACACCGCCGGCATTTCGGTGATCTGGCTCAGATACCGCGCGGTCATCTGCTGCGGCATTCTCTGCGGCTTTGCCGGCGCCTATCTGTCGCTGGCGATGACCGCCGGCTTCGTCAAGGGCATGACGGCGGGCAAGGGCTATATCGCGCTCGCGGCGCTGATCTTCGCCAAATGGCGGCCGAAGAACGTCATGCTCGCCTGCCTGCTCTTCGGCTTCCTCGATGCGCTCGCCATCCGCCTGCAGGGCACGCCTTTGCCGCTTGTCGGCCAGGTCCCGGTACAATTGATGCAGGCGCTGCCCTATATCCTGACCGTCATCCTGCTGGCCGGCTTCATCGGCAAGGCGATACCGCCCAAGGCCGGCGGCGTGCCCTATGTGAAGGAGCGCTAATGCATGTCGCCCAAAAGTGCGCAGCGGTTTTGGGACAACGACATGCATGAAACAAAGATGCATGTCGCCCAAAAGTGCGCAGCGGTTTTGGGATAACGACATGCACAACAACAAGGACAGACCCATGTCGGAGAACGAACTTTTCGTTGCGGCGCGTGAGGCCATGGCAAAGGCGCATGCTCCCTATTCCAAGTTTCCGGTGGGGGCCGCCATTCGCGCCGAGGACGGCCAGATCTATACCGGCGCGAATATCGAGAACCTGTCGTTCCCGGAAGGCTGGTGCGCCGAGACGACGGCGATCAGCCACATGGTGATGGCCGGCCAGCGCAAGATCATGGAGGTCGCCGTCATCGCCGAGAAGCTCGCGCTTTGCCCACCCTGCGGCGGCTGCCGGCAGCGGCTGGCGGAATTTTCCGGCGCCAGCACGCGCATCTATCTCTGCGACGAGACGGGCATCAAGAAGAGCCTGGCGCTCTCCGACCTGCTGCCGCACAGCTTCGAAACCGAGATCCTCGGATGACCGCCGCGGCCGAATTCCTGCGTGAGCGATTGGGCGGGCTGTCGCCGCGCTACGGCATCGTCCTCGGTTCGGGTCTCGGCTCGCTTGTCGAGGCGGTGACGGAGGCGGTCCGCATTGCCTATGCGGACATACCTGGCTTCCCGGTCAGCAGCGTTTCCGGCCATGCGGGTGAGCTCGTCGTCGGTCGCCTCGGCGATGTCCCCGTCGTTATCCTTTCCGGCCGGGCTCATTACTATGAGAGCGGCGATGCCAATGCGATGCGCGGTCCGATCGAAACACTGAAGCGGATCGGCGTCGAAAATCTGATCCTCACCAATTCGGCCGGATCACTGCGCGAAGACATGCCGCCCGGCTCGGTGATGCGCATTGCCGATCACATCGCCTTTTCCGGCGCCAATCCGCTGATCGGCGTCGAGAGCGACGAGCGTTTCGTCGGCATGACCAATGCCTATGACGCGGCACTTGCTGTTGGGATGGAGGAGGCCGCCGAACGACTCAACATTCCGCTGGCGCGCGGCGTCTATATGTGGTTCTCCGGCCCGAGCTTCGAAACGCCGGCGGAAATCCGCATGGCCCGCATTCTGGGTGCGGATGCGGTCGGCATGTCCACCGTGCCCGAGGTGATCCTGGCCCGGTTCTTCGGTCTGAGGGTCGTGGCCGCATCGGTCATCACCAATTTCGGCGCCGGCATGACCCGGACGGAGCTCAGCCATCGCGAGACGAAGGAGATGGCACCCTTCGGCGGCAAGCGGCTGGCAGCGATCCTCCAAGAGATGATTGCGAGCGAAGCCTGATATGCCCATGCTTCCCCAGGAGGTGATCCGGAAGAAGAGGGATGGCGCCCAGCTGGAACGAGCGGAGATAGGCGACTTCATCACGGGCGTCGCGGACGGCTCGATCTCCGAGGGGCAGGTCGCCGCCTTCGCCATGGCCGTCTGGTTTTCCGGCATGAACCGCCACGAATGCGTGGCGCTGACGCTGGCGATGCGCGATTCCGGCGAAACACTCGATTGGAGCGCGCTCGGGCGGCCGGTCGTCGACAAGCATTCGACCGGTGGGGTGGGCGACAACGTCTCATTGATGCTGGCGCCGATTGTTGCCGCCTGCGGCGCCGCCGTACCGATGATCTCCGGCCGCGGCCTCGGCCACACCGGCGGCACGCTCGACAAGCTCGAATCCATTCCGGGCTATGATATCGAGCCATCTCCGGCGCTGTTTCATAGGGTGGTCGACGAAGTCGGCTGCGCCATCATCGGCCAGACCGCCAATCTGGCGCCGGCCGACAAGCGGCTCTATGCGATCCGCGATGTGACGGCGACGGTCGATTCGGTGCCGTTGATCACCGCCTCGATCCTTTCGAAGAAGCTCGCCGCCGGCCTCCAGTCGCTGGTGCTGGACGTGAAGCTCGGCAACGGTTCCTTACTGACTGATCCCGGCGAAACCGAAATTTTGGCGCAATCGCTCGTAGATGTCGCCAATGGGGCGGGTGTGCGGACTTCGGCGCTGATCACCGACATGAACGAGCCGCTAGCGGATGCCTCCGGCAATGCGCTCGAGATCGAGAACTGTCTCGCTTTTCTGCGCGGCGAGAAGGCGGGGACGCGGCTTGATCGTGTGGTGATGGCCTTCGCGGCCGAAATGCTCGTCGCCGCGGGCGTGGCGACGGACGAGATGGAGGCCGAGGCGCTGGCGCGGAACGCTCTTGCAAGCGGGGCTGCGATGGAACGCTTCGGCCGCATGGTGCATCTGCTTGGTGGCCCGGCGGACTTCGTCGACCGGTCGGATACCTATCTCAAGAAGGCGCCGGTCGCGGCCGCCGTGCCCGCTCATCGCGATGGCTATCTGGCCGCCTGCGAGACCCGCGAACTGGGCATGGCGGTCATTGCGCTCGGCGGCGGGCGTACCCACCCGGACGAGAGTATCGACCACCGGGTCGGCCTTTCCCATTTGAGGCCACTCGGAACGAAGCTCGATAAGGGCGAACCGATCGCCTTCGTTCATGCGGCCGACCGGCAACAGGCCGAAGCAGTGAGAGACAGGGTTGCGGAGCTCTATGTGATCGCCGACGAACGGCCAGCATCGCGCCCCGTGGTCCTGTCGAAAATTACCTGACGAGCTGGAGTGCGCCGTCCTCGACGCGGTAGGCCGAGAGCCGGCTGAGGAAGGACATGCCGACGAGCATGCGTGAAAGTGCCTTGTCCGGAAGGACCATGGCCTCGACGTTCCGAAGCGATATGCCGCCGATTTCGATGCGGTCGAGGCTGACATGGGCGGCCTCGACGATTCCGTTGGCGGTCTGCGCCCGCGCGTCGAAAGAGAGATTGCCGACGGCGATGCCGAACCGCCGGGCTGCAGAGGCATTGATGGCGATCGTGCTTGCACCGGTGTCGACCAGCCCCGCTTCCGACCGCCCGTTGATCCGGAACGTGCCGACGAAATGGCCGGAGCGATCCGCTTCGAGCACGACGGCCTTGCCGCCCGCATACCGGGCGGTCGCCGGCGTGGCGCTCGCGGAGGCTTGCGGCGGCGATCTAGACTCCCCGCGATCGAGATAATTTGATACGAGGTCCGGCACGACGAGAGCAATGGCGGCAAGTCCGCCGGCAAAGGCAATGAGGCGTGTCAGCATTCCTGGCTCCGGGGATCAGCGGGCGCGTTTGGCCTATCTTGAGCGGAGCATTGCTAACACAGCGCAAAAAGGCCGCCGGAAAACCGGCGGCGCCTCACTTGCTTGGTCGTCTGGTTAAGAAAGATTTACTTGGTGCCGTACATGCGGTCGCCCGCGTCGCCCAGACCCGGCACGATATAGCCTTTTTCGTTCAGGTGGCTGTCGATCGAGGCCGTGTAGATCGGCACGTCCGGATGCGCTCCCTTGAAATTGCGGATGCCTTCCGGTGCTGCAAGCAGGCAGAGGAAGCGGATGTTCCTGGCGCCGCGCGCCTTGAGCTTGTCGATTGCGGCGATCGAGGAATTGCCGGTCGCGAGCATTGGGTCGACGACGATGACGAGGCGTTCGTTGAGGTTTTCCGGCGCCTTGAAGTAATATTCGACCGGCTGCAGCGTCTCATGATCGCGATAGACGCCGATATGCGCGACGCGGGCCGAGGGTACGAGCTCGAGCATGCCCTCGAGCAGGCCGTTGCCGGCGCGCAGGATCGAGGCGAAGACGAGCTTCTTGCCCTCGAGCACCGGCGCATCGGTCTCCTGCAGCGGCGTCTCGATCCGCTCCGTCGTCAGTTCCAGGTCACGCGTCACCTCGTAGCAGAGCAGCGTCGAGATTTCCTTGAGCAGCCGTCGGAAGCCTGCGGTCGACGTGTCCTTCTTGCGCATGATGGTCAGCTTGTGCTGCACCAGCGGATGATCGATCACTGTAACGCCGTCCATGGCTTCACCTTCCCCGAGAATTGGCATATCCGCCCTCTTTTCCATGGAAAGAGCGAAAGTCGCAAGAGTGTTGGTCGAACTTGCTTGTCTGGTGGCCACTCATCCGGGGCCTGCCGGCCACCTTCTCCCCGCAAGCGGGGAGAAGGGATCTGCCGCGCCCTCTAAGTCCCCTCTCCCCGCTTGCGGGGAGAGGGCTAGGGTGAGAGGCAATCGCTCCACCTTCTCCGCTAGACGTGCAAGGCTGACAAAAGCTTCTGCCGCGTCGGTTCGTCGACGAAGGCGGCTTCGATTGCCGTCTTCGTCATCCGGTCGATTTCGCTGTCACCAAAGCCCATCACATGCGAGGCGATCTCGTATTCCTGCGCCAGCGACGTGTGGAAGAAGGGCGGATCGTCGGAGTTGAGGGTGACGCGGACGCCGGCCTCGAAAAGCGGGCGCAGCGGGTGCGAGGCGAAATCCGGGAACACCTGCAGCGAAATGTTCGAGCCCGGGCAGACTTCCAGCACAACGCCCTCATCCGCCAGACGCTTGACCAGATCCTTGTCCTCGCTCGCCCGAACGCCATGGCTGATGCGCGACGGGCGGACATGGTCGAGCGCGTCGCGGACGCTGAAGGCGCCGGAAAGCTCGCCTGCATGGATTGTCAGGCCCAGGCCGGCGTCGCGAACGATGTCGAAGGCGCGGGCGAACGCGGCAACGCTGTGCATGCGCTCCTCGCCGGCGAGATTGAAGCCGGTCACCAGCGGGTGCTGGAGCATGGCCGCATATTCAGCAGTCCTGACGACCGCTTCCGGCCCGAGATGGCGGATGCCGGTGATAAGCATGCGCGATTCGATGCCGGTTTTCGCTCTGGCCGCTTCCATGCCGGCGGCAAGCCCCTCGATATAGGCGTCGGCGCCGAGCCCGATCGTGTTGCCGTGGTCGGGCGAGACGATGATCTCGCTGTAGATCGTTCCGGCTTCGGCAAGCTCCGTCAAATAGGTCTCGGCAAGCAGCGCATAATCGCCTTCGGTGCGAAACAGCGAAGCGACGCTGTCGTAGCATTTCACGAAGCTGGTGAAATCCTCCCAGACATAGGCCTTGTCGCGGATGATGGCGCTGGTGTCGATGCCGTATTTGCGGGCCTGCCGCAACGCCAGTTCCGGCGGCGTGGCGCCTTCGATGTGGCAATGCAGCTCGGCTTTCTTCAGATGTGCGGTCAAATAAGGCTTCTCCCATATGGACCCGGCGCGATGCCGAGATGGCGGGCGACCGTCTCGCCGATATCGGCGAAACTGTCGGCAATGCCGAAGGATCGGCTCCTGAGCGACGGACCGAACATCAAGACCGGCACACGCTCGCGCGTATGGTCGGTGCCGCGCCAGGTGGGATCGCAGCCGTGATCGGCGGTCAGGATGACGATATCGCCGGGCCGGAGCCGCCGGTCGAGATCGGGCAGGCGGGCATCGAAGGCTTCGAGCGCCGCCGCATAGCCCGGCACGTCGCGGCGGTGGCCGTAGAGCATGTCGAAATCGACGAAGTTGGTGAAGACGAGGTCGCCCTCCTCCGCCTCTTCGACGGCCGCCAGGCTGGCGTCGAAAAGCGCCATGTTGCCATCCGCCTTGGTGATCCTGGTCACCCCTTGGTGCGCGAAGATATCGCCGATCTTGCCGATCGCGTGCACCGTCCGCCCGGCGTGATCGAGCCGGTCGAGGATCGTCGGCTCCGGCGGCAGGACGGAATAGTCGCGGCGGTGGCCGGTGCGGGTGAAATTGCCCGGATTGTTGCCGACGAACGGCCGGGCGATGACGCGGCCGATATTGTAGTCGTCGACGAGCCGCCGCACGACCTGGCAGAGCTCCAGCAGCCGCTCGAGCCCGAAGCTCTGCTCGTGCGCCGCGATCTGGAAGACCGAGTCGGACGAGGTGTAGCAGATCGGTTTGCCGCTTCGCATATGCTCTTCGCCAAGGCGGGCGATGATGTCGGTGCCGGAGGCATGGCAGTTGCCGAGAATGCCCGGAACGTCGCCTTCGCGGCAGATCGCCTCGACGAGTTCCGAGGGAAACGCGTCGCCCTCGGCGGGAAAATAGCCCCAGTCGAACATCACCGGCGTGCCGGCGATCTCCCAATGGCCGGACGGCGTGTCCTTGCCGCGCGAAATCTCGCTGGCAGCGCCATAGACGCCGTAGACGCGCTCCGGCAGCGGCATGCCGGCAGGGACCCGTCCGGTTGCCAGTCGCGCCGCATGGACAAGCCCGAGCGCCGACATATTCGGGAGTTGCAGTGGCCCTTCGCGCAAACCGGCGCGGTCGCCGGCGCCGGCCGCACAGAACTCGGCAATGTGACCGAGCGTATCGGCGCCGAGATCGCCAAAGGCCTCGGCGTCGGGTGCACCGCCGATGCCGAAGGAGTCGAGGACGAAGAGAAAGACACGCGCCATTGAACACCCGCTGGACCGGAGCGCGGGCGCGGTCCGGTGTTATCGAACTCGGCGGGAGCGATCCCGCGCAATCCGGCAGAAATAGCGCGGCGTCAAATTCAATGCAATTGAGCGGATCGAACGCCTCAGCAGCCCGAGCATTCGATCTTCGTTCCGAAGCGCTGGCGATAATAGGAGGTCTTGGTGAGGTCGATCGTGCTCACGCTGCTCGAAAGACCCGGCGAAAAGAGCAGCAGTTCGTGCGGGACGATCAGTTCGGTGCGCACGATGAAGGCGTTTACCGCCTCGAGATCGGAGGGCACCGAGGTCGTGGAATTGGCCGGGTAAGGTGTGCCGCCGTCCTGGTCGCGCGACCAGAGGACGGTCCCGGTCGTTGTGCCGGTGACCTGTATGCCGGTGATCTTCAGCGTGTAGTTCGTGCCGACATAGGGGGCCAGGATGCTTTCCGCGACGTTGTTCATTCCTTCGAGGAAGCCCGTATCGACGCTCGACTCCTGGGTGACGAGGTCGGCGACGGTACTCGAGGCGCGGGCGACCTTGCGCAGCACCGTGAAGCCGACCGAGATCTCGAAGGCGCCGATATAGGCCATGATCAAGAGCGGCGCGACGAGGGCGAATTCCACGCCACCGACGCCGCGGCGATCCCGCGACAGCCGGCACAAGCGTCCGAGGACACGCCGGACAAGGGTCCTTCCATGCGAGCGTCCCATCATATCCTCAATAGTCCTCGTTGCGGAACGTTGCGGTTGCCACCATCAGGTAATCCTGCGGCATGCTGCTGCCGGCGGGCCGGAGATTGGTAACATAAGGCCGCACGAGATCGGTGATCACCTGCCACCTGTAATAGGCACGCACCATGGTGAACTCCTTGTCGGCTCCCGGCGCGAACTGAAAGCCGCCGGTGTCGAGATCGGTGGAATCGCCGGACCCGACCCGCGGCACCGCCGCCGGAAACTGAGAGGGATCGGCAACTTCGCGGATGTCGAGATAAAGCTTTTCCGGCTCGTCGACCTCGGTGGCGGAGCAGGTCAACAGGATGGCAATCTCGTCGCAGAACGCTTGGCGGAATTCCGCCTGGGTCATGTCCGTCGACTTGCCCTGGTTGAAGGTGATTTCGCCGGTGCGGATCCTGCGTGCCAGCGTGTCGGTCGCATTCGCCAGCAATTGCTCGCCTGTGAAGGCGACGAATGTCTCGATCGAGGCGAAGACCACGATGAAGAACGGCAGCGCCAGGATGGCGAATTCAATTGCGGTCCCGCCTCGTCTGTCACCGAGCAGGCGGCGAAAGAGGTGGCGCGATGCGCGCCGGCTTGCCATGGATGCTTTCACTTCTATCGACATTGCGCCGTTCCGTCATGTCACGTCGTGAGCGGGATGCGGAAAAGTGCATGCGAGTTCGCCTGCATCCCCGTCTAATGCAATTGGCGCTAGAATAAGCTGCGACTGTTGAAGAATCGTTTTCCAAGACCCGAAGAATTTTAGTGGTCTCGGCGATGCCTTAATTGCTGCTCGACGTGGCCGCTTTGCGTTCGGCGTGACGCTCGCAGTTCGGCGAACAGGAGAAGACGGTGCGTGTGGTCTGCTTGTAGACGCGTACGGTGTTGCCCTCGTCGATCGACACGAGGACGCGTTCGTCGACGATGGCGTTGCCATCCTGGTCGAGAATGACGAGGTTCGTCGTGCCGAAATTGCGGCCCGTCAAAACGATCGTCTTCGAATCCGCGACCGTTGCGTCCGCGACATCCGAATTGCCGATGATCACCTTGCTCACCGGCCGGTCGAGTTTCAGCACGCGGGCGTGATCCATATAGACACGCATCATCTGCTCTGCCGCCTCCGTACCCCCGGCAGCAAGAATACCGATAAGGGCAGTTGCGAGAATGGTGAGCGTGGCGACCGGCTTGGTCGCGAGGGGCGTTATCATGGCGCGTCCTGATGGCGAATGGCTGCCCGCATCTTGGCGCGTTTTGGTGAATGAAAGGTTACATTAGTCTTGCGCAATTAATCTGATCCCTTTCCGGAGCATTCATCCAAGAAACAGCGGTGACGCTTTTACTCCACGCTAACCGGTTTCCTTAAGCCGATGGCAATTCGCCCCCGATAATTTCAGGGTATCCGATCAACGGCAAACAGTTGGCGGAAGTGCTGACAACAACGTGAAGTAGGAGAACCTCCATGAAGACCATTTTCGCCCGCCTGATGAAAGATGAATCCGGTGCAACGGCAATCGAATACGGCCTGATCGCAGCCCTGATCTCGGTGGCGCTCATCACCGGCGCAACGGCGCTTGGCGATCAGCTTGATTTGCTGTTCACGGGCCTCAAAGACGAGATGAAGACCGCTAACGACAATATGTAATCCGTCGCGTGTCTTTGTTGATTGCGAAGAGGGTCGTTTCAGTCGTGAAGCGACCCTCTTTCCTGCTGCCTGTCTTGTGTAATTGTCGCGTGCCTTCGATCATTATTTCTTTCGGCGGAAGTGCGCCTCGGAGGGTAAGATGACCATAGCTGCCGCCTTCGTCGTCTTTCCGTTTTGCCTGGCCTTCGCGGCCATCTCGGATTTGCTGACGATGACGATCCCAAACCGGGTGTCGGCGATCCTGCTTGGTACATTTGTCGTCACCGCGCCCTTCGTAGGCCTCGGCCTCGGCCAGATCGGCCTTCACGTGGCGGCGGCCGCCTTGGTCTTTGCCGTCTGCTTCTGCCTTTTTGCGCTCAACATCATGGGTGGCGGCGACGCCAAGCTCCTGACCGCCTGCGCCATCTGGTTCGGTCTCGATGCGTCGCTCGTCGCCTTTCTCGTGTATGTCTCGATTTGCGGCGGGCTGCTGACCGTGGCCGTACTTCTCTTGCGGAGACAAGAGAATGCGATTCTGGCGAGCGGCATTCCGGTACCGCAACTGCTGCTGACAGCGAAAAAGATTCCCTATGGCGCAGCGATCGCGCTCGGCGGCTTTGCCGCCTATCCCTCGTCGCCGCTGATGGAAGCCGTCTTCGCGCAGCTTTCGTGATGGCGGCCTTACTTCTAAACCGCGTGTTACGTCTCGTTAACCGCGTTCATAAGTGATCCGTTAACTATAATTACACCAATTCCTGATCAATCTGTCTCCGGGGATTTCCAGGGGCTGAGAAGATCATGAAACCGGTGCGCATCATCATTCTGGCGGTGGCCGTGGGTTCCGCGGCAATGGCTGGGCTATTGGCGATGAAGCTCACCCGTGCTCCTGCGCTGCGGACGGCGGAACCGCTCGTCGAGCAGGCGCCCAGCATCAATGTCCTCGTCGCCAGCAAAAGCCTGCCGGTGGGCTCCCGTCTCGGCGCCGATTCGATCCACTGGTTGGCCTGGCCGAAGGACGGCGTCGCCGAGGGCATGATCACCGAGGAAAGCCGCCCGGCCGCAATCGACGATCTTTCCGGTGCGGTCGTCCGCCTGCCGCTCTTCGACGGTGAGCCCCTCCGCCAGGAAAAGATCGCCGACCCGTCAAACCGCATCATGTCTTCGCTGCTGCCGGCCGGAAAGCGGGCGGTGGCCACGGAAATCACCGTCGCCACCGGCGCCGGCGGCTTCATCCTGCCCAACGACCGCGTCGATGTCATCATGGTCCGCAAGTCAGACGGCGACGTCTATTTGACCGAAACCGTGCTTAGCAATGTCCGGGTGCTGGCGATCGACCAGCAGGTCGAAGAGAAGGATGACGGTTCGAAGTCCGTCATAGGCACCACAGCCACACTCGAGCTCACGCCCGACCAATCGAAAGTGATGACGGTCGCGCAGCAGATGGCCGAGCGCATATCGCTGGCTCTACGCAGCGTCGCCGATGCCCAGGAGGCCGATACAGAGGCAGCCGACTATCTTCTGAGCGGCGATGGCCAGCCGAGCATTCAAGTCATCAAATCCGGTTCCATCGTCAAGAACGATGACACCGGCACCACGCAGAACCAGCAGTAAGATCGGACGGGGCGTAACGTGAAGCCGAGCGGAAACACATTTCGGACCTGTCTCGCAGCCGGTCTTTCCTTCTCACTGGCATTTTCCGGAGTGATGTTGCCGGCTGTCCCGACCGCGCAAGCCGCCGCCTCGTCAGTCGTCCATATCGTCGAGAGCGGTCCGGGCGTGAAGAAGAAGGTCAATCTCGGTCTCAACAAGGCAGTCGTCGTCGATCTCCCTACAGACGCCCACGATATTCTCGTTGCCGATCCGGCGCTTGCCGATGCCGTCACGCGCACGTCGCGCCGCATCTATCTGTTCGGCAAGACCGTCGGTCAGACGAACATCTTCGTTTTCGGCCCGAATGGGGAGGAGATCGTCAGCCTCGATGTCGCCGTCGAACGTGATGTCGCCGGCCTCGAAGCCAACTTGCGCCGCTTCATTCCCGACGCGGATATCCATGTCGAGATCGTTTCCGACAACGTGGTCCTGACCGGCACGGTCCGCACGCCGCTCGACTCCACCAAGGCAGTCGATTTGGCCCGCGCCTTCCTGCAGGGCGGTGAGGCGACGACCCGCAACATCACCGCCCAGGGTACCAATGGTGACGCCGATATTTTTGCCGAGGAACGTCAGACCTCGCAGATCGTCAATCTCCTAACGGTCGAGGGCGAGGATCAGGTGACCTTGAAAGTCACTGTTGCGGAGGTCAGTCGGCAGGTGCTGAAGCAACTTGGCTTCAACGGCCGCGTCACTGATGGCGAAAGCGGTATCAGCTTTCGCAATCCAGCCAATCTCGGCGACGCAATCGGCCTTGGCACCAACGCCGTCATTTCAGGCTCGATCGGCGCGACGACGATTTCGAGTTACATCAATGCCATGGAGCAGGCAGGCGTTATGAGGACGCTCGCCGAACCGAGCTTGACCGCGATCTCCGGTCAACAGGCGAAGTTTTACGTTGGCGGCGACTTCCGGCTTGCCGGTGCTCAGGAAGTCGCCGAAGACGGTGTCGAGCGTGAAGTTAACGACGTCGAGTACGGTATAAGGCTGAATTTTAAGCCCGTCGTTCTCGGAGCCGGTCGGATAAGCCTGCAGATCGAAACAGATGTTTCCGAACCGACGTATGAAGGATCAGTGGTCACGGGTAATGGGGTCACTACTATCCCCGGTAACACCTTCCTCGGCATCCGCCGGCGCGAAGCCTCGACCAGCGTCGAACTGCCCTCCGGCGGCTCGATCGTCATCGCCGGTCTCGTGCAGGACAATATCCGCCAGGCGATGTCCGGCCTGCCCGGCGCTTCGAAAATCCCGATCCTCGGCACGCTGTTCCGCAGCAAGGATTTCCAGCGCAACGAGACCGAACTCGTGATCATCGCGACGCCCTATCTGGTGCGGCCGGTCGCCCGCAGCGCGCTGTCGCGGCCAGACGACAACTTCAATCCGGCTAATGATCTCGAGAGCTTCTTCGTCGGTCGCGTCAATCGGATCTACGGCCGTCCGGAGGCGGCCGCCCCAGTCGGCCGCTATCACGGCACTGTCGGGTTCATCTACAAATAGGTCGGGTCATGCACAACCGAAACGCAGTTCACAAAAGACTTGAAAGGCCGGCCCCGATGTCGTTGACCCGCACCTTCGCTAGCATGGCCGCATTGGCGATCGTCGCCGGCCTGCTTGCCGGCTGCGGCAGCAAGGACAATCTGTCGACCGGCTCGATCCCCGACGACTACCGTACCCGCCATCCAATCGTCATTGCCGAAGGGGAGCGGGTCATCGACATTCCGGTCGCCTCGGGGGACAGACGGCTGACCGCGGGCACGCGCGACGTCATCCGCGGCTTTGCCACCGAATACCGCAATGCGTCGAGCGGCGTGATCCAGATCATGCTGCCGCGCGGCTCCGTCAACAGCCACGCCGCGCAAATCGTCCGCAAGGACATCCGGCGCCTGCTGGCGGCTGCCGGCGTGCCGCCGAAGAGAATGATCGAGACGAGTTACGAAGCGCGTTCTTCGGGCGACGCCGCGCCCATCCGCTTGAGCTATGTCGCGATCACCGCGCAGACCGCGCCCTGCGGCGAGTGGCCGGAAGACCTGACGCTGACGATGGAAAACCGCAACTATTATAATTTCGGCTGCGCTTCGCAGTCCAACCTGGCCGCACAGATCGCCAATCCGACGGACCTGATCGGTCCGCGCCAGATGTCGCCGGTCGACGCGGCCCAGCGCGGGGAAGTGATCGACGCCTGGCGCGATGCGGCCTCGGATGACTGAGCGACGGTTGGATGATGCAGCATTTCGAGGAACGAAGATGAGCGCGATTGAATACAGCATCGACACCGGCGGAGCCGAGCTTGCGGCGGACGTATCGCGCCCCGGTGATCTCGATCAGCTTCGGCCGTTGCCGCGCATTTCGATCCATGCCTTCTGCGAGAGCGAGGCCATGCAGCGCCTCATGGAGCGCTGTGGGCAGGATCGCCGTATGGCGAAGGTGAGCCTTCGCATCACCGGAGGCAGTATCGCCGCCGCCGCAAACATGTTCGCGAGCGTGTCGACGCCCAATCTGATCATCCTCGAGACCGCCACGGAGCCGCGATCCCTGCTTGCGGAGCTGGCGCCGCTCGCCGCGGTCTGCGACCCGACCACCAAGGTCGTCATCATCGGCCGCCACAACGACATTGCGCTCTACCGCGAACTGATCCGCAATGGCATCTCGGAATATATGGTCGCGCCGGTAGCGATGGCGGATCTGCTGGCGGCGGTTTCGGCGATCTTCGTCGATCCCGAAGCCGAACCGGTCGGGCGAAGCCTCGCCTTCATTGGCGCCAAGGGGGGCTGCGGCTCGTCGGTCATTGCCCACAATTGCGCCTGGGGCATCTCCAACCTGTTCTCGACGGAAACCATCCTCGCCGACCTCGATCTGCCCTACGGCACGGCAAACATCGATTTCGACCAGGATCCGCCGCAGGGGATTGCCGAGGCCGTCTCGGCGCCGGACCGGCTGGACGAGGTCTTTCTCGATCGGCTTCTCACCAAGTGTTCCGAACACCTGTCGCTGCTCGCTGCGCCCTCGATGCTGGACCGCGCCTATGATTTCGAGGCGGGAGCCTTCCAGCCGATCCTCGAAATCCTCCAGCGCAGCGCGCCCGTGTCGGTGCTGGATGTCCCGCACGCCTGGTCGGACTGGACCCGTTCAGTGCTCGGGGAGGCCGACGAGGTGGTGATCACCGCGATTCCCGACCTGGCAAGTCTCCGGAATACGAAGAACCTCCTCGACGCTCTGAAGAGGCTTCGGCCGAACGACAGGGCGCCACATCTCGTCCTCAATCAGGTGGGGATGCCCAAGCGGCCGGAAATCGCTCCCAACGAATTCTGCGAGTCGCTGGAAATCGAGGCTGCAGCCATCATCCCCTTCGACACGGTGCTCTTCGGAAATGCCGCCAATAGCGGCCGGATGATCGCGGAAATCGACAGGAAATCCCCCGCCGCTGAGACCTTTTCGCAGCTCGCCCATCTTCTGACCGGACGCACGGCGATCAAGAAGGCACGCAAGGGCGGTCTCGGCAAGGTTCTGGCAAAGCTCGGCAGGCGATAGCGCCCGCGCGGAGGGAGCATTTCTGGCTCCCGTCCGGTTCGAAACCGAAGGAATGATGCAGCAAGCGGAATGAAGTGATGTTTGGCAAACGCGGAAATGAAGGTTTTGGCAAGGCTGGCGCGCAACCGCTCGTGATGCCGCCGTCCATGCCGGCGGCGCCGTCGGCGGTAGTGGAGCGTCCCACGGCGCCTATCCTCGCCGAACCGGCCGCTGCCGCGCCCCGTGCGCAACCGGCCGCACCGGCGCGCCGCCGTGCACCGCGGGCGGAGGACTACTACGATACGAAATCGCAGGTCTTCTCCGCGCTGATCGATACGATCGACCTGTCGCAACTCGCCAAGCTCGATACCGAGAGCGCGCGCGAGGAAATCCGCGACATCGTCAACGACATCATCACCATCAAGAACTTCGCGATGTCGATCGCCGAGCAGGAGGAGCTGCTCGACGACATCTGCAACGACGTACTCGGCTACGGGCCGCTCGAGCCGCTGCTGGCGCGCGACGACATCGCCGACATCATGGTCAACGGCGCCGGCCAGACCTTTATCGAAGTCGGCGGCAAGGTCGAGGAATCGGAGGTCCGTTTTCGCGATAACGCTCAGCTTCTGTCGATCTGCCAGCGCATCGTCAGCCAGGTCGGCCGGCGCGTCGACGAATCGAGCCCGATCTGCGACGCCCGCCTGCCGGACGGCTCGCGCGTCAACGTCATCGCCCCGCCGCTGGCGATCGACGGGACGGCCCTGACGATCCGCAAGTTCAAGAAGGACAAGCTGACGCTGGAGCAGCTCGTCCGCTTCGGGTCGATCACGCCTGCGGCCTCGGTTCTGCTGCAGATCATCGGCCGCGTCCGCTGCAATATCGTCATTTCCGGCGGCACAGGCTCTGGCAAGACGACGCTGCTCAACTGCCTGACGCGCTATATCGACAGCGACGAGCGGATCATCACCTGCGAAGACTCCGCCGAATTGCAATTGCAGCAGCCGCACGTGGTTCGTCTCGAAACCCGCCCGCCGAACATCGAGGGCGAGGGCGAGATCACCATGCGCGACCTGATCAAGAACTGCCTTCGCATGCGTCCGGAACGCATCATCGTCGGCGAAGTGCGCGGCCCGGAGGTCTTCGACCTGCTGCAGGCGATGAACACCGGCCATGACGGCTCGATGGGCACGATCCACGCCAACACCCCGCGCGAGTGCCTGAGCCGCATGGAGTCGATGATCGCCATGGGCGGCTACACGCTGCCGGCCAAGACCGTTCGCGAAATCATCGCCGGCTCGGTGGACGTGATCATCCAGGCCTCGCGTCTTCGCGACGGGTCGCGCCGCATTACCCACGTCACCGAGGTGACCGGCATGGAAGGCGACGTGATCGTCACCCAGGACCTGATGCGCTACGAGATCGACGGCGAGGACGCCAACGGAAGGATTATCGGCCGCCATGTTTCGACCGGTATCGGCCGGCCGCATTTCTGGGATCGTGCCCGCTACTTCAACGAGGACAAGCGGCTCGCCGCCACACTCGACGCGATGGAAAAGAACTAGAGCGGGATGAGGAAAAGTGTGTGCGGTTTTCCGCCCGCATCCCGCTCCCACAAGGAACCCCGCGGCATTCCGCCCGCGGGCTGCTGAAGCGAAGGAACAGATCACGCGATGTTCGGCATAGACATCACCGTCCTGGCATTGGCCGGCCTCGTCGCGCTTGCGGCGGCGGCGCTCGCCTACGGTGTGCTCTATTCCCGGATCGAAAACGACAAGAAGGCGGAAGGCCGCCTGCGCCGCGTCAGCGCCGCCGAGACGGACCGCGTAAAGATCAAGGCGGCCCGCGACCGCGTCAACGAAATGTCCAAGCGGCGAAAATCCCTGCAGGATTCACTGAAGGAGCTCGAAAAGAAGCAGCAGGAAAAAACGGCCAATTCCGCTCCGTCGATGAAGAAGCGGCTGGAGCAGGCCAATCTCTCGATCTCCCCGACGCAGTTCTATCTGTTCAGCGCGGTCTTCGGTCTGTTCGCCTTCATCGTCGTCCTCATCGCCGGGACCGGCCTGTGGATCGCTGCCGGTGTCGGGCTGATCGCAGCGGCCGGTTTGCCGCGTTGGGTCGTCGGATGGAAGATCAAGCGGCGCTGCAAGAAATTCCTCGACGAGTTTCCGAACGCACTCGACGTCATGGTCCGCTCGATCAAGTCCGGTCTGCCGCTGAACGATGCATTGCGGCTGATTGCCAGCGACGGTCAGGAGCCGGTGAAGACGGAGTTCCGCCGCGTCGTCGAATCCCAGCAGGTCGGTCTCAACGTTCCGGAGGCCTGCGCCCGCATGATCCAGAGCATTCCGCTGCCCGAGGTGAACTTCTTTGCGATCGTCATCGCCATCCAGGCGCAGGCCGGCGGCAACCTGTCCGAAGCGCTCGGCAATCTCTCCAAGGTCCTGCGCGAGCGCAAGAAGATGAAGGCGAAGGTCGGCGCCTTGTCGATGGAGGCCAAGGCTTCGGCCTGCATCATCGGCGCCTTGCCCTTCATCGTGGCGACGCTCGTCTATCTGACATCGCCCGATTACATGATGGTGCTTTTCACCGATCCGCGCGGACATCTCATCATGGGTGCCTCGGCCGTCTGGATGAGCATCGGCATCTTCGTGATGCGCAACATGATCAATTTCGATATCTGAGGCGAGAGCGCGATGGACGGCTGGATAAGGACACTCACCGACCCGAACATAATCATCGCAGTCCTCGTGTCGATGGCCGTGCTCGCGACCTTCTACTCGCTCGCCATTCCCCTTTTCGAACGCGGCGACCTGACCAAGCGAATGAAATCCGTCGCCACCGAACGCGAGCAGATCCGCGCCCGCGAGCGTGCCCGGCTGAACGCCGAAGCCGCGGCCGGCAAGGCAAGTCTCAGGGCGCAGCACAATACCTCGGTTCGGCAGATCGTCGAGCGGCTCAATCTCAGGCAGGCGCTGGTGGACGAGAACACCGTCAATCGGCTGAAAACCGCCGGCTACCGCTCGCAGAATGCGCTGAATAGCTTCCTCTTCGCGCGGTTCTGCCTGCCGTTCCTGTTTCTGGGCGTTTCCGTCGTCTACATTTTCGTCCTGGGCAACTTTGCCGACAAGCCGTTCATGCTGCGTGTATGCTTCGCGCTCGGCTTCTCCTATCTCGGCTTCTATGCGCCGAACATTTTCATCGCCAATGCGATATCGAAGCGCCAGCATTCGATCCGCCGTGCCTGGCCGGACGCGCTCGACCTGCTGCTGATCTGCGTCGAATCGGGCGTCTCGATGGAACTCGCCATGCGGCGCGTCGCCGACGAGATTTCTGCCCAGTCGGCGGCGCTGGCCGAGGAACTGGTGCTGACGACGGCGGAACTGTCGTTCCTGCCCGACCGGCGCATCGCGCTCGAAAATCTCGGCTTGCGCAGTGGCCTCGAGGAGGTCAAAGCGGTGATGCAGGCGCTGATCCAGGCCGACCGCTACGGCACGCCGATTGCACAGGCTCTGCGCGTGCTGGCGCAGGAAAGCCGCGACCAGCGCATGACGGCGGCGGAAAAGAAGGCGGCCGCGCTGCCGCCGAAACTGACGGTGCCGATGATCCTCTTCTTCCTGCCGGTGCTCGTCGCCGTCATTCTCGGCCCGGCGGGAATACAGGTGGCGGATAAGTTCTAGACGCGGCGCCTTGTAGAGTGGGCTGCGGGATTCGCAAGTAATCGATCATCCGCGGGTTTGACCCGAGGATGCAATCACAAGCAGCTCAATGCTGTCATAACAGGATGTCTTTGCCCCAGACCGCGCGCCACGCTGTCGAGCGACGTGCATTACAGGTAGATGGTGCGCTCGCCGAATTCGGTTTCTTCATCGAAATTGCGCGTGCCGATTCATTCGCTTTCACCGGCAAGCTTGGTCTCTGGCTGCACGCTCTCTTCGGCCGCGTTGCTGCTTGTGCTTTGAAGCTGCTCGAGCTTGGACTCGAGTGCCGCGATCTCGCTTTGGATCGTCTGCTTCTCGGTCTCGTCTGGAAAGCTCCGCCTCCTTCCGAGCGATTTGCGCCTCGATCTCTGAAACAGTGCTCGACGATGAAGTGGAGTTCGATGAGCTGACAACCGCCATCGCGGTTGAGCCGGAAATTGCGCCGACCATCTGCAACCTTCATAGTCGGGGTGCTATCTCACGAAGAAGTGAACGCGCGGTGAAGGGCGCAAAACTGTGCGGCCTTCTTCATCCCGCTCAGTTCGTATTTCCGTCGTCCGCCTTGGCGAGCTCGGTCCAGGCGCCCTTTTGGGAAAGCATTGAGCGCAGATAGGTGACGTTGGCTTCCGCCTGCTCGGGAGTCAGCTCCTGCCGGGCGATTGTTTCGGCCTCCTGGAAACGCCCCTGCAGCCCGACGGCGAGGGCGAGATTCTGGCGGACGCTGCTGTCGGCGCCGGGCTTGTCTGCGGCAGAACGGAGGTAGGTCTCGGCGGTCTTCAGGTCCTTGGTCAAGAGATAGGACATGCCGAGATTCGATAGGATCGTGGGCTCGTTGGGTTGGAGATCCAGCGCCTCGCGATACCGCAGGCGCGCCTCGGACGAGCGGCCGAGCTGGTCGAGGACGGCGCCTTCGGCCGATTTCAGCTTCCAATCGGGCCGGTCGGGCGTCTGCGCCCGGCCAATCGTCGCAAGCGCCTGTTCGAGCTGTCCGGCGGCGGCCTGGGCCTTGCCGTAGGCGCCGAGGACCTCGCGGTCCGTCGGGTGGTTGATCGCCACCTGCTGCATCACGGCGAGCGCCTGTTCGTTGCGCCCGCTCATGCGCAGGAGATTGGCGTAGTTCAGGCCCGCTTCGCGGTTCCTGGGGTCGCGCTCGTAGGCCTGGCCGATGTTCTCCGCGGCTGCCGCAAGCTCGGTTGCGTTCATCGACGGCACCGGTTTCGACAGCTTCGGGATGGAGCCGGTCGTCAGCTCCTTATTGCCCTGCTGTCCGGCGCAGCCGCCGAGCGCCATCGCCGTCAGCGCGACCGCGGCTGCAACAGCGAGGCGATGCATGGAGGAAGAGAAGATGTCTTGCGTTGTCATGAAGCGGCGTCCCACCAGGCAATTGGCACCGGAACTCCCAACATCAACGGCGCAACTTTCACTCCAGCAATAATCTGTTAACCCTAACAGAGCGTTAATTGCACCATCCCTTATCCGTCAGTCGAGGACATTCATGGCTCCCTTCCAGTTCATCGAGCGGCCGTCGCCGTTCAACGCCAGCGCCGGCAAGACGCTGCCCATCTTCGCGGTGACGCCGGCGCATATCGAGTCCGGGAGCATCGACCCGATCGCCCTCGACTGGGCGAAAAAGGCCGGCTTCAAGGCGGAGTCCGGCGCCGTTCTCCTCATCCCCTCGGCGGACGGCCACCTCGGCGGCGCGTTGTTCGGCCTCGGCACGAAGCCATCACAGGCGCCGTTCCTGAGCGGCAAGCTCGCCCGCGCCCTGCCAGCCGGCAAATGGCATATCGAGACGGCGCCGCTGACCGCCAATCGCCTGGCGCTCGGCTACGGCCTGGGCTCGTACCGCTTCGAGCGCTACAAGTCCCCCAAGCCCGAGGCGCCGACACTGATGATCCCGGCCGACGCGGATGCGGCCGACATCAAGCGGCAGCTTGCCGGCGTCTTCCTGGCCCGAGATCTGATCAACACGCCGACCAACGACATGGGGCCGGAAGCGCTGGAATCGGCCTTCCGGGCGCTCGCCGCCCACTACAAGGCCGACGTCTCGGTGATCTCCGGCGAAGCCCTGCTGACCCAGAATTTCCCGCTGGTGCACACGGTCGGCCGCGCCAGCGCCGAGGCGCCGCGGCTCCTCGAGATGCGCTGGGGCAAGAAGGGACACAGGAAGGTGACACTCGTGGGCAAGGGCGTCTGTTTCGACACCGGCGGTCTCGACATCAAGCCGGCCGCCTCGATGCTGCTGATGAAAAAGGACATGGGTGGCGCCGCGAATGTCATGGGCCTCGCGCTGATGATCATGGACGCGAAGCTGAAGGTTGACCTGCGCGTCATCGTGCCGGTCGTCGAGAATTCGATTTCCTCCAATGCCTTCCGGCCAGGCGACATCTACCGGAGCCGCAAGGGCCTGACGGTGCAGATCGACAACACCGATGCCGAGGGCCGGTTGATCCTTGCCGATGCGCTTGCCTATGCCGATGAGGAGAGCACAGACCTCATCATCGACATGGCGACGCTCACCGGGGCAGCGCGCGTCGCGCTCGGCCCGGACCTGCCGCCCTTCTTTACCGACGACGAGGAATTGGCCCGCGGCCTTTCCGAGGCGAGCCTTGCGGTGGACGATCCGCTCTGGCGGATGCCGCTCCATATGGGCTACGACAAGGATGTCTCCGCCCGGATCGCGGATCTCACCAATGCGCCCTCGGGCGGCATGGCCGGCTCGATCACCGCGGCGCTGTTCTTGAAGCGCTTCGTGACGAATGCGAAGAGCTGGGTGCATTTCGACATTTTCGGCTGGGCCCCGTCCGAACGTCCGCATTCGCCGATCGGCGGTGAAGCCCAGGCAATAAGGGCGCTCTATCAACACATAGACCGGCTTGCAGGGTAGGGGAATGCTACTCGTCGCCGGGATTCGATGACTGGAAGAAACGCTTGCGTAACGATCGGCCGCCTATGGTGCTGGCAACGTGACTTACGCAGGAGTTCCCTTGCCGGTCGAACTGACGCCTTCCCAAGCGCTGGGGCTCTGGCATGCCGTCTCGCTCGAGCAGGTCCGCGTCGATAGCCGCGATCTGACGCTCCGCCAGATGGCGATCCTGCTCGAAATCTACCTCGTGCCGCCGCCGCACACGGTGCGCGGTCTGGCTGCGAAACTCGGCGTGACGAAGCCGGTGATCACCCGCGCTCTCGACACGATGGGCGCGCTCGGCCTCGTCGACCGGGTGCGCGACGAGCGCGACAGGCGTAATGTGGTCATCAAGCGCACCGTCGAGGGCGCGCTATATCTTGAAAAGTTCGGCGATCTGATCATCAATCAGGGCCGCAAACTGTGAGTTCAGCCATGCCAGAACTGCTCGATCGCCGTCTTAATGCCTATCGCGCCGACCTTGCGGAAGAGCGCCTGCGCGGTCTCGTCGAAGCCAAGCGCTTCGTCGACGGGACGCCGGCCACGGTGTCCGTGCCGGTGGCGACGCTTCGGGCAAGGCCGGATCTCGCCGGCGGCACCGAGACGGAATTGCTCTATGGCGAAACGGCACGCATTCTCGACGTCGCTGACGGATGGGCCTGGGTCAAGTCGGACCTCGACGGCTATGTCGGCTACGTGCCGCGGGATGCGGTCGGGGAGCCCGGCGCGCCGGCGACCCACATCGTCGCGGTGCCCCGCACATTCGTCTATCGCGGCGCCGACCTACGCTTCCCGCAAGCGTTCGCGCTCTCGATGGGAAGCCGGCTGAATGTCGTCGGCGAGGCCGAGACGCGCGGCACGCGCTATTTTCTCCTCGACGGTGGATTGGCGGTCGTCACCAACCATTGCGCGCCGGCCGGTGGCCCGATCGGCGACGACTACGTCGCCATCGCCACCCGCTTCCTCGAAACGCCCTATCTCTGGGGTGGCCGCTCCGGCTTCGGCATCGACTGTTCCGGTCTGGTGCAGCTCGCGATGCAGATGACAGGCCGGCAGGCACCGCGCGACACGGATATGCAGGCCGCGATCGGCCAGCCGATCGGCCGCGACGACCTCTCCCGCGGCGACCTCGTCTTCTGGAAAGGGCACGTCGCCATCATGGAGGACGACAAGTCCCTGGTGCATGCCAATGGCTATACGATGACCGTTGCCCGCGAAGGGCTCGACGACGCCATCCGCCGCATCGGCTGGCTTTACGGAGAGCCGACGGGGTATCGCCGGCCTTAGGCGATTTGGGCTGAATCCTGCCAAAAGCTCAGTCATTCTCGGGCTTGACCCGAGGATCCAGAAACCAGCCAGGTACGCCCCACCCGCTCATCTTGTGTGTGGATCCTCGGGTCAAGCCCGAGGATGACAGAGGGAGGACGCGGCGCCTCAGATCAGTAGCCGGCTACCTTATCCACCACATGCTCCAAAGGCAGACCGCTTTCGAAGCGGTCGATCTGCTCGTTGACATGGGCAAAGAGCGCCTTGACGTCTGACGACGCGGCGACGTGCGGCGTCACATAGACGTTCGGCATGTCCCAGAAGCGGCTATCCCGGGAAAGCGGCTCCTCTTCGAAGACGTCGAGCGACACGGCGTCCAGCACGCCCGAATCGAGGCACTCGAGAATATCGGCCTCCACCTGGCTGCCGCCGCGGCCGGCATTGATGAACACCGGGGCGCCGAACGGACCCTTGCGGCGGAGTTTCTTAAAGAGGGCTGCGTTGAAAATGCCCTGCGTATCGGGCGTCAGTGGCAACAGGCCGACCAGAAAATCCGTCCGGCCGAGAAACGCGTCGAGGCCGGCGGCGTCATAGGTCTCGATGTCCTCGACGGTCCGTTTGCTGCGCGACCAGCCGATCACCTTGAAGCCCATCACGGCAAGCTTGCGGGCGGCGTCCTGTCCGAGCACGCCCATGCCCATGATGCCGACGGTGACGTCGGCGGCCTCCGGCTGGCTGAGATCGCGCCACTCGCGCTTCTTTGCCAGCGCCTCGTAGGCGCGCTGCTGGCGCAGATGCAGCAGGCATTGCATCACCACCCATTCGCTCATCCGGGTCGTCAGCGTCCGGTCAACGAACCGCACCAGCGGCACCTCGGGGAGGCCCGGCAGTTTCAGCACATGGTCGACGCCGGCGCCGCCGGAAAAGACGACTTTCAGGTCCGGCGCGCGCGAGAAGAGATCGGGCGCTGACTTCCAGACCACCGCATAGTCGATGCCAGAGAGGTCCCGTCCTCGATGGGTCGGATCCGCAAGGTTGATCACTTCGCGTCCGGGGAAGGCGCCCTCGAGGGCGGTATCCACTTCGTCCGGAATGAATTTCAGGTCGACGATGACGGGGCTTTTCGCGGGCATTGCGGGCGCTCTACTGACGGATGGCGGAAAGGTTGACGGCCTCGAGATTGAAGGCGGCGGCCATCAGTGCCTTTGTGTAGTCTTCGGCGGGCGCGCTGAAAATCTTCTGGGCCGGCCCCTGTTCGACCACCTTGCCGAGCCGCATGACGATCACCTCGTTGGCAAGCGCCCGCACCACTTTGAGGTCGTGGCTGATGAACAGATAGGCGAGGTTGTGCTTGCGCTGCAGGTCGCGCAGGAGGTCGACCACCTGCGCCTGAACGCTCATGTCGAGCGCCGAGGTCGGCTCGTCGAGCATGACAAATTGCGGTTTCAGCACCATGGCGCGGGCGATCGCGATGCGCTGCCGCTGGCCGCCGGAGAATTCATGCGGGTAGCGCCAGCGGGTGGCCGGCTCGAGGCCGACCTCCTGCAGCGCCGCGGCGACCCTCGAGTCGCGCTCGTCGTCGGAGAGCGCCCTCTCATGGATCTTCAGCCCCTCGCCAATGATATCGGCAACCGACATGCGCGGGCTGAGTGATCCGTAAGGATCCTGAAAGACCACCTGCATCCGGTTCCTGAGCGGCCGCATCTCGCCGAAACTATAGGCGTCGATATTCTGGCCGATGAACGCGATCCGTCCCTTTGACGAGATCAGCCGCGTCAGCGCCAGACCGAGCGTCGTCTTGCCCGAGCCGGATTCGCCGACGACGCCCAGCGTCTGCCCGGCGCGAAGCGTAAGATCGATGCCGTCCACCGCCTTCACATGGTCGACGACGCGACGCAGGAAACCGGCCTTGATCGGAAACCAGACCTTCACGTCCTTCCCTTCGATGACGATCGGCTTCGATGCATCGGAAGCCGGCGGCTCCCCCTTAGGCTCGGAGGCGAGCAGGTGCCGCGTATAGGCGTGCTGCGGGTTGGCGAAGATTTCCGCCGTCGGGCCGGTCTCGACGATCTTGCCCTTGGTCATCACGCAGACCCGGTCGGCGATCTTGCGGACAATGCCGAGGTCGTGGGTGATAAACAGCATGGACATGCCGTGCTGGTCCTTGAGTGCTTTCAGAAGCTCGAGGATCTGTGCCTGCACGGTGACGTCGAGCGCCGTCGTCGGTTCGTCGGCGATCAAGAGTTCCGGACGGTTGGCAAGCGCCATGGCGATCATCACGCGCTGACGCTGGCCGCCGGAAAGCTGGTGCGGATAGGCGCCGAGCCGCTTCTCCGCTTCGCGGATGCCGACCTGATCGAGGAGCTCCAGCGTTTTCGCGCGCGCCGCAGCGCCCTCGATGCCCTGGTGAAGCTCGAGAATCTCGCCGATCTGCTGCTCGATCGTGTGCAGCGGATTGAGCGACGTCATCGGCTCCTGGAAGATCATCGTGATGTCGTTGCCGCGAACGTGGCGCAGCTCGGCATCGCTCGCCTTCAGCAGTTCCTTGCCGTTGAAGAGGATCTCGCCGCTCGGGTGGCTGGCGGCCGGGTAGGGCAGCAGCTTCAGGATCGAGTTCGCCGTGACCGATTTGCCCGAGCCGGACTCGCCGACAAGCGCAACCGTTTCGCCGCGCTTGATGTCGAACGAGATGTGGTCGACGGCGATGGACGTGTCGCCGCCCTGATGGAAGGCGACGGAGAGATCGCGCACGGAGAGGAGGGTGTCTGTCATCGTCTCGCTCACCGGAACGTCTTTCTCGGGTCGAAGGCGTCGCGCGTCGCCTCACCGACGAAGATCAGCAGCGACAGCATGATCGACATGGCGAAGAAGGCGGTGAGCCCCAGCCAGGGCGCCTGGAGATTCGACTTGCCCTGGGAGATCATCTCGCCGAGCGACGGCGAGCCGGGCGGCATGCCGAAACCGAGGAAGTCGAGCGAGGTCAGCGTGGTGATCGAGCCCGACAGGATGAAAGGCAGGAAGGTCAGCGTCGCCACCATCGCGTTCGGCAACAGGTGCCGGTACATGATGGTGCCGTTGCCGACGCCGAGCGCGCGTGCCGCATTGACGTATTCGAAATTCCGCGCCCTCAGGAATTCGGCCCGGACCACGCCGACGAAGCCGACCCAGGAGAAGAGCAGCATGATGCCGAGCAGGATGAAGAAGCCGGGCGGCAGGATGGCAGCAATGATCAGCAGGATGTAGAGCACCGGCATCGACGACCAGATCTCGATGAAGCGTTGAAGAAGCAGGTCGGTCCAGCCGCCGAAATAGCCCTGCACCGCGCCGGCCGAAACGCCGATCACCGCGGAGGCGATGGTAAGCGCGAGGCCGAACAGCACCGAGATGCGGAAACCGTAGATCATCCGCGCCATGACGTCGCGCGCCTGGTCGTCGGTGCCGAGCCAATTCAAGTTGCCGACTATGCATCCGGGATCGGCGGCGCCTTGCGGATAGGCGGAGCAGCGCTCCTCCTTGCTCATCAGCCAGAAGGGCGCGGTCGGCGCCGAATGCGGGATGTTGGAGTTGACCGTCTGGTATGAATAGCGGATCGGCGGCCACACCATCCAGCCGTTCGCCTCGATCTCGTCGCGGATGAAATCGGAACGGAAGTCGGTTTCGGCGAGGAAGCCGCCGAACTTTTCTTCGGGATAGTCCACCAACGCCGGAAACAGGATCTCGCCCTTGTAGGAGGCGACGATCGGCTTGTCGTTGGCGATAAATTCGGCACAGAGGCTGAGGCCGAAGAGTACAAGGAAGATCCAGAACGACCAGTAGCCACGCCGGTTCGCCTTGAAGTTCTGCCAGCGCCGCCGGCCGATCGGGGTCAGCCAGCCCCTTTCGGGTGCCCTCGCATAGGTCGCGACCGTGCTCATCAGACATCCCTCCGCTCGAAGTCGATGCGGGGGTCGACCCAAGTGTAGATCAGGTCGGAGATGAGGCCGACGACGAGGCCCATCAGCGAGTAGATGTAGAGGGTCGCGAAGACGATCGGATAGTCGCGCTTGACCACCGCGTCATAGCCGAGCCGGCCAAGACCATCGAGGGAGAAGATGTACTCGATCAGCAGCGAGCCGGTGAAGAAGGCGGAAATGAAGGCGCCCGGAAAACCGGCGATGATGATCAGCATCGCATTGCGGAAGACGTGACCGTAGAGCACTTTGCGCTCGGTGAGCCCCTTGGCGCGCGCCGTCGTCACATATTGCTTCTTGATCTCGTCGATGAAGGAATTCTTGGTAAGCAGGGTAGTCGTCGCGAAGGCCGAAAGCAGCAGCGTGATCAGCGGTAGCGTCATGTGCCAGAAATAGTCGAGGATCTTCTGCCACCAGGGTAGCTCATGGAAATTCTCCGAAACGAGGCCGCGCAAGGGGAACCAGTCGAAAAAGGAGCCGCCGGCGAAGATTACGATCAGGAGAATGGCGAACAGGAAGCTCGGCACCGCATAGCCGATGATGATGACGCCGGAGGTCCAGACGTCGAAAGTCGAGCCGTCGGAGACGGCCTTCCTGATGCCGAGCGGGATCGAGATGGCGTAGGAGAAGATGAGGATCCAGACCCCGAGCGAGATCGACACTGGCATCTTCTCGACGATGAGGTCGACGACCGAGGTGTTGCGGAAGAAGCTCTCGCCGAAGTCGAAGCGGGCATAGTTCCACATCATCGTGACGAAGCGCTCGAGCGGCGGCTTGTCGAAGCCGAACTGCTTCTCGAGCTTGGCGATGAATTCGGGATCGAGGCCCTGCGCGCCGCGATAGCGTCCGCCGTCGTCGCCGCCACCCGGGACGAGATCGCCACCAGTACCGGACAGCCGATCGGATCCCGCGGCATTCGTCAGATCCGAAATCACCTGCTCTACCGGGCCGCCCGGCGCGAACTGCACGACGGCAAAGGAGATCGCCATGATCCCGATGATCGTCGGGATCATCAAGAGCAGCCGGCGCAGGATATAGGCACCCATCAGGCGGACCTCGGCATTGTGGCGCCGCCGGTTATAGGGGCGCTGGTTTGCCGTCTATTTCGTCTCAATCCTATACTCCTTGGGGCGGCCGATGCGGCCGGTCGTTACCCGCATTTTAGCTGATTCGTTTCCTACATTTGGAATCGAGAGCGGTCTCAAGTGCAAGTCTTCATTGGCTTGCAGCGCTCTTGAACCACCACACGTCGGGAAAGCCGATCGCATATTTCGGCAATTCCGCGGGCCGGCCGAACTTGTCCCAATAGGCGATATTGGCCTTGAGCTTGTAGTAGAGCGGGATGACGTAATTGTGGGCGAGCAGGACACGGTCGAGCGCTTTCGTCGCCGCAACGAGCGTCTCCCGGTCCTTGGCGAAGATGACGCGCTGGATCAATGCGTCGACGCCGGGATCGGATATGCCGGCATAGTTCCTGGACCCTTCGCGCGAGGCCGCCTTCGACCCCCAGTAATCCGCCTGCTCGTTTCCGGGGCTTAGGGTCTGGCCCCAGACCTCCCAGGTCATGTCGTAATCGAAGCTACGCTCCCGGTTCGTATATTGCGACGGATCGACCATACGCACGCTCGCCTCGATGCCGATTCGCTTGAGGTTCTGCGTATAGGGGAGCGCGACCCGCTCGAGCGCTGGGCTGTTTACCAGAATTTCGAAGACGAAAGGCTTGCCAGTCCTCTTGTTCACCATGCGGTTGCCCTTGAGTTCAAAGCCGGCATCCTTGAGCAGCGCGATTGCCTTGCGCAGGTTGTCGCGCGCCTTTTCCGGTGTGCCTCCGACCGGATTTGTGTAAGGCGTGGTGAATACCTCCGGCGGCACGAACTCCCTGACCTCGTTCAGAATTTTCAGTTCCGCGCCTTCGGGCAGGCCCGACGAGGCGAGTTCGGTGCCGAAGAAGAAGCTGTTCACACGCTGGTACTGATTAAAGAAGATCGTTCGATTCAGTTCCTCGAAGTCGAGGGCATAATTCAGCGCCTGGCGCACGCGCTCGTCGTCGAAAGGCTTGCGGCGCATGTTCGGAACCATCGCCTGCATCACACCCGTCGCCCGGAAGGGGTTAGGGATTTCCTCGCGCTTGACACGGCCTTCCTTTGCCGCCGGGAAATCGAAGCCGGTTGCCCAGCGCCTCGCCTGGTTCTCGGTCCAGTAGTCGATGTTGCCGGAACGGAAGGCCTCGAATTCGACGTCGCGGTCGCCGAAGAAGGAGTAGGTGATCGAGTTGAAGTTGTTCTGCCCGAGATTGACGTTGAGCGAGGCGCCCCAATAGTCGCCGCGCCGCTCGTAGCGGATCGTGCCGCCGGCGGAGAACGAGGCGATGCGATAGGGGCCGGATCCCATGACCGGCTCGAGCGTCGTGCGGGCGATGTCGCGCGGCTTGCCGTCCGGCCCGGCGCCTTCCCACCAATGTTTCGGCACAATCAGGATCTGGCCGAGAATGTGCGGCAGTTCGCGATTGTTCTTCTCGTCGAAGTGGAAGGTGACGTCGCGATCGCCGGTTTTTTCCGCCTTCACCACATGTCCGTAATAGCTTTGATAAAGCGGGTTCAGTTCCTTCGCTTTCTCGAAGCTGAAGACGACGTCCTCGGGTGTAACCGGCTTTCCGTCCTGCCACTTCGCCTCTTGCCGCAGGCGGAAGGTCGCCGACGAGATGTCATCGGGATAGGAGACGCTCTCGGCGAGAAGCCCGTAGGCCGTCGAAATCTCGTCATCCGCCGGTTTCATCAGCGTGTCGAAGACGAGGGCCAGCCCTACGGCCGCCTCCCCTTTGGTCGCGAGGAGCGGATTGAAACTGTCGAAGGTCCCGGTCTGCGAGAGTCTGATGTCTCCGCCCTTCGGAGCATCGGGGTTTGCATAATCGAAATGCTTGAAACCGGGCGGGTATTTGAGTTCACCGATCAGCGACAGGCCGTGATGCCAGGCTGGTTGTTCTTGGGCCTCTGCCAAGGGCGCAAGGAGCAGGGACATTGCCAGGAATGCGGTTGCCAGTTTCGCTTGCCCCATACCGCCAAATTCCAGCATCCTGCCCTTTCTCCTTGTATTTTCGGTTATTCTTGAAAACCAGAATAGGCCAAATCAGGGCAATTGACAGGGTCTGCCCCAAATCAGGCGAAATTTTTGAGTCACATCAGGGTGAGTCGCAAGGCTGATGCAACCGCGGCGAATCAGTATAGGAGCCGGCGGGATTTGCCCGCATGTTTCGCGTCGTTGCCGATGGGGGATGGAATGGGATTTGACACGAGTGCTGCGCTTCGACGCTGCGGCGCTGGGCTCTTGGCCCTGGCCGTGAGCGCGGGCCTGCTGACGACCGACGCCGCGTCGGGGGACGGCACGCCCGCCAAGGAGCTCTTCGGCGCAAAGGCGTTGCCGACCGAGGCGGCGCCGACGTCTTACGGCTTCTACTCCAAGGGTTGCCTGGCCGGCGGTATCGCTATCCCCACCGATGGCCCGACCTGGCAGGCGATGCGCCTGTCGCGCAACCGGCGCTGGGGGCATCCTGAGATGATCGCGTTAATCGAGCGCCTCTCCCACGATGCGGCCGAAAGGATTGGCTGGCCCGGCCTTCTGCTCGGTGATATCTCGCAGCCGCGCGGCGGCCCGATGCTGTCGGGCCATGCCTCGCACCAGATCGGGCTCGACGCCGATATCTGGTTGACGCCGATGCCGCAGAGGACGCTCAGCTATCAGGAGCGCGAATCGATTTCCGCGACCTCCATGCTCGACAAGAGCAAGTTCCTGACGATCGACCGGTCCGTGTGGACCCCCGCCCATGCGCGGCTGATCATGATGGCGGCGAGCTACCCCGACGTCGAGCGCGTCTTCGTCAACCCGGCCATCAAGAAGAAGCTCTGCGACACCTGGCGTGGCGATCGCGCAGCACTCGGCAAGGTGCGGCCGATCTACGGCCACGACTACCATTTCCACATTCGCATCAAGTGCCCGGCCGGCTCGCAGGGCTGCAAGGACCAGGCCGCGGTGCCGGCCGGCGACGGCTGCGACAAGTCGCTCGCCTGGTGGTTTACCGACACGCCCTGGGCAAAGCCGAAGAAGAAACCCGGCGAGAAGCCGCCAAAGCCGAAATTTGCGATGCTCGGCGACCTGCCGAAGGCCTGCGCCCTCGTGCTGAACGGCCCCGCGCCGGGCTCCGAACAGCAGGCGACCTACGGCACGGCCTATCGGGCTCCTGCCGCCATTCCCGCCGCGGCGACGAGCATCGAAGCGGTCATCGGCGCCGCGGCCGAAGCGCCGCTCGCCAATATCCCGGTGCCGCTGCCGCGCCCCGCCCTCCAATAACCACCAGGAAAGGGCCCGCCCACAAGTGTCTTTGCAATTTCGCGGCACTCATGTATAGGCCGTTCAAATCGATTTAAATCCGGACTGGAGTGTGATCGCGCCGTGCTTTCTGCTCCGGTCCACGAGAGCTTGCCGGGGACGCCGCATGGCAGATCGCAAATGTCTCGCCCTGATCGCCCATGATCAGAAGAAGGATGACCTCGCGGCCTTCGCCAAGGCGCACGAGGCGACGCTTTCCGGTTGGAAGATCGTTGCGACCGGAACGACCGGCGGCCGCGTTCTCGACGCCTGCCCCGGCCTCGACGTCACGCGGCTGAAAAGCGGTCCGCTCGGCGGCGACCAGCAGATCGGTGCGTTGATCGCCACCGGCGACGTGGACTGCCTTATCTTCTTCGTCGATCCGCTGACCGCCATGCCCCACGACGTCGACGTCAAGGCGCTGATGCGGCTGGCGATCGTCTACGATATTCCGATGGCGCTCAATCGCGCGACCGCCGAGCAGTTGATCGACTTCAGGCGCAACTGATACATCTCAGGAAATTCATGCCGCGATCAGGACGGACCTGCCATGCCCAGTGCGAGTGAACACAGTTTCTCCTTTCCGATATTGATCGGCGATATCGGTGGCACCAACGCCCGTTTCGCATTGCTCGTCGATGCAGCTTCCGAGCTCCTGCAACTGCCGCCCGTCAAGACGGGTGACTTCGCGACTATCGAAGAAGCGCTGCAGAAGAGCATTCTCGACCAGATCGCCGAAAAACCGCGCTCGGCGATCCTCGCCGTGGCAGGGCCGATCAAGAGCGACGAGATTCCGCTAACCAACGCCGGCTGGGTTATCCGGCCGAAGGACATGCTGGCGAGGCTCGGACTGGAAGACGTGCTGGTCATCAACGACTTCGAGGCGCAGGCGCTCGCCATTGCCGCGCCGGCCGACCAGGACGTCGTGCAGATCGGCGGTGGCAGCGTGCGGCCGCGGAGTTCCCGCGTGGTGCTCGGCCCCGGCACCGGGCTCGGCGTCGCCGGCCTCGTCTTCGCGCAGGACACCTGGATTCCCGTTCCGGGCGAAGGCGGCCATGTCGACATCGGACCGCGCAGCGAACGCGATTTCCGTATATGGCCGTTCCTCGATCCAATCGAGTGCCGCATGGCGGGAGAGCAGATCCTTTGCGGCCGCGGCATCATGAATCTCTACCGCGCCGTCTGCGCGGCCGATGGCGTCGAGCCGTCGCTGAAGGATCAGGCGGAGGTGACGACCAGGGCGCTTTCCGGGCAAGACCCGGCGGCGGTCGAGACAGTGTCGCTGTTCTGCACCTATCTGGGCCGCGTTGCCGGCGACATGGCGCTGATCTTCATGGCGCGCGGCGGAGTCTTCCTGGCCGGCGGTATTTCGCAGAAGATATTGTCGGCCCTGATGAAGCCGGAATTCCGCGCCGCCTTCGAGGACAAGGCGCCGCACTCGGCGCTGATGCGATCGATTCCCACTTTTGCGGTGGTTCATCCGATGGCGGCGCTTTCCGGGCTTGCCGCCTTCGCACGCGCGCCGCGAGATTTCGGTGTTGCAATGGAGGGACGGCGCTGGAGAAGCTGAACGCGCCGATCGACGCAAAGACTCGCCAAAAAGGCTTCGAGCCACTATAGAGCGCCCGACAGGTGGTGCAGCCACAACAGGGGACAGCGCCGCGCGTCTGTTCAGACGCGCAAAGCTCGCTGTAGTACTTTGAATAGCTGCATGATTCCTTCAATCAATTTCGATTTAAGGAATCACGCGTTAGGGAAGACGGGCTTTTTGAACGCCAGGGACAGACAACAGCGCACGGTCGACTCCGAGACGATCACCGGAATCCTGCGACGCGTCATCGCCGAAAACGGCCGCGACCACATCCGCGGCTATGCCTTTGCCATCGCCTGCCTCGTCGTGGTGGCGGCCACGACGGGTTTCACGGCCTGGATCATGGAAACGGTGATCAACGAGGCCTTCGCCAACCGGCGGGCCGATATCGTCCTGGCCATCTGCGGCGCCATCTTCGCCGCCTTCGTGCTGCGCGGCCTGGCGACCTACGGCCAGGCGGTGGCGCTCTCGAAGATCGGCAACAACATCGTGGCGCGCTATCAGCGCCGGCTTTACGCGCACCTGATGGCGCTCAGCGTCGGCTATTTCCACGAGCATCGCTCGGCGCAGCTTGCCGCCAAGGTCAGCCAGAACGTCAGCGGCATCCGCGACGTGCTCAACATGACGGTCACCTCGATCGCCCGGGATTTCCTGACCCTGGTCGGCCTGGTCGGCGTCATGTTCAGCAAGGACTGGCTGCTGTCGCTGA
>NZ_NWTH01000040.1:0-44936 GCF_002531555.1 Sinorhizobium sp. BJ1
GGTGGACACCTCATGCCTCAGCACACTCAACCGCAAAAGGTGCTGGGAAATTCGCGCTTACTGAACAGAAGTGCCTTCTACGAGGAGTGTTCGCGCATCCTTGGAGCCTCGCACGCATATGAGGCGCCACGCTCCCTCAAGATCAATTGCTGGAACAATCGCGGCCCGGGCAATGGACACTTTCCCGGCTACGGGCTGATCCGCGTGCTCGGACCGCATCATATCCGAATTGCCCTCCGGCGTCCCGAGCTCAAGCTGTTGTGTCGCTCCGAGGAGGCGGCCTTCGCGGCGCTGAAACGCGCAAAGGCACTCGTCCTCCAAGCTCGGCCGAGTGAGCCCTGAGGCCAGTGCGACGTCAATGGGCTGAATCAGCGGGCCTTGTTTTCCGGCGGGCGCTCGTACAGCCTGTCGATTTCCCGCTTCTGCGCTTCCTTGGTCACGGGCGGGAGCGGCTTCTGCCGCATGACCGCATAGGCAATCACAGCGCCCAGGATGAAGGCACCGCCGCCGGTCACCAGTAGCCAGAAATAGTCCATCAACATGTTTCGGTGCCTCCTTGCAGTGAAGCCAACCGGCGTTGCCGGCGAAGGTTCCTGGTCGTAACGCGTTTGCTCGCAAGTCAGTCGGGCTTTGGCGTTTTCACCTCGCCAAAGCGCACTTCTTCGCGCGAGGGATTGTCGGCAATCGACTGCTCTTCCTCGTCGTTGGGAAGCGTTTCGTCCGGATCTACATTCTGCTCGTCTCTGCTGCGCACCGGGCGGACCCGGCCTTGAACGACCGTCTGCACTTTCATGCTTTTCGGCGTGCCAGCCGGCTCTTCATCGGTCGGCAGCATGGGTTTCTCGCGGGTGGGTTTCTTGGTGCTGTTGCGTGCCATCATATCCCTCCTTCTTCCTGAGAGGGGAAAGCAAAGACCAGCACTTTGTTCCGCTGTGTCAACGAGTGGCTGTTGTGGGATCACTTATATTAGCAGGAACAAATCTTCGGCGACGCGGTTGGAGCGCCGAAATCCGGGAAGGAGGAAACAATGAAATTCAGGCACTCAGTACTCGCATTCGCACTCGCCGTATCGCCCCTCGCTCTTGGTGGAGTTGCCGTGGCACAGGACACCCAACAACCGCAGCAGCAAGCCCCGGAGTCGCAGGGGACCGAGACCCAGCAAATGCCGGGTAGCGACAGTCAGGCCGTAACCGGCCAGAAGGACGATCGTTGCTCGAAACCCAATGCGCCGGCCGACTGCCCAAAAACCCCTGACACCGGTACGACCGGCGCCATCAGCTCTTCGGCTGGAGTAGAAGTGACGGCCGAGCAGCAAACCCAGCTGCGCAGCGTCATAAAGGAAAGCAGCGTTCAACCGGTTGACAAGGTGGACTTTGACGTGTCCGTCGGCGTTGCCGTGCCGCAGAGCGTGACTCTCCACGCCTTGCCGCCGCGGATTGTCGAGATCGTTCCCGCTTACAAGAGCTACAAATACTTCATGCTCGCAGATGGCCGGATCGTCATTGTCGATCCGAACAACATGCACATTGTCGCGGTCATCGCCTGACCGGCGAAACGCCGTCAGCGATGAGGCCCGCCTTGGCTAAGGCGGGCCTCATTTGCATCACCGTCTCGTCGCCAGTCTGGCGTGATGACGTTTCGACTTCGGGTGCAGCTCAAGCTTCACCGGCGATCTATCCTGCGCCGCCCCAGGAGGAGGCTCGTCGCGCCGCTCACCTGTCAGTGCTTGGCCGTCACGCCGCGCTGATCCCGTTCCAGGAACGTGCGGGTGATTTCCGCGGCATGCTGGCCGAGCCACTCGGCCATCTCGACTTCCTGCTGCAGAATGGTCTCGCAGATCCGCTTCGTTTCCTGATCGCCCGCGTAGTCGGCGGCAGCGATTAGGATCTTGTAGCTGGCGATTTCCATATGCTCGAACGTATAGCTGGCAAGCGAGCCCTTGACGACTTCGTCGCTGACGAAGAGCCCACTCAGACCCTGTCCGATGGCTACGATCTTGCCGCTGATATCTTTGATGGCCGAGCTCCCGCCGTGCAATCGTTCAAGGCAACGCTCGAGCATTGCGGCCTGATCGCGGGTTTCCTGTAGGTGCCGATCGATCCGCGCCTTGAGCTCAGGGTAGTTTTCCAGCCGCCGGGATTGACTGGTGAGCATCGTGATCGCCTGTTCTTCCATCGCATGCGCATCCCTCAGCCAGGCCTGCAAATGGTCGCTCGCCTTATGCATCGCGCTTTCCTCCTCTAAAAGGTGATCCAACCGGCCGTATGGCGAATGGTTCCGAACGGGAGGGTGCGAAGCGACGCCTCGACGGGGGAACAATTCCAATGCCTGGCGATTGATAGGAGAGGCGGTAAAACCGCAGATTTTTCTGATCCAATCACAGCAAATGCCGGAAGTATGATGTCGAAAAGCGTAGCCGCAGCAGGGATCGTCGTTCTGATACTGGTCGCGGTGCTCTGGACGATTTTTCCGTTCGATGGTCCGTCGGAAGAGGGACAGCCGGCGCCGCATGCGATCGATCAGTCCGAATGACCACATCGAGGATGCTCATGCAGGAAGAACTGAAGATTTACCGGTTGTCGCCGCTGGCCGGGCCCTCTGATCCCAACTGGCAGAACGCCAAGTACCAAGGGGAAGTGGTGGTCGTTGCGCGCTCCAGCGGAGATGCCAGGATTGTTGCCTCGGAGGCAGAGCTCGATTTCCGCGAGATCGATGCGAAACCGGCAGAGGGTGTGACCACCGACATGGCGAGCGCCTTTCGCAGCGAAAAGCTCTACACCGTGATCGAAGAGGGACCGGCACCGCCGGGTTCGAACCGCGGCGTGATCGCCGGCCAAGTCACCGTCGACAACATTATTTCCACCGAGCTTTGAGTATCGCCGCGCTAAGCCGACGCGCACTCCTATAGACCGAACGGGAAGGTCTCGGGCACGCCCGATCCTATATGTTCGGGCCCGAGCGGCGTGATAGGCGACGTGCTGTCGAACCAAACGAAGGCGTCGAACTGTCGCGGCAGGGAGGCATAGGAATAGTGGCTCAGCCGTTCGGTGTCCGGCCTGTAGATCACGCCGATGAACCGCTCGAGCTTCGGCTCCAGCAGGCGGTCGCGGAGCACTCGGTCTCGAGAGAAATCCAGGAGAAAGCGTCGAACCTTGGAATCATGGAAGTGGCGCTCGTAGCTGTCGTCGAGCGACGGCCGTATCGCCTTCACCTCCATTTCGCTTCCCCAGTCACTTGCCGCGGCGACATGTCCGTCATGGGTGCCGAAACCGATGAGCGCCGTCTCATGCCGGAAATGCTCGCGGCAAAGCTGACCGATATTGAGCTCGTCTCGGGCCATTCCCATGTCGGTGTGGCGGGCGTCGCCGATATGCGAGTTGTGGGCCCAGACGACGGCTTTTGCGCCGGATCCGCGCGCGTCGACAACGTGCTGCAGCGTCTCGAACATATGGGAGTCGCGCATATTCCAGGACTCGGCACCGGCGTAGTACATGATGCGGTAGTATTTTTCCGCTGAGGCGACGAGCCGCGCATTCTGTGCCGCGTCCAGAAGATCGTCGCCGTTTTCCTGCCCCGCCTGAAGCTGTTTCTCCAGCAAGTCGCGGCATTGGCGGACGACCGCCTCCTCGCATTTGTGGAAACTCCTGCTCAGCGCGGCCCGGCCATAGGTGGACGGCTCGTTTTGCCAGGGCGTCAGGCATCCATAGCGTTGGCGCGCAATCGCTGCCGCCTGCGGATCGATCTTGTCGAGATATTCGAGGACGGCGGCGATCGAGCCGCTCATGTTGTAGATGTCGAGGCCGTAGAATCCCGCTCTCTGCGCTTCGGCCTTGTCTTCATTGTGCCGGCGCAGCCATTCGACGAAGTCCATCACCTCGCGGTTTCGCCACATCCAGGCGGGGAAGCGCTGGAAAGGAACCTGCAGCCGGGCACTGGGCGGCCGGTGACGGACGTAGCGATCGACCGCCGCCGCGTCCGGCCAATCCGCCTCGACGGCGAGAATGGTAAAGCCATGCGCCTCGATCAGCCGGCGGGTAATGGCCGCGCGGGCCCGATAGAATTCCGACGTGCCGTGGCTTGCCTCGCCGAGCAGCACCAGCCGTCGCTCGGCGAAGCGGTCGAAAAGACGGCCGAAGGCGGGGTCGTCGAGATCCGGCAGCGGCTCGGCCGCGTCGGCGATCAATTCGGGCAGCGTGGGCGTGCGGCTGGGTTTGGCGCGCAGTTCTGTCCCCGCTTCCTTCCAGCCCTGCTCGCCGATGAGCGGCACGAACCTGACGCCGCCGAGGTCCTGTTCCTCGAATGTGGTGGCGTTGACGCGGGTGATCTTCATCAGGCGCTGCTCGTCGCGTGGGCCGACCGGAATGACCACATGGCCGCCGAGATCCAACTGCTCCTTGAGAGCCTGCGGTACGTCCGGACCGCCCGCTGCCACGAGGACGGCGTCGAACGGCCCGGCGTCCGGCCAACCCGTCGTGCCGTCCCCGACGCGTACGGAAATATTGTCGTAGCCGAGCTTGGCGAAGCGCCCTTGGGCCGCCTCGGCCAAGCCGGCGTGGCGCTCTATGGTGTAGACGTGAGCGGCGATGCGGCTCAACACAGCCGCCGCATAGCCGGATCCCGTGCCGATCTCGAGGACCGTATCGCCCGGCTGGACCTCGGCCTGCTCGGTCATCAGCGCGACGATGAACGGCTGCGAAATGGTCTGGCCGTGGCCGATCGCCAGTGCCGAATCCTCATAGGCAAACTCCTCGAAGCCGGGGTCGACAAAGGCCTCGCGCGGAACGATGCGCATCGCTTCGAGAACATCGGGATCCCGGATGCCGCGGCGGGAGAGGTGGGTTAGGATCATTCTTTCGCGTGCATGGGAAAAATCGATCATAACGGACCCTCCTGCAACGCTGCAACCGCCGGCATCGGCGTCGCGCAACTCGACAACCACCAAACGCTACCAATGTTCCCATGCCCGCGAGACATGGCATTGCCGCTGACGGTAACGGGTGCGGCTACAGTATCGGCTTGCCGCCGGTGACGGCGATTGTCGCGCCAGAGACGTAGCTCGACAGCGGATCCGCCAGCATTACATAGGCCGAGGCGAGTTCCACCGGTTGCCCGGGCCGCTTCATCGGCACCTGCTTGCCGAAATTCATGACCGAATCCTCGGGAAGGGTGGAGGGGATCAGCGGTGTCCAGATCGGGCCCGGCGCCACCGCATTGGCGCGTATGCCCTTGTCGGCAAGCATTTGCGCCAGGCCGGCGGTGAAATTCTGGATCGCACCCTTGGTGGTCGCATAGGCCAGCAGGATCGGGTTCGGGACATCCGCATTGATCGAGGCGGTGTTGATGATCGAACTGCCCGGTTTCATATGCGGGACCGCTGCGCGGGTGAGATAGAACATCGCATGAATGTTCACGCGGAAGGTCAGTTCCCATTCCTCGTCGGAGATGTCCGCGATATCCGGAAAGGAGGCCTGGTGCGCGGCGTTGTTGACAAGGATGTCGATACCGCCGAGTTCGTTGAGCGCCGTCTCGACAATTCGCTTGCAATGGTCCGATGTCTGGATATCGCCGGCGACGAGGACGCCCTTGCATCCCGCCTCTTCGACAAGCGTCTTGGTCGATTTCGCGTCCTCGTGCTCGTTCAGGTAAGAGATAAGGACATCGGCGCCCTCTCGTGCGTAGGCGATTGCCACAGCTCGGCCAATGCCGCTGTCTCCGCCGGTGATGATGGCTTTCTTACCCTGCAGCCGGCCCGATCCCTGGTAGGTTTTCTCCCCGTGGTCCGGCAGGGGGTCCATACGGTCCGTGGTTCCAGGCATCGGCTGGCTCTGACGCTTGAACGGCGGGCGCGGGTAACTCTCCATGGTCCAGGCCTCCTTCTTGGATTTCGGCGCGAATGATTGTTCGGCCAGTCGTCGATAACGGGCGCGATTCCTAACTCGGGCTCGCCGGGCTTTGTTCCGAGGCCGAGAGCCTCGTTGGAACGGCCCATGATGGAACTTCGCCTCCGGGCTGGCGTTGACCAAGCGGCAACCCCGAGGAGGGCGAAATGGGAAAAGTCGAAAACAAGTCCAAGCGCGTCCCGGACGTCAGGACCGGTTCCAGTGAGCCCGTCAAGACCGACAGCGACCTGCATCCGGAAGCCGGCACGCAGCCGCTGGAGCCGGACGAACTCATCCAAAAGCGGGCCGCGCGCGAGGCAATGCGCAGGAAAAGGGACGATTATATCGTCGAGTCCGACCTCGAGGACGAAGACCAGCGCTTCCCGCTTCCGACAATGAAAGACCAGGAGTGACACAGCGGGCTGCACAGGAGAAAAATCATGAAGACCCCAAAAAATGGAGCGCCCGGCACCACGGAGCAATCGCCGCGGTGGGAAGGGCCGAAGGAGACGCGGCCAAGAGGCTATTTGCCGGCGAAGGATGACCCGGAGCATGACCGGGATGCGGCCGGCGAAAACCTGAAGGACCCGCACCGAGGCAAACCCTCGGACGCCCTCAAGACAAAGGACGACTGAGCCCGCGCCGCTCGGCTGGGGCGCTTGGCCGATGCGTGCTGCGCACCGGAACCGAGACGCTGTTCGGTGGTTTGAATCGTCGAAGTCGTCAAGGAACCGAAAGGAAAGGAGCAACAGATGCCCAGGAGAAAAGATTGGAGGCGAGATGATCCCTATTGGCGCTCGCGCGAATCCGGCAGGGATTGGTACGGCGATGAGAGAGGCGCCCGGCGGCGCTTTGCGGAGACGGTCGAACCGCGCGGCGCCGATTACGAGAATTCCGAGTATTTCCCGGATGCGGAATCCAGTGCCGGTCCCTATCGCAGGATGGGTGAGGACTACGGGCGTTCGAGCTGGGAGCGTGGTTATGGCGGTTATGGTTCCGACTACGGCTATCGGGGGCGGCCGTCCTCTCCGCGGTCCAACCGGGACTGGGACGAGGAGCGAGGCTTCTTCGAACGGGCCGGCGACGAGGTAGCCTCATGGTTCGGTGACGAAGATGCCGAGCGCCGGCGCCAAATGGATCAGCATCGTGGCAAAGGGCCGAAGGGCTATACCCGCTCCGACAGCCGCATCCAGGAAGATGTCAGCGACCGTCTGAGCGATGACGGGGCACTCGACGCTTCCGACATCGAGGTCTCGGTCACAAGTGGCGAGGTTCAGCTCAGCGGTTTCGTCGAGACCAAATGGGCGAAACGCCGCGCCGAGGACCTGGCGGAAAACGTCTCCGGCGTTAGCCACGTCCAGAACAATATTCGCCTTCGAGGCGCCGGTTCGTCCGGGGGAACGTCCGGCTGGAACCCGGGCGGAAGCAATCAAAATCTCTGATCAGATAACGGCGGGGCTCGGTCCCGCCGTTATTCCGTTCATCGTGACCGCTGCCTTGGTCTCCGAACGTGCGGCGCGCACAAGAAAATTGAGCATGCGCGCTTCCTCCACCCGTAGCTCAGGGTTTGCGCGTCCGCGGCGGCGCAGCTGTTTGGCGGAGACAGCAGAGCCGGTATCCGCGAGAGCGATGACATCCGGATGGATGTAGCTTTTGCGGCAGATAGCCGGCGTGTTGCAGAGAGTCGCGGCAGCCGCCTCGCACATCGTCTTGACGGTCGGGCGCTCGCCTCTCTCCAGTGCTTCGCGTACTGCCGTGAAGGCGGCAACGCTGCCCGCCCAAGTCCGGAACGTCTTGGCCGAAACCGAGAAGCCGGCAATCTCCGCCAGATAGCGGTTGAGACGACCCGAGTCGACCGGGCGCAGGACATCGTTGTCGTCCCTCCACACGAAGAGCTGCCGTCCCGGCAGGTCGGCGATGTTCTCGAGCAGGCGCTGCAGTTTCGGGCGCCGCAGCCGCCGCTGCACCCGTTTGCCTCCCTTGGCGATAAACCGCAGCTCTATGCAACCGTCGAGGAGCCGCAAATGGCGCTTCAACAGCGTCGTCGCGCCATAGGTCGAATTCGCCTCGACATAGGCGGGACTTCCGGTTCGCAGATGCGCTTCGTCGAGCAAGGCGACCAGAGCGGCGAGCACCGTCCGTGCGTCGCCGGCTCCTCCTTCCATGTGGCGGCGGGTCGTGCGCCGGATCCTCGGCAGCGCCTTGCCAAAGAGAAGGAGCTGAGCGAACTTGTCGCCGCTCCGCTGCACCTGCCATTCCGTGTGGTAGCGGTATTGCTTTCGACCGCGCGCGTCATAGCCGGTCGCCTGCAGGTGCCCGTTCTCGTCCAGGCAAATCCACACGTTCTCGTAGGCTGGCGGCAGGCCCAGCGATGCGATACGGGCCTTCACGACGGGGTCGGTCAGGATCAAGCCGTCCGGCAGCCGGTAGACGAACCCCTTGCCGGAGCGCTGCCGCCTGATGCCCGGCACCGAATCGCTGACATAGACGAGCCCGCTTTCCTTCGCGGGACCTTCGCCTGCCGCCACATCGCGCCCATTGCGGCTGCGCCCGGCGCCGGATCGATCACGCATCGCCGCCGCATGGCGGGCCGAATTGGAACTGACTTGCAGCGGCATGGACGGGGTCTTCCTTCAGGCGGTGAAATTTCGATCGCAGACTAACGCCCTGCCATGCGGGTCGGGTTCCATGCCGGATGCGCCGCCGGATCGATTTCCTCGGCGCCCGCATTGGCAGCGGAACATTATCGGCCGCAGGTGGTTCCATCGGCGCATCAATGTGCTGAAGCGGCCTTTGTGTTTTCAAAGACGCACGGCGATGTCGTTCCAGAGGGAGACGCGCGATGCGGAAAGCGTTGAAAGATGCGGTGGTGGTGATTACCGGAGCCTCGTCCGGAGTCGGACAGGCGACGGCGGAGGAATTTGCCCGGCAAGGTTCGAGACTCGTGCTGGCCGCGCGCGACGCGGTGGCGCTGCAAAAGGTGGCGCGCACCTGCCGTGATCTCGGGGCGGCTGTGCTGGTCGTGCCGACCGATGTCACCGATGCGGATGCGGTCAGGGACCTGGCAGGAAAGGCCTTGAGCTTCGGCAAAATCGACGTCTGGTTCAGCAATGTCGGCGTCGGCGCGGTCGGCCGCTTCCAGGAAACGCCGATCGAGGCTCACGAGCAGGTCATTCGCACGAACCTGATCGGGCACGTCAACGATGCGCATGCCGCCATTCCCGTCTTCCTGAAGCAGGGCCACGGCACTTTCATCAACATGATCTCGCTCGGCGGCTTTGCCTCGACACCTTTTGCGGCGGCATACAGTGCCAGCAAGTTCGGCCTCCGAGGCTTTTCCGAAGCGCTGCGTGCCGAACTCGCCGATGAACCCGACATTCACATCTGCGATGTCTATCCAACCTTCATGGATACGCCCGGCGTCGCGCATGGCGCGAACTACACCGGCCGCAGGCTCAGCGTTCCGCCTCCAGTCTATGATGCGCGCCGGGCCGCCCGCGCCGTCGTCCGCCTGGCGCAATATCCACGCAGCGCCGTCACCGTCGGCGTCGTCGCCGACCTGGCGCGGCTCGCGCATTTTCTCGCCCCCAATACGACCTCCCGCCTGCTGGCCCGCCTGACGTCGTCCTATCTCAGGCGAGCGCCGCGTGCCGAAAGGAGCAACGGCAACCTGTTCAGGGCCCCTGCAAATCCCGGCGGCATCGAAGGCGGGTGGCGTTCGGAGCGCAGAGTTCCAATCGCCGCCGTTGCGGCCGCGGCCGTCGTTGGCCTTGCGCTCGCGGCGGTGATCGGCGGCGTACCCCGCACCTCGTATCGACGGCACTGAAGGCTCGCTTGCCGGGCACAGAGCGCGTTCGACAACAGTGGAGGGATCTCGCAATGAAGGCTCTGACTTGGCACGGCAAGGGCGACATCCGGTGCGAGAGTGTTCCCGATCCGATAATCGAGGACCAGCACGACGCCATCATCAAGGTTACTGCCTGCGCAATCTGCGGCTCCGATCTGCACATCTTCAACGGGCTGATACCGGCGATGGAGCATGGCGACGTCGTTGGTCACGAGACCATGGGCGAGGTCGTCGAGGTCGGCAGGGCTGCGACGAAGCTAAAGGTCGGAGAGCGCGTCGTGGTGCCCTTCACCATCGCCTGCGGCGCGTGCTTCTTCTGCCAGCGGGGCTTCTACTCCGCCTGCGAGCGAACCAATCCCGACCGGGAGAAAGCGATGAAGATGTGGGGCAATTCGCCCTCGGGCCTGTTCGGCTATTCACATCTTCTCGGCGGCTACCGCGGCGGCCAGGCCGAGTATCTGCGTGTGCCGCACGCCGATGTAGGGCCGATCAAGGTACCGGAGGAACTCACCGACGAGCAGGTCCTGTTTCTCTCGGATATCTTTCCGACCGGATACATGGCTGCCGAATTCTGCGGCATCGAGCCGGGCGACACGATCGCCATCTGGGGCTGCGGGCCTGTCGGCCAGATGGCGATCCGTTCGGCCTTCCTGCTCGGGGCGGAACGGGTGATCGCCGTCGATACGGTTCCCGAGCGGCTGCGGCTTGCGGAAACTGCAGGCGCGGTCACGCTCGACTATATGCAGGAGGATATCTACGACCGCATCATGGAGATGACCCATGGGCGCGGCGCGGATGCCTGCATCGATGCGGTGGGGACGGAGGCCGACAGCCGGGCAAGCCTCGATTCCCTCGTCGACCGCGTCAAGGTCGCCACCTACCTCGGCACCGATCGTCCGCATGTGCTGCGCCAGGCGATCCACTGCTGCCGGAATTTCGGTACGGTCTCCATCGTCGGAGTCTATGGCGGCTATCTCGACAAGATACCCTTCGGCTCGGCGATCAATCGGGGGCTGACCTTCCGCATGGCGCAAACACCCGTTCAGCGCTACCTGCCCTTGCTGCTCGATCGCATCCGCAAGGGCGAGATCGATCCCTCCTTCGTCATCACCCACCGGGGCTCCCTGGACGGCGGGCCAAACCTTTATCAGACATTCAACAAGAGGGCGGACGGCTGTGTGAAGGTTGTCCTGAAACCTTGAACGGAAGATGTCGCTATCCCGCCTCGGCGTGATCAGAATTCCAGGATCGCATAGGGCCGGCCAGTCGGCTTCTCCACATGGGCGGCGACATTGAAGACGGGCGCGCCGCCTGGCGTCGTGCCCTTGTAAGTGCCCTTGTGAGCGTGACCGTGGACGACGGCGCTGACGCGGAACCGGTCGATTGTTTCGGCGAAACGAGAGGAGCCGAGGAAGGGATAGATCTCTTCCGGCTCTCCCGCAACGGTCTCGGCGATCGGCGCGTAGTGGAGCACGACCACGGAGTGCTGGGCACTGGTTTTTCGCAGGGCGTTTTCGAGGCGCATCGCTTCGTCGACGGTGGCGGAAACCATCGTCTTCAGGGCTGTTTCGCCGAAAGAACCGAGCATGTGGCGCCCGAAGCCGCCGACAAATCCTTTCGTGCCGGCAAAGCCGATGCCGGCGATCTCGACCGCCTGCCCATCAAGGAGGTGGACACCTGCCTTCATGAGGATCGACGAGATCTCCTCGACGGCATTGCATTGGTGGTCGTGGTTTCCGAGAACCGCCACCACAGGGACGGTGCAGTATTTCAGGTCGGAGGCGAGAAGCTCCGCCTCGGCGGGCTTGCCGAGATCGGTCAGGTCGCCGGCGATCACCAGCACATCGGCGACTTTCGACACTTCCGAAAACAGTTCCGCATAGGAGACCGAACCATCCTCTTTCATGTGGAGGTCGGCAACCGCGGCCACCTTCAGCTTGTTGCCCATGGTAACAACTCCCTATTTTCCTGTCCGCATCTCGAGGTCGCCGCCGACGTCGGCAAATCCCCATTCGGTCACGTCGATCTCGTAATCGCGCCGCGAGTACATCCTGCCGCGGCAAATCTTCGTCTGGGGCAGCGGCAAGTCCCGCTGGGCCGCCAGCCGGCTCAGCAGCTCGTCCATCAGCCACAGGGGAACCCTGTCGCGCTCAGAGGGGTAGATCCACCGGAAATTGAGGAGATGGATCAGCAGCACCTCCCAGTGCGCTTCCATATATTCGAGCAGCCGGCGCCAATCGATCCGGTCGTGGGTCTTTAAAATCGTGTGGGCGACGTCGGCACCGTCGTAGCGCTCGCGAAGCTGGATGAAGGATTTCGACCAGACCAATTCGGTCGGAGCGACGATCGACACCGGGGACGCGCTGATCTCCACTGGCAAGGCATGTTCGAACCATGCATCGTTGACGAGCATGGTTCCGTTCGGCGAGGCGAAGATGACGTCGAAGAAGAACTTGCCCTTGTAGACCTTTCCGAGCCACCGGTCGTCCTCGATTTCGACCGAGTAACCGCGCGACTTGAAATGCTTGAGGATGCGGGTGTAGTCGCCGGCCTTGCAGAACACGTCGAGATCCTTCGTCGGCCTTGAAATGCCGGTATAGGCGCTGACGGCGAAGGTGCCGGCGATCAGGAAGGGGATCTTGCATTTGACGAGCTCGGCTATGGACGTGGCGACGAAGGCCTCGGCCTTCTCGTCGACGAGTTGCGGCAGGGCAAGGGGAGCGCGGGTCGTTCGCGGCGACTTCGACTTCGGTGGCATTGCCGATGGCATGCTTTCTCTCCTGCGAAGGAACACCTACGACAACACCCGAGAACTCGGCTAGGTTCCGCAGCATCGAGGCGAACGCTCCCGGAAGTGCTGTGGGAGAGATGAATTCACGGGCGCAGCCGCAGGCCGCGCCCGCAGTCAATGTCGAGCGTTAAAGTGCCGGTGGGCGATAGCGTTCACGCTCGCGCTGAACCTCATCGAGGCTCAAGGGCGCGGAGGCCGCGTCGAAAGTGCTCCAGCCTTCTTCGGTGTAGGCGCGCCTGCGAACCGAGGTGTCGACGGCATGACGGTTCCTGAGGATGGCATCGGCTTGCGGGACCAGCGCCTCGTCGACCTTGGCCACCACCAGCGTGCCGCCCCGGCGCACGCCCTCTGCGTAAAGATGCGCGTCCTCCTCCGGTATGCCCGAATCCGTCAGCGAACCGATGATGCCACCGGTGGCGGCACCCGCCACCGCTCCGGCGATGGCACCCGCGGCTGTCGATGCGAGCCAACCGGCAGCGACGACAGGCCCGACGCCCGGTATGGCCATCAGCCCCAGCCCGGTCAGGAGGCCGACCGCGCCGCCGCCGGTCGCACCCAGCCCTGCACCGACGCCGGCGCCTTCGGCAGCCCCGGAACTCTCGCCCGAATAGCGATCGCCGACATTATTGGCGACCAAGCTGATATCCTCCGACGGAATGCCGGCTGCCTCCAGGTCGTTCACCGCCTGTCGAGCGTCATGGTAGTCGTCGAAAAGCCCTGCCACAGTTCTCATCTTCTTCTCCCTTTCTGTAGCGCTGGAAACGGAAGCGAGCAGATTTCCGCCCGTTTCCGACCGAAATCATCGTGACCTAGAGCGCGGTGACGTTGCCTTGGTAATCGAGAGAAACGGCAACGGACTTGCCGTCCTTCATCGCGGTTGCACGCCAGATTCCCTGGTCGTCGAGCTTCAGCCCCGTGACGTCGGCGTAACCGGCTCCCTCGATCCGCTCGCGCGCCTGGTCTTCCGTAAAGCTGTTCTTGCCTGCGACGGGAGCTTCCGGGTTTTGGGTGCCGGGCGTGGCGATCGCCGGTGTGCTTCCGCCCGAGGTTGCCGACTGCCCAAAAGCCGGCATTGCGGCAGCGCTTAAAAGCACTGCAACGCCAAAGATCGTGATTTTCATAGCCTTTCCTCTCTCGGGGATCGTTTCCCGACCAACCAAACCGGCCGGGCATGGTTTGGTTCCGCGGTGTACTCGAGCGACGATCGAGCGCGGCAAGAGGAGTAGAATTGCGGAACTTTCTTGCGATTTTCCGGTTGCACGCTCCCGTGAACCGAGATCTTCGAGGAGAGCGCAATGGCTACCAACATGAAGGACGGCAAGGCGCCCAAGAGTTCCAGTGGAAAGCACGGCGGAAACCGCGCCGGCGACCAGGCCAAGAAAGACGCGGGCAAGAAAGACGAGGTCAAGAAGAGCAGCCAGGCGGCCGGCAAGGACCCGCAGCGGGGCAAGGGCTGAGGAGCACCAAACAAAAAGGCCGGGCTCAGCCCGACCTTTCATCGCCACCTCCCGCCGCTGCCAGTACATCCGTGGTCAGCGGCGAGAGGGACAGTAAGGGCAGTGTAGGCGGCGATTGTTACAGTGGCAAGACGATCAAAAGGGTGAGGGTGTTTGGTTAGTACAGCTTCAGCCAGCGAGCTTCCACCGGGCGCCTCACGGCTGATCGCCCGAGGAAGAGAGGTAACAAATGGTGATCCCGGCGCGATTCGAACGCGCGACCCCCAGATTAGGAAACCGCTTCAAAGCCTTTCTATGCATGGCTTAGAGCGTTCCATGTCGCATCCATGTTGCAGTCAGGCGAGGAATGCACGCTCGGCTGCGGCCATTTCGTCGGCGTCATCGTCCTTCGGGAAGAGGTGCGAATAGCGGTCCATTGTAAGCGCGATCGTCGAGTGTCCCATGCGCTCTTGAACGATCTTCGGTGTCAGGCCGAGCCCGCCGTCTTCCTTGCGATTGATGCACCATGAGGCGAAGAAATGGCGAAGGCAATGCAGCCCGGTATACTTCGGCGTCAGCACTGGTTTCCCCTTCTCGTCGACCTCGCCGGTGTCGACAACGACGCCGGCGGTGATCCAGGCCGGATGAAGTCCGCGGCGAAGGATGTTGTTCAATTGCTCGATCTTGCCCTGACCGTTCGGGAATACTAGATCGAGATCCATGATCTTTTGGCCCGCGTCGTCGACCTTGCCCGTGTCCTTCTTCGGACAAGCAAGCTTCCATTCCCGCAGAGCGTTGCAAACCATCGGTGGGGCAGGCACCGTCCTTTCGCTCGCATGAGACTTCGGCCGGCCTATGTCGTTGAATCTGTCGGCCCTCTGGTGGACACGGATTCGTCCCTTCTCGAAATCGATGTCTTGCCATCTGAGGCCGCGAAGCTCGGAAGCTCTTAGGCCACAGAAGGCCGCTGTCAGGAAAAGAGGCCTCCAACGGCCGGAAATCGCGCCGATCAGCGCTTTGACCTCATCACGGGTCGGAATATCGACGCCGATCTTTAATCGGCCTCTCTGGCGCTTCTCCTGTCGCTTTTCACCAGATCCGCGACGACCCTTCATGTCCCTTACGACATTCCGGGCGACTAGGCCGCGCTCCTGGGCGTCGGCAATCAGGGTGCCGAGGCTCACCAGCACCTTTTTGATCATGGCTGTCGACCTGTCCGCCTCACGCAACTGGTCTTCGAATGCTCGTATCTTCGCTATCGACAAGCCCGGCAGCTTCGACGCACCGAGGAACGGAACGATGTGGATTCGAAGGTGGCGCTCGTAGTCCATGATCGTCGCGCGCTCGAGCCCGGCCGCCCTGGCGCTTGCAAGCCACAGCTTACCAGCTTCCTCGACGGTGGCACTGGCGCTGTCGGCAACGTGAACGCCTTCCCGAATCTCGACCTTTGCCGTTGCAGCGAAAGCGTCGGCATCCTTCTTCTTCGTGAAGGTCTTCAGCCGGCGCTTACCGGCCGCGTCGAAATAGTCGACTATCCACGCGGTCTTTTCCTCGCCCCCAGCCGTCTTCCATTTGCGCTTTCGGACTGACATGGCGGATCACTTCTCCGGCTTCTTCACGAATTCGTCGCGGTTGTCGAGAAATCGCTCAATCTCCTTCACCTCCACGCGCCCTTTCTCAATTTCAGCTATCCGCGCAGCACGGATCCGCTCCAGTTTCTTCGCGAGGTCATCGATCTCGTCAAGGAAATGTAGCTCCTGCTCGAAAGGGTTGGGGTAAGCCTCCTCTAATGTCGCGATGATCTCAGCATTCATGCTTCGGCCGTTACGGTCGGCAGCGGCCTTTATCCGGTCGCGCATGCCATCAGGAAGGCGGAGGACGTATTTGTCTTGGGGCTGTATCACGGGCTTTTTGGTCATGATGGCTACTAGCCACGTTTTTTAAGTTGACACAATGCTGGCTGTTAGCCATGGTCAATTATGGCTACTAGCCATCACTAAATGTCAACCCATGAAAGGGACGAAATGGCAGAGAAAGCTGAAAGCCTAGATCTCATCTGGGAAGTCACCGAAATTGCAAGGCTGATCGGCCGCACCGAGCGGCAGACATTCCACATGCTCCAATCCGGTCAGCTGCCAGCAAAGAAGGTCGGCGGCCGGTGGGTTGCTGAACGCGGGACGCTCATCCGCTTCTTCATGGAGACCGCCGCATGACGGCGCCTTCCCGAACCGAACTCGCCTCAACTTGGCCGCCGACTGCCGCGGTCGCGAAGGCTGCCGGTCACAAGCAGATGTCGCCGATGAAGGCGATCCGCGAGAAGTGTCTCGATTGCTGCTGCAACCAGCCGAGTGAAATCCGCGCCTGTGAGACTGTCAAATGCCCGTTGTGGCCCTTCCGCAGTGGGACGCACCCTTACACGTCAGCAAGGATGAAAAACCCGCTCCAGGAAACGGATTTCACGGAAAGCGAGGCTGCATGACTGCGTCGTTGACCCCTCCCGAGCACGAGCACAACGCCCTGGTCGAAACAGCCGCAATGTGGCTGGCAGACCAAAACCCGCGCCCTAAGCCGATCATCCCTGCATTGCGGCAGCGCTTCAATCTGAGCGCCCTCGAGGCGACAGAAGCCGCGGCGATGTCCGAGCGGTTCCGGATGATCCGGAGGGCTATGGCTTGAACCTTCATCTGGAGACCGCCACAGCAACGGCCGCGGAATTCGAGTTCCCCGGAAAGCGGCGGAAGTTCGAACCCGTCGAAGCCCTTCCGTATATCTGGCCCACAAAGGCGAACGTGGCTAACGACTACATCGCTGACTGGCTCGCGAGTACTTCTGAGGAACTGGGAAAGAGGCGGCTGTCCAAGCTCACTTTGGAGTGCATCGCTTCGCATGTATCGAGGCGCGACGGGTCATGTTGCCTGACAGACAGGGCGCTGGCGGCTCGATCCGGCAGGTCGCTCGCATCGACGAAGCGAGATATCGATCGACTGAAGAAACTCGGTCGCGTGATTGCCGAGTATGAGGGCGGCAGCGGATTTCGAAAGCGTGTCCGTAAACTGAAAATTGCCGTTCCGGCGCAACAGAAGAAGTCTCCACGTATCCCCCTCTCTGACATGACCGAAGTCGTCTCCACGTATCCCCCATACGTGGAGACTCTTGATAAGGGAGAATGCCGCGATGACTGAGCAGCAACTTTCCCTCCTCGACTGGAGGCCCCCGGCCGATCTTCTGCCGTTCCCGGTTCATAGGTCTCATGGGGCTACAGCGGTTGTAGCGAGGGCCATTTTCGCTCTGGATAAGCCGAAACGCACCGGACGGCTGAACAGTCTTCGCACTCAGACGCGGAAACGCATGGAGCCCCTTTTCGGAGAGGCCCGGGCAGAGAAGATCGCTGATGACCTCATTCGCGTGATCCGTGCTCAGATCGCGCACAGGGAGGCTGCCCCCCTTCCTCCAAAGCAAATCAAAGCCGGGGCGGTGATTGTTTCTCTCACGTTGCCGCGTTCATCGGCGAACCAGCATGGTTACGGCGGCGGCGAAGCCGGCGCACCGGTTCCAAGGGCCGTGCCCTTGGGCGGGTATGGGCTGCAAGCCCATGAAGAAAGATCCGAGTATGACGCCGCGCGCGCGTGCGATGGAGATGCCGCATGACGGCCGCCCTCGTTACCTCATGGGGTAACCACGCTGATCTGCCGGCTTATCTCGACTTCCTTGAGTGGGGACTGGGACACGCGCCGACCATCCGGGCATATCGCCTAGCCACGGGCGATGAATGGGCTCCATCCCCGTCCGGAGACGGCAGGGAAGCGTTTCTGCAGCGCTTCAGCGATTGGGTGGAGGCGAACCTTTACGGGAAGCCGGACGACTTTGTGCTTGGGGACAACTCGACAAACCTGGGGAGCGCACACTCGGGTGAGTTGGTGAGCTGTTCGGAAGCTGAGTAAAGTCTCGCCATGTCGATTCGATACTCAGTTGCGCCTGGTACCTTACTGCTGTGTGATTACGCCCTTGGCGGGTTTGTCGAGCCTGAAATGGTGAAGCGCCGGCCGGCATTAGTCGTTTCCCCGCGCCTCCCCCACCGTGATGGGCTTCACGCAGTTGTGCCGCTTTCAACCTCACCTCCGGAGCGCTCACTGGCGTACGTGGTGGAGTTTACGCTAGATCCGCCGCTACCGGCACCATTCGATTCACCGGTGATGTGGGCGAAATGCGACATGATCGCTACGGTGTGTTTCGGTCGGCTTGATCTCTTCCGCACCGGTCGTGATCACAATGGAAAGCGCAAATACATGAACCGGCGTGTCGACCGGGAAACGTTCGAGAGAATTCTAATCGGTGTGCGCGCTGGGCTCGGATTTTAACTTGACGTTAATGCCAGAATACCCATATTCGAGTTGATCGCTGGCGGCGAGAGCCGTTCAGCCTCAAGACCTCACCAGAGGCAGACCCCGCCAAGGCGATAACAAGCGTGGCGGGGTTTCTTGTATCTACCACCAGCCGAAACTGGCCCCGAACGGGTGAATGCCGGAGAGCACCGCGCCAGCAGTGGCGAGCGTGGCTAGGACGATCTGGTAGGTCTCCAGCCGTAGGCGTTTCTCGAGAATGACGGCCTCGCCCTTCCAGTAAAGGCGGCCGTGCTCGTCCAGTTTGAAATGGTCGAGCTCGTCGATGCTTATTGTTCGTAAACCCATCTTTGTCTCACTTCGCGAAGGTCGCCGTAGTTACCTTCGCAACCCACTTTAGCCCGGGGTAGTTCACCTGCTTCCCATAGCGTACGGGATAGCCCCAGCAGGCCGCGTAGACGTCTCGGGGTCGCATTATTCGATCGGACGAGAGCAGATAGTCGGACACCACCACGTCGCTGTAGCCTGGTCGGAATCCCTCTAAGCTAAAGCTCACTCGCATAAGGGTCTCAGCCGTGGTGTTGGTGAACTGAATTTTCAGCGGGAACCGAGGATCACTGCATGCCGGATCAGTTCCGACCTCGGTGATGATCTGGGCCTTCTTACGCGCGTAGGCCTGCTGATCCAGGTAGTAATATAGCGCGACTCCCCCACCGGCGAGAACGATGAGCAAGATCAGCGAGCCCACCTGTTTGGGAAAGCCCAGAAGCAAGAACAAGAATATGCCGATACCAACTACCCAAGCCATCATTGCCTCTCGCGATGATTCCCCAGCAAACGCTGAAGCGAAATGCGAAAAAATGCAACCATGGCGGAGAAATGCTGGGAAACGAAAAGCCGCAATTCCGATCGCCATTCCTCCAGCATCCTTTACAGATCAAAGGCTTAACAGTCTCAACGTCCATTGACATTTGATATGGTCGTGAGAATATCCAGCAAGGCGGAGGGGAAAAGCCATGTTGAGATATTGCATCTACACCCGCGTCTCGACAGAGGACCAGGGCAAGTCAGGACTGGGGCTCGAGGCACAAGAGCGGGATATCGGGATATTCCTCGATCGGTTTAGCGCCGTCCCTTACGAGATCATCGGCCGGTTTCAGGACGTCGACAGCGGCGCCAACAACGGCCGGCCCGAACTGAACAAGGCTCTTGCCCTGGTGCGCAAGACAGGTGCCGAGCTACTGATTGCAAAGCTAGATCGGTTAAGCCGCAAGGTCTCTTTTATTGCCACCCTCATGGACGATCCGAAGGTTAAGCTTCGCGTTGCCCAGATGCCCCAGGCCGACAAGTTCCAACTGCACATCTACGCAGCCCTGGCAGAGCAGGAGCGCACCTTCATCAGCGAAAGGACCAAGGCAGCCCTCAAAGTGGCGAAGGAACGCGGTGTGAAGCTCGGGGGCATGCGGGATGCCACCATGAAGCGGAACGTCGCCATCCAGGCCAAGGCAGACGCTGAGGCAGCCAAGGTCATGAAGCTGATTGCCCCGATGAGGGAAGCCGGCGCCTCCCTATCGCAGATTGCCCGGACCCTGGACGAGATGGGGATAGCCACATCCCGCGGGGGCAAGTGGACGGCCATGCAGGTGAGCCGAGTGGCTCGCAGGACCGTCTAGGATATCCCGCAGGCATTTGAATATACCCAAGATATGGGGTAGATATAGGTGACATCGCACAACATGCGGTGGTGGCCGTCGAGATGACGCCCATGGCCCTTAGAAGGATCTACTATGCGCCAACTAGGCCCCCATTCGAGGCCGAACGTGCTGGCGAAGCTGGACGGACGCAGGCGGGAAGCACGCCTCATGCAAAGCGTCCGGGATGAGCTCACCCAGCATGTCGGCGGTAAGCCAACAGCACCCCAGCGGGCATTGATCGAGCGCGCGGCATGGCTGAGCCTGCATTGCGCCTTGATGGATGCCAAGCTCCTGGAGGGTGAAGGCCCTCTCTCCGAACGCGATAGCCGGGAATATCTGGCCTGGTCGAATAGCCTGACCCGCTGCCTGCGTTCGCTCGGCATGGGTGAAGCGCCGGCCAAGCCCCGCGAGTCCCTCGCTGACCTTCTGGCGGGGCAGGCTGCATGAACATCCTCGAGGCCTGCCAGCATCCGAAGATCTTTGCTCCGTGGTTCCGGAAGCCGGAGACCTATCGGGCGTGGCATGCCTTCCTTGCAGCCATGTTTGGGCTGCCGATGACAGATGAGCAGCTAGAGCTCTACCAACACCATACCGGCCGCAAAGAGGCCCCCACGGCGGCTCAGAGAGAGGCCTGGATGGTGATCGGGCGCCGCGGGGGCAAGTCCTTCCACATGGCGTTGATTGCGGTCTACCTGGCCTGCTTTTTCGACTATCGCCAATACCTGGCACCGGGCGAGCGTGCAACGGTCCTTGTGATCGCCACCGATCGCCGGCAAGCGCGTGTCATCCTTCGCTATGTCCGGGCCATGCTCGACAACATCGACGTGCTCAAGGCGATGGTTCAGCGCGACACGGCCGATTCCTACGACCTCGACAACAGCACGACCATTGAAGTCGGCACTGCTTCCTTCCGATCGACGCGCGGCTACACCTACGCCGCCGTTCTATGCGACGAGCTCGCCTTCTGGAGGACGGATGACGCGGCAGAACCGGATTATGCGATCCTGGATGCGATTAGGCCCGGAATGGCCTCCATCCCTAGCAGCATGCTCCTGTGTGCCTCATCGCCTCATGCGCGCCGCGGGGCTCTCTGGGATGCCTTCAGGCGGTATTGGGCCAAGGACGACGCTCCGCTGGTCTGGAAGGCCACCACCAGGGAAATGAACCCTACGATTTCGCAAGATGTCGTCGACCGGGCGCTCGAGCGTGACCATGCATCGGCAATGGCTGAATTCGGAGCCGAGTTCCGCGCCGATATCGAGCAGTTTGTGAATATCGAAGTGGTGGAGGCCTGCGTTACCCCTGGTGTTCGCGAGCGGCCGCCGATCTCAAGCATTCGCTATCGCGCATTTGTGGACCCGAGCGGTGGCAGCAACGACAGCATGACTTTGGCGATCGGCCACACCGAAGGCGAGCGCGTTATTCTCGACTGCACGCGGGAGCGCAAGCCGCCCTTCAGCCCCGAGGCTGTCGTGGCAGAGTTCGCCGACACGTTGGCGTCGTATAGGGTCCGGGAGGTCGAAGGCGACCGTTACGCCGGCGAATGGCCCAGAGAGCAGTTCCGCAAAAAGGGCATTGCTTACAAGCTTTGCGAAAAGCCGCGGTCGGATCTCTATCGCGACCTCTTACCGCTGCTCAACAGCGGGACGGCTGATCTTCTCGATTCCGATCGTCTGGTCAATCAGATCGTTGGGCTCGAGCGTCGTGTGAGCCGCGGCGGAAAGGAATCCATAGATCACGCGCCAGGCGGTCATGACGACCTGGCGAACGCGGTGGCCGGCGTTCTCAACGCATCGGTCAAGCCGCGCAATGTCGTCATCAGCGAACCGCTTAGGATTTGAAAGGATCTCATCGATGATCAACGAAGCTTCGAAATTCCCGGGCAAGGAACGATCAGACAAAGGTAAGTGGGTCGGGCCTTGGATGCCGCGCTGGCGTGACCCAGGCGACAAAGGGCCGTTCACGACCCTGCGACAGCTTTATAGCGACGTTCAGGACGCAGCTGAAGGGCTGAAGGCGAAGCGCGACGCGCTGAAACAGTCGGGCAAGTACACGGACGCCGGCATTGCCGACAAGCTGAAGGAAGTGGCACGCGCCGAAACTATCCCCGGTATCCGCACGGCCGCAGCCGAACAGGTGCGTAAATATCGTCTCGAGATCGAATCCCGCCGTGCGGCAATGAAGCCGTTCGACCACGATCCCAAAGACATCGTCAGCGAAATGCGGCGCCAGGAGGTGCGGGCATGGCTTCGGACCATGAAACCGGACGAGCGCACCAATGCCGTGAGACGTGCCAGTGACCCGTTCATCGTGGAAGCTGCCATCTCGGTTCCGGCGGAACTGAGCGGCTTGCTGCCGTCGACCCGCGACGACCTTGCGCAGAAGCTCATCGAGCAACGGTACGGTGGCGAGCTCGAGGCCCTGAACGAACTGGACCAGGCCGTTCAGACGGTGGAACGGGCGGTTGACGGCGCCCGCGATGACGTCCGCGAGGCTCTTGGCATGCGCGAGCACGACTTCACCGCTGAATTCCGGGACGTCGAGGACGAGATCGACCGCCTTGCAGCGCTTCGCGCCTCCAAGCCTCAGCCTAAGATCGACTTCGATTCCGTCATGTCGACCGTGAAGGCCTTGAACGTGAATGAGCAGGAAGAACTCGTGAATGCAATTAAACTCGAACAAAGACGCGCCGATGACCGCGCGTTTCGTGACGAGATCGCCAGACTGAGCGGCGAGGCCGCCTAACCGGGAAAGGACAGACTATGGACACGAACAGCATCGAACTTACCGACCTCGCAAGAGGGCTCCTGCGGGCCGCTCTGGAGGACATTGCCAACACCACTTTGCCGCCGGCGGAGATCGCGAACCGGATCGACGGTCATTTCGATCGCTTCCTCGCGAAGGTGGCGAACATCGAGCGAGCCGGCCAGAGCGGCGCCGGCGAACGCGAAGCCTTTGAAACGGCTCGTGCTTTCGCCCGCGAAGTTCTGCGGATTTCGCGCACCGAATCCAACGTTTCGGCCAAGGCGGCCTGACGAGATGCGCCCCCCGCCGTTCCACGGTTTTCCGGCCATAGATCGTGGCGTCACAGCGGCGGGGGGCGCACCCTTGCCTGAAGGTCATAGCGCGCTCGCAGAGCAGGCAGGCGCAGCATTCGTCGAGAGCATCGACGCTTTTGGTTGCGCTGCGACTGACGAGCTCTTGCGTTCAGACGTCGACCGCAAGGCGGCCAGGGCCAACGTGGTTACGCTCCATCGACAGCGTAGAGCGGAGATCAAGCGGATTGCCGAGGCATTCGGTCGGCGTTGCGTGACGGAAGACGACCGCAATTTGCTGCGGTTCGCCCTGGAGCTCTCCCTGACGAATCTGGACGGGCTCTACAAGCAATTCCGCCGTGGCGTGAACATCTTGCATGAAAAGGGGTGAGAGGATGGCCAACGCGTTTAACTTTGCGCTCGATCTTCGGAAATTCGCCGACTCCATCCCTGAGGAGATGGTGAAGCCGGTTGTTCAGAAGCTCGCAATGCATGCGTTGCGCGGGGTCGTGACGAAATCCCCTGTCGACACTGGCCGCTTCCGTGGCAATTGGAATGTGGCAGTCAATCGGATCGATTATTCCGTAACCGGTGAAACGGACAAATCCGGGGGAAGCGTCATTGCCAAGGGCGCCGCGGTAATCGCATCGGCCGAACCGGACCAGGCGATCTGCATCTCCAACAACGTCAGTTATGCGGTCGCGCTCGAAAATGGGCACTCCAACCAAGCACCGGCCGGCGTCGTCGCTCTGACGTTCGCTGAACTCGAATCCATCATCCTGTGAGGGCGACATGACCACGACTAAGACACTCAGCCTCGTCATTGACCCCTCCGGAGCGCAGACCGGCGGTCGCGTCGTTACACGAACGATTGAGGATGTGGCCACTTCAGCCGCGAAGGCCGAACGGGCGATCGACAGCTTTTCATCGAAGGGTACGAAGGCGATCCGCGACGTCGGCGAGGCAACGAGGGAGAGCGCGCGCCACGTCAAAGACTTCTCCATGACGACTGAGCAAGCGCTTACGACAGTCAGCAGGAACGCGAGCCTCGCCACTTCGCAGAGCCGGATGCTTGCCTTCCAACTGAACGATGTATTCCAGTCGATGGCGCTGGGAATGCCCGTTCAGCAGGTGCTTTTGCAGCAGGGCCCGCAGCTTGCCCAGATTTACGGTGCAGGAGAGGGTGGAATCGGCAGGGCGTTCAAAGAGACTGCGGCAATGGCAACGTCCCTCGTCGCCCGTCTGTGGCCTGTCGCAGCCGCCGCAGCGGGAGTCTACGGCGCCTATAAGCTTGTGACGTCCTATTCCGCTGAAGCTCGCCTCCAGGTCGACGATCTAACCCGTAGCATGGCCGCTCAGGCGCAGTCCGCAGGCGCCCTGAAGGGGTCGATTGCCGATTTCGTGGTTCTCAGGGAGGGCCTGGTCGAAGCAATGGGCGTCAAGGGCGCGTTGGGCGAACTGATCACCCTGCAAGGCAACTACAGCGCAGCGATCGGCGAGAGTGCCGGAATACAGACCCGCACGTCATCTTCAATCGTCTCCGACCTTCGCCGGGAGTATGAGGCGAAACGTTCGCTGCTCGAAATCGAGTCCCGCTTGCAGGACGCGAAGCTTGCCACGATGCGGGCTGATCTGGAGGTCAAGAAGGCGCAGCTTCGCGAGGAAATCGGCGGCCAGGTCTTCACGCGCGGCGATCTCGAGGCGCAGGGCTTCTCCGATCCGCGCATCGGCCGGTTCACACAACTCCCCGACTCCGTCACCGGCCTTGAAAAGCTGAACAGCACCATCGCGAACAGCCCCCTTGCGCTGGAGATCGCCAAGATGTCGGCTGAACTGGCGCTGAGTGAAAACCAGGCCAAAAAGCTCAAGGACACGCTGTCGCAGACCTTTGGCGGCGCTGCTGTATCGTCCGGACTGGATAGGCTTTCGACGCTCGGCACCAGCTTTACGTCGGCCGCTCAGGGCGCTTCCTCGCTGGCAACGTCGGTTAGCCAGGTAGCGACGTCCGCTCAGACCGCGAACACCGGTGTTGTGAACGTCACCGAGTCTCTTGCCCAGGCGCGCCGGCAGTCGTTGGCGTCGCTGGAGCAGACGAGCACTCAACTCCGTGGCATGAAAACCGAGCTGGCGGACATACAGGCAACCCTTGCCAACGCGGCCAAGACTCCGCTGTCGACGGTATTCGGCGACGGTGTGAAGGGTTCGGCGGCCACGGACGCGGTCTCTCGGGCTGCATCTTCAATTCAGAAGGTGTTTCAAGCACTTGAGGGCGGCCAAATCACTGCCGCGAAGGCTCATGAGAGCCTGGAGCTCATCCGCCAGAGCCTCTATCAGATCGGTGGAGATCCGCGCGTCATCGATGGCTTCATAAATGCCCTCATCAACGGGAATATGCGGGTTCGCGACCTCGAGGCATCTATCAAGTCGCTGTCGGCCTCGATCATGGGCATTCCGAACCGTGTCGTTCAGATCGGCATCCAGCAATATACCGTAGGGACCGCAGGCGGCGGCACCAAGGGCGTCAACGTCTACGGGGGCAATGCTGATTTCTCGTATCAGCAGTATCAGGTCGGTGGTGGCAAGACGGTGGGCGTCTCTGGCGGCAATGGCTACTATGGCCGCCAGACCGGCTATCTCGTCACGCAAGACGACATAGACACGATGAACAGCACGCTCGGCTACTCCATCAGCGGGGCGCGTGCGGCTGGCGGTCCCGTATCCGCCGGCGGCACCTATCTGGTCGGCGAGAACGGTCCGGAACTCTTGAAGATGTCCGGCGCCGGCAGTGTCGCCAACACCAACGCGACCGCATCCATCCTCTCCGGCGGCCGTGACGCGCTGTCGCTGATCGAGGACCATCTCTTCAACGTCGTGCAGGAGCTCCGCATCCACACGAACTATTGGGAGACGGCCGAGAGCAACGATCAGGAGATGATTGCCTGCCTGAAGGCGCTGAAGTCCGCCTCCGGTTCGGTCTCGTATTCGGGCGGATCGTCCTATTCCGGCTCGTCGTCTTCGCGGGGCAGCTACTCGGGCGGGTCGTCCGGCGGCGGCTCCAGCCATCTCGACCCGTATTCGGCCTATTACTTCAACGCGGCTCGCAACTTCGCGGGCACGGGCGGCGGCCGGTATGATCCCGTGGCCGATGCCATGCTGAACGGCAACACCGCGGCGCTGAATGGCGTCAGCGGCGGCCCGACCCAGGGGATTGCCCGGTTGCTCAGCGGTCATAACATGCCGTCGCTGCTCGATCGCCTCAAGCGTCAGGTCGGCTTCGCCAACAACGGCCAGATCATGGCCGGCGAGGACCAGAAGGTCGAATTCTTCAAGCGCAACAAGGAACGGGTGATCATCGTCGATGACAACCGTGTGTCGGATCAGCGCGGGGCGCCGCAGTCGAGCCGCTCCGAACGTCCGGTTCAAGTCACCATCAACCAGTACGGCGTCGACCAGCGCGATCAGCGGTCCCGCCAGGCACAGGCAGATGAAATCCGCCGCGTTGTTCAACAGGCAGTGAGGAGCTGACCATGTCCGAAGCGCTCGTCCGATCCATCTGCGCGGAGTTCGAGATTGAGATCGTCCCGGCGAATGTCTTTCCGATGCCCGGGCAGACGCGGGCAGTTGCAACCATGTGCAGGATCTTGCGTAACCATGGTGAAGGCCATTTCCGGCTCGTCATGACGACGTTGGCCGAAACTAAGGACAATCAAGGGCTTATTGATGAGCACAGCCTCGGAGCCGTCTCAGACCTTGTGAGGGCCTGCCCCGAGTGGGTGGAGAAGCGCACTTCCGAATGGTTGGAATGGTGGGACAAGCTGCCGCTCGGCTGGATCATGTATTCGGTCAGCCATCTCCGCGGCGTCAGTCAGCAGCGCCACGCCCTGGCTGGGGCGATCTATCACCGGCTATGGGTGATGGCACAGGAAAGCATGACCGGCAAAGGCGCGACCGACAAACTGAGAAAGCGTGTCGGTGAAGCCAACACTCTCGAGCGGCGTATCGAGCTCGGCCGGCGCCTAATCAAGATCAAGGCAGATCTGCCGCACGGTCATTTCGGGCCCTGGGTGCGGGATAAGTCCGGATTGTCTCCCGCGACGGTGCATAACTACATGCGCCTCGCCAGAGAGGCAGACCAGCAGCAAGATAGAGCGGCTGCCTAGTCCGCGGCAGAGGACGCTGCCTCCGCCATAATAGCGTCGGTGAGCCAATCCGTGTATGTCTGCCCGTCGATCTCTACAGTGACTTCATGGGCTCGCGACTCGTCTCCCCCTATGTCCACATATTCGCATTGAACGATTCCGCGAATTGGTGTGCCGTACGCATTCGGCGCGTCATAGCTGATGATAAGGGTAAACTGCGTGGGGCTTAGATCCCCGCTGTCAAATCGCCTCATCGTGCTTGAGTAGGTAGTGCTGTTGATCGACGCAAGGTGCTTTGAAAAAGCATTCCGATCCAACTTTTCTTCGGAGCGGTGGATCTCGATTCGCTCATATTCTGATGGGGACCGCAGCCGCTTTTTCAAACTGGCCTCGCATGCAGTCAGCATTTCGGAATCGAAGAAACTGCAGCCAGGCAGCGCCGACAATATCAGGAGTGCACTGGCCGTTTTGTTCGCGCGCCGTATCATCATCCTTACCCCCTACGCACTACAAGCGAAAGGCTCAGCGTCTCACAGCGTAGGTTGCAGTCAAGAATTAGGGGAGTCGCCCGATCGGGCTACTGAAACGTGGAGCCTTTTTTCGTCGTCTATGGCTCGATCGATCGCAGGAACCTTTTGCCTGCCAATGAGTTAACTCAGATCGCTCCACGCATATATGCCCTATGCGGAATCCCCAAACAGGAGCGAAGAGTCCTAGAGACGACTCGGCGCCCGTCCAAACAGCGGGCGCTTTGCTTTTGGATCGGTCCTAAAGGCAACAAAAAAGCCGTTCAGCCTCGAACTTTCGGCCGCACAAATGGGCACGAGATCGCGTTGCAATTCATGAGAAACATCCGGCCGGGGTCATCGCCTCGACGGCGGCGATCTGCCGATCCGACAGCGGCCTGCCGTTCAGCCAGACCACGCTCAGAAGGACCAGGTAATAATACGGGTCCGTCGTGTCGCCGATGCGCTTGATCGGGCGATCCGGATAGAGCTCGTTGTAGCGCCGACGAGCGGCCTCGAGGACTGTGTCAGCCATTCCACCTATGTGGGGCTACCGGTGGCAACAAAAAAGGCCGGGCTTAACCCGACCTTCCTGCAGCCATTGCCAGTACATCCGTGGTCAATGACGAAGTGAGATCTGTGTAACCGCCGATCATGTCGATTGCGTGACGCATCTCCCTACAGCGGGAAAACGATCGGCCAGGTGCTCGCCTATGCCTGGATACCCGCACCATGCCGGACGGCGGAAATCCGCCTCCTACACGGGAATTTTGAGGAAGGGACCTTCATTCAGAGAACAGTGGTCGCCCGGATTGCCGCGATGATGAAGAGTATCAGCGAGGCCATGGCTACCAGAGGTGTGAACCAGAAAGTGAAATTGACGAGCACCTTTTTTAGAGCGGTCGGCGATGGATCTCGCCCCTCTCGAAGGTCCTTCATCGCGAAGGCATAAACGTTGGCGGCAACTGAGAAGTTGATCCAACCAAGCCCACCGGAAATGAGCGTGACGGCGACACCATAAATCAACAGTGGACCACAAGCTTGATAAAGGCGCGGCGCAGCGTCCTCGGCCTGTGAGATCGCGACCAGCGATCCGGCATGAACCGCCAACAATGAGGCTAAAAGCCACTTGCCATACGAGTACTGCCGTTCGGCGGTCGCGAAGTACATCTCCTTAGCCACCTGATAGCGCGTTTCCAGTGAGATCCGTTCGGGCGTGTCATGTTCCGCAGTCACTTGCTCAGCCTCACCCCAGGTCCGCCGCCGGCTGACGTCTCTCCTTCCGTGATAAAGACGACGCCAGAGTCTTCCATAGCCTTCCGCATCTTGTCGACGCTGCTCACGCGGGCATCCTGGCCAGACTCAAAGCGATTGACGGTGTTGGCCCCCACGCCCGACTTGCGCGCGAGTTCCTGAGTGCTCCAATTGAGGGCTGCACGCCCCATGCGACATTGATTTGGCTTCATGTGGTGTTTTTATCACCAAATATGGTTGACAGCAAATCGGTAATGATATTATCGTTAGTGGTGTAAATATCACCATTTGGAGCTCAACCGCTATGTTCGGAGCCCTTGTCGTCATCCTCTTTGCCTTCGCAGCCGCTTGGTTGCTGCGAGACATCTACCTGGTCTGATTAACCCGACAATCCGGAGTCCCTGAAATGCTTGATCGACCGATTCAGGCAGCCGCCGAAGGTCTGCCGAAAAACCGCATCTCTTCCACCGATCTGCTTGTCGTCGACGACCGCCTCGGCGCCATCGACTGCTTGAATGATGCCATGTTCCTGGCCGCCGGCTCGATCGAGGAGCCCCGCCATTGCAATGCCCTGCAGGCCCTGTCGATGCAGATCAACAAGGACATCGCTTCGTTGCGCGACCGCATCGAAGATCTGAGGGAGTTGCTGAAATGAACAATCTTGTCGCCCCGGTCATTCCTGCCGAACACATCTTGTCCGATAAATTCCGCGTTCATGCGGTCATGAGCGACGGGATGGAACCCGATCTTAAGGCGCGCCGGGACTATGTCCTGCTGGCGCCGATCTCGAGCTACGTCGGCGAGGGTATCTACGCGATCTTCGACGGCTTTGGAGTTCCTGATCTCTTCCGCGTCACGTCCGCGTTTGGCAAGGGCCTGCGTCTCTTCAGGGACAACAAGCGATATGAGGAATACGTGCTGACCCTTGAGAAATTCGAGGAGTGCGTCGTCGGCTTCGTGATCGCCGAAATCAAGGTCAAGGACGAGCGCTTTCTCCGGAAGGCTATGGAGGGTCAGCTATGACCGATCTTCCGACTGTCCAGGCCCTGATAGACGCCCACAGGGCCGCCATGGAGCGCTACGACGGCCTCCCGGACGGCGACGTCCCGGATGACATCGAAGCCGAGATGATGACGACCGCTGAGGCGCTGTGCGTCTATCGCCCCGCCACGATCGAGGGCGTCCACCTGAAGGCAGCTTACATGTCGGATTGCTTCGTCTTCGTAGGGGGCGAAGGTGGCGATCCCGACTTTACGCGCGCGCAACTGGTCAGCGGCTTCCTGCCGGCGCCGACTGCCTGAACCCAAAGAAAACAGCCGACCTAAGATCTCCCGCCCTTCCGAGAGGATAGGCGGGATTTTCATGTTGCATTCCATGTCGCACGGAGTCGCCGCAACGGGTTGGTAATCCTTGGAAATCAACGGAAATTGTTGCAACCGCATGCGACACGAAAAGGCGCCTATCGAAGCCTTTCAAAGACCGTAACCGATTGAAATCGTTGGGCTGTTGATGGTGATCCCGGCGCGATTCGAACGCGCGACCCCCAGATTAGGAATCTGGTGCTCTATCCTGCTGAGCTACGGGACCACTCGGTATAGACCCATACAAAAGCGAGGCCTTTTCGCCAAGTGTTTTTGCGTTCGAGGCCGGCGATTTGCCGCCGGAGACAGCGTTGCGCGTGGCGAGGGGCGATCGGCCGATGCGAAATCATGGGGCTAGCGTCACCGACGGGGTGAATGCTAAGCAGGAGCCGGCGGCGATCGGAGGAGATGCCGCCCTTCCCGAAGCGACATCCATCTGAGACCTGATCCGCACATGTTTATCGGAATCGATTGGGGCGGCACCAAAATGGAAGTCATCGCGCTCGACCGCGATGGCGAGACGCGTGCGCGGCACCGTGTTGCAACCCCGACCAGCGGCTATGACGCGTGCATTCGCGCCGTGGTCGATCTCGTCGCCGCCGCCGAACAGACGGCGGGTCAGCGCGGGTCGATCGGCATCGGCATTCCCGGCAGCCCCAATCCGCGCAGCGGCATCGTCCGCAACTCCAACGCCGTCCTCATCAACGGCAAGCCGCTCGGACGCGACCTCGAGGCGGCGCTCGGCCGAGAGGTGCGCCTTGCCAACGACGCCAATTGCCTGGCGGTCTCGGAAGCGGTCGACGGGGCCGGCAGGGATGCGCATGTCGTCTTCGGCATCATCGTCGGCACCGGCCATGGCGGCGGGCTGGCGATCGACAAGAAGGTGCATGCCGGCTACCAGGGCGTCGCCGCGGAGATTGGCCACTATCCGCTGCCGTGGATGCGGCAAGACGAATATCCCGGCCACAAATGCTGGTGCGGCAAGCTCGGCTGCCTCGACATGTATGCCTGCGGCACCGGGCTCGAGCTCGACTATCGTTTGACGACGGGCGTCGACCGCCGCGGCCGCGACATCATCGAGGCTAAACGTGCGGGCGATGCGGCCGCCACCGGCGTCTACAACCGCTTCGTCGACCGGCTCGCCCGCAGCCTCGCCTTGTTGACCAACATCGTCGATCCGGACGTCTTCGTGCTCGGCGGCGGCATGTCCAATGTCGACGAGTTTTACGGCGAATTGCCCGATTTGATTACCCGATATCTGTTCGGCGATAGTTTCGAGACGCCGATACGCAAGGCGGTGCACGGCGACAGCTCCGGCGTGCGCGGCGCCGCATGGCTCTGGAAGGACTAGGGTACACACCAGGCTTCGGCCGACAGAGACACGGGAATTTTCAACCCGTATTTCGCGTCCCACTCATCCGAACCGAATAGGACAGCGGAGGCATCATGAATATCGACAACGATCTGCGCCGGATCGCGCAACAGGAAAAAGAGTTGCAGTTCGACCGCTTCGATCTCGACGCGGCCTGGACGCTCGGTTCGACGCTCCGCCGCATGGCGGCAGAGCGCAAGCTAGCCGTGGTCATCGACATCACGCTGTTTTCCATGCAGGTCTTCTATGCGGCGCTCGACGGCGCGACGCCGGACAATCCGAACTGGGTGCGGCGCAAGCGGAACACGGTTTTCCGCCTGTTCAGAAGCAGCTACGCCACCGGTCTCAGTCTTCTCAAGCAGCAGACGACCCTGCAGGCGAAGCTCGGGCTGCCAGATGCCGAGTTCGCCGCGCATGGCGGCAGCTTCCCGATCGTCGTGAAGGGAACCGGCTGCATCGGTGCCGTCACCGTATCCGGACTGCCGCAGCGCGACGACCATACTCTCGTCGTCGAAGCACTGTCCGAACTTCTCGGTGCGGATCACGACGCGCTGAGACTCGAGAATTGATGGGCCGGCCGATGGAGATTTCATTGCAGGCGAGGGAGCTCGATCGTTGGCTCGCGGAAGCCGCCCTGCCGCTCTGGCGCGACAAGGGATTTGATGCGGCCGGCGGCGGTTTCGTCGAGACGATTGACATGGCCGGCGAACCGACGCGAGCCAATCGCCGCTCGCGCGTCCAGCCCCGGCAGGTCTATTGCTTCGCCGAGGCGGGGCGGCGCGGCTGGCGCGGCGACTGGCGCACCGTCGCCGAAGGCGGACTTGTCTATTTCGATCGCGTCTACCGGCAGCCGAGCGGCTTCTATGGTGCGCTTGCCAATGCGGACGGAGAAATCATCGATCCGTCCTTCGACCTTTACAACCAGGCCTTCGCGCTGCTTGCCTTCGCCTATCTGGCCGAGGTCCTTCCGGAGCGGAAGGCCGAGATGATCGCGCGCAGCGACGAGCTTCGGCACAAGCTGGAAGCCCATTGCAAGCATCCGGTCGCCGGCTTCGAGGAGGACAAGCCGCCGCGCCTGCCGCTTGGCTCCAACCCACACATGCACCTTTTCGAGGCCTGTCTCGCCAGCGAAACAGTCGAGGGATTCGACCGGGTCGCCTGGGCCAATCTCGCCGACGAGATCGCCCATCTGGCGATGGATTGCTTCATCGACGCCGAGACGGGCGTGCTGCGCGAATTCTTCGATCACGACTGGAGGCCATTTCCAGGTGAAAAGGGCCGCATCGTCGAGCCCGGTCATCAGTTCGAATGGGCATGGCTGCTCCTTCGCTGGGCCGAGCGGCGCGGCAAGGCGCAAGCCATCGTCAAGGCGCGGCGCCTTTTCGAAATCGGCGAAGCGCACGGCATCTGCCCGGAGCGCGATGTCGCGGTCATGACGCTCTTCGACGATCTGTCGGTCGCCGATTCGGTGGCCCGGCTCTGGCCACAGACCGAATGGCTGAAGGCGGCGATCCGCTTCGCCACGCTTTCGGAGGGCAGCGAGCGGCAACGCTATCTCGCTTCGGCTTCGCGCGCCGCGGCGGCGCTTCAGCGGTTCCTCGACACGCCGACCCGCGGTCTGTGGCGTGACAAGCAGAAGGCGGATGGAAGCTTCATCGACGAGCCTGCGCCGGCCAGCAGCTCCTATCACATTCTCTGCGCGATCTACGAACTCACGGATTGCCTGAAGCGGATGTGAGCTTGGGCTCCGTCGCTGCCAATGATGGCCCGTCGCGCTTGCGGCGGGCTTTTTTATTGCCGCTGTTCATTGTCTCTGGCCAAAATTGTGATCGGATCGTATGTTGACATAAAGATATCTTTATGTGACTTAATCGAGAAAATAATTGTCGTTTTCAGAACGGGAGATTTTCCATGTCCGCCGCGTCCCTCTTTGGAGATCTCTCCCCCAGGCCCGATGGCTCGGAAATTTTCCGCGCCCTGCGGCAGGCGGCCAGCGACCGCATCCTGATCATGGACGGAGCGATGGGCACCGAGATCCAGCAGCTCGGTTTCGCTGAAGGCCATTTCCGCGGCGAGCGCTTCGGTGGCTGCGCCTGCCATCAGCAGGGCAACAACGATCTCCTGACCCTGACGCAGCCGAAGGCGATCGAGGAGATCCACTACCGCTACGCGATCGCCGGCGCCGATATTCTCGAAACCAACACATTCTCCTCGACGCGGATCGCCCAGGCCGATTACGGCATGGAGGACGCGGTCTACGAGCTCAACCGCGACGGCGCGCGTCTGGCGCGGCGTGCGACGAAGCGCGCCGAAGCGGATGATGGCAGGCGGCGTTTCGTCGCCGGCGCGCTCGGGCCGACCAACCGCACCGCCTCGATCTCCCCCGACGTCAACAATCCCGGCTATCGTGCCGTCAGCTTCGACGATCTCAGGATTGCCTATGCCGAGCAGCTCCGCGGCCTGATCGACGGCGGCGCCGACATCATCCTGATCGAGACGATCTTCGACACGCTGAACGCCAAGGCAGCGATCTTCGCGACCCAGGAAGTTTTCGCCGAAAAGGGCATCCGCCTGCCGGTGATGATCTCCGGCACGATCACCGACCTTTCCGGCCGGACCCTCTCCGGCCAGACGCCGACCGCCTTCTGGTATTCGGTGCGCCATGCGGCGCCCTTCACCATCGGACTCAACTGCGCGCTCGGCGCCAATGCGATGCGCGCCCATATCGACGAGCTTTCGAGCGTCGCCGACACCCTCGTCTGCGCCTATCCGAATGCCGGCCTGCCGAACGAGTTCGGTCGCTACGATGAAAGCCCGGAGGCGATGGCGGCGCAGGTCGAGGCATTTGCCCGCGATGGCCTCGTCAACATCGTCGGCGGCTGCTGCGGCTCGACGCCGGCCCATATCCGCGCCCTCGCCGAGGCCGTCCAAAAATATCCGCCGCGCCAGATACCGGAGATCGAACGGCGCATGCGGCTCTCCGGCCTCGAACCCTTCACGCTCACCGACGAAATTCCCTTCGTCAATATCGGCGAACGCACCAATGTCACCGGCTCGGCGAAGTTCCGCAAGCTGATCACCGCCGGCGACTATGCCGCGGCCCTCGACGTGGCGCGCGACCAGGTGGCGAACGGTGCGCAGATCATCGACATCAACATGGACGAGGGGCTGATCGACTCGACCCGCGCCATGGTCGAGTTCCTGAACCTCGTCGCGTCCGAGCCGGACATCGCCCGGGTGCCGGTGATGATCGATTCTTCCAAATGGGACGTGATCGAGGCCGGCCTAAAATGCGTCCAGGGCAAGGCGCTGGTGAACTCGATTTCGCTGAAGGAAGGCGAGGAGGCGTTTCTGCATCACGCGCGGCTGGTGCGCGCCTACGGCGCGGCCGTCGTGGTCATGGCCTTCGACGAGAAGGGGCAGGCCGACAGCAAGGTGCGCAAGGTCGAGATCTGCCGGCGCGCCTATCGGCTGCTGACCGAAGAGCTCGGCTTCCCGCCGGAAGACATCATCTTCGATCCCAATATCTTCGCGGTCGCCACCGGCATCGAAGAGCACAACAATTACGGCGTCGATTTTATCGAGGCGGCGCATGAAATCATCGCAACGATGCCGCATGTCCATATCTCCGGCGGCGTGTCGAACCTTTCCTTCTCCTTCCGCGGCAACGAGCCGGTGCGCGAGGCGATGCACGCCGTTTTCCTCTACCATGCCATCCAGGCGGGCATGGACATGGGCATCGTCAATGCCGGCCAGTTGGCCGTCTACGACGCGATCAATCCGGAGCTGCGCGAGGCCTGCGAGGATGTGGTGCTCAACCGCCGTGAGGATGGGACCGAGCGCCTGCTGGAGATCGCCGAGCGTTACCGCGGCCAGGGCGGCTCGCAGAGCAAAGAGAAGGACCTAACCTGGCGCGAGTGGCCGGTCGCGAAGCGCCTCGAGCACGCGCTCGTCAACGGCATCACCGAGTTCATCGCGGCGGATACGGAAGAGGCGCGGCTTGCCGCCGAGCGCCCGCTGCACGTCATCGAAGGACCGCTGATGGCCGGCATGAACGTGGTCGGCGACCTCTTCGGCGCTGGCAAGATGTTCCTGCCGCAGGTGGTCAAGTCGGCGCGCGTGATGAAGCAGGCGGTGGCTGTGCTGCTGCCCCATATGGAGGCGGAAAAGCTTGCCAATGGCGGCGCGGGGACCCGCGAGAGTGCCGGCAAGATCCTGATGGCGACCGTGAAGGGCGACGTGCACGATATCGGCAAGAACATCGTCGGCGTCGTCCTCGCCTGCAACAATTACGAGATCATCGATCTCGGCGTCATGGTGCCTTCGGCGAAGATCCTCGACGTGGCGAAGCAAGAGAAGGTTGACGCCATCGGGCTTTCAGGGCTCATTACCCCTTCGCTCGACGAGATGGTGCATGTCGCCTCCGAACTGGAGCGGGAAGGTTTTGACATTCCGCTGCTGATCGGTGGAGCGACGACCAGCCGCGTGCATACGGCGGTCAAGATCAATCCGCGCTACAGCCTCGGCCAGACCGTCTATGTCACCGATGCCAGCCGTGCTGTCGGCGTCGTGTCGAGCCTGCTCTCGCCGGCGGCGAGGGACGGCTACAAGGCGATGGTCCGCGCCGAATATCTGAAGGTCGCCGATACGCATGCGCGGAACGAGGCCGAGAAGCGCCGCCTGCCGCTGTCGCAGGCCCGCGCCAATGCACAGAAACTCGACTGGGAAGCTTATCAGCCGAAGACGCCCTCGTTCCTCGGTACGCGTGTCTTCGAAAGCTGGGACCTGGCGGAGCTTGCCCGCTATATCGACTGGACGCCATTCTTCCAGACCTGGGAGCTGAAGGGCGTCTATCCGCGCATTCTCGACGATGAGCATCAGGGGTCGGCGGCACGGCAGCTCTTCGCCGATGCGCAGGTGATGCTCGAGAAGATCATTGCGGAGAAATGGTTCGCGCCGAAGGCGGTCGTCGGCTTCTGGCCGGCAGGCGCGGCCGGCGACGATATCCGCCTCTTCACCGACGAGCAACGCCAGCGAGAGCTTGCGACCTTCTTCACCCTCCGACAGCAACTGACGAAGCGCGACGGGCGTCCGAACGTGGCGCTGGCCGATTTCGTCGCTCCCGTCGACAGCGGCAGGCGGGACTATCTCGGCGGCTTCGTGGTGACCGCCGGGATCGAGGAAGTGGCGATCGCCGAGCGGTTCGAGCGCGCCAATGACGATTATTCCTCGATCATGGTCAAGGCGCTTGCCGACCGCTTCGCCGAGGCGTTTGCCGAGCGCATGCACGAACATGTCCGTAAGGAGCTCTGGGGCTACGGATCGGAAGAATCCTTCACGCCTCAGGAGCTGATCGCCGAGCCTTACGCGGGCATTCGTCCCGCGCCGGGCTATCCGGCACAACCGGACCATACCGAGAAGGAAATGCTCTTCCGGCTGCTCGACGCGGAGGCGGCGATCGGTGTCAGCCTGACGGAGAACTACGCGATGTGGCCGGGTTCCTCCATCTCCGGCCTCTATGTCGGCCATCCGGACGCCTACTATTTCGGCGTTGCCAAGATCGAGCGCGACCAGGTCGAGGATTATGCGACACGCAAGCGCAAGAGCGTTCGCGAGGTCGAGCGCTGGCTCTCGCCGATCCTCAACTATGTGCCGATGCCAGAAACGGAGGCGGCGGAATAGTCTAGGGACGGTTTGCCGCGAGGATCATCGCGGCCGCCTTTTCGGCGATCATGATGGTCGGCGAATTGGTGTTGCCGGAGGTGATCGTCGGCATGATCGAGGCGTCTGCGATGCGCAGGCCCTCCAGTCCGCGTAGCCGAAGTTCCGGGTCGACGACGCTCTCCGGGTCCGCACCCATGCGGCAGGTGCCGACGGGATGGAAGATCGTCGTGCCGATGTCGCCGGCGGCCCGCTTCAGCTCCTCGTCCGTCTCGTAGCTCGGCCCTGGCTTGAACTCGACCGGTTTGTAGCGCGCGAAAGAGGGCTGCGAGACGATGCGACGGGTAAGCCGGATCGCCTTCACCGCCACGTCGCGGTCGGCTTCGGCGGTGAAATAGCGCGGGCGGATGTCGGGTGCGGCGGCGAAATCCGGGCCCTTCAGATGTACGGAGCCGCGGCTCGCCGGCCTCAGATTGCAGACGCTGGCGGTGATCGCCGGGAAGGAATGCACCGGTTCGCCGAATTTTTCGAGGGTCACCGGCTGGACGTGATACTGCAGGTCCGGCGTGTCCTTCTCGGGACCCGAGCGGGTGAAGATGCCGAGCTGGCTCGGCGCCATCGCCATCGGCCCGGAGCGGCGGACGAGATATTCGAGGCCGATCGCCGCCTTGCCGATGAGTGAGCTCGCCTTCTCGTTCAGCGTCGGAACGCCCGTGACCTTGTAGGCAAGGCGCAGTTGCAGATGATCCTGCAGGTTCTCGCCGACGCCAGGCAGTTCGTGACGGACGTCGATGCCGTGGGCCTGCAGAATTTCCGGACGGCCGATGCCGGAGAGTTCCAGGATATGCGGCGAGCCGATCGCCCCGGCCGAAAGCACCGTCTCGCGCCGAGCGCGTACGCTTTTTGTCACGCCGTCATGCTGGAACTCGACCCCGGCAACGCGTCCCTTTTCGAGGATCAGCTTGCGGACATGCGCCTTGGTCAAGATCGTCAGGTTGCGCCGCTGCCTTGCGGGCTTCAGGAAGGCCTTGGCGGTGTTCCAGCGGATGCCGGAGCGCTGATTGACGTCGAAATAGCCGGAGCCTTCGTTGGTGCCGCGGTTGAAATCGTCGGTTTCGGGGATGCCCGCCTCGCCGGCTGCCTTCTGGAAGGCATCGAGCACCGCCCAGCGGACGCGCGCCTTCTCGACCCGCCATTCGCCGCCCGCGCCGTGCATATCGTTCGCACCGCGATAGTGGTCCTCGGATTTCTTGAAAAAGGGCAGCACGTCGTTCCAGCTCCAGCCGGTGCAGCCAAGCTGACGCCAGAGGTCGTAGTCGCGCGCCTGGCCGCGCATGTAGATCATGCCGTTGATCGAGGAGCAGCCGCCGAGCACCTTGCCGCGCGGATAGCCAAGCGACCGGCCGTTGAGGCCCTCTTCAGCGGCCGTGGTGAAACACCAGTCGGTGCGCGGATTGTTGATGCAATAGAGATAGCCGACCGGAATGTGGATCCAGTGATAATTGTCGCTGCCGCCGGCCTCGAGCAGCAGCACGCGATGGGCCGGATTTTCCGACAGACGGTTGGCGAGGACGCAGCCGGCGCTCCCCGCTCCGACGACGATGTAGTCGAACGTTTCCATGAGCTTTCTCTTGTTCGGATCCTATGGACCCAGGGTCAGTGCTTGTGCCGGTGCTCGAAGCCGAGCCTGCGGCCGAGCCGCGAGTTGTAGAACTCGCCGACGATGCCGCGGCGGAACAGAAGCACGCAGACCATGAAGACGACGCCGGTAATGATCGTCACCGGAAATTCCGAGGTCGCCAGATAATTCTGCAGCGTCACGACGAGTGCGGCGCCGAAGAGCGGTCCGATCAGCGTTCCGATGCCGCCGAGCAACGTCATCAGGATGACCTCGCCGGACATCTGCCAGCCGACGTCGGTCAGCGTCGCGAACTGGAAGACCAGCGCCTTCAAGCCTCCGGCAAGGCCGGTCAATGCCGCCGACATGACGAAGGCGCCGAGCTTGTAGTTCCTGACCGAATAGCCGAGCGAGATCGCCCGCGTTTCGTTTTCCCGGATCGACTTCAGGATCATGCCGAACGGCGAATTGATGATCCGCCAGATGATGGCAATGCCGATCACAAAAACGGCGAGCACGAAGTAATACATGTTCGAGGACTGCGAGAGGTCGATGAAGCCGAACAGATGGCCGCGTGGCACCGACTGGATGCCGTCCTCGCCATGCGTGAACTCGGCCTGAAGGCAGAAGAAATAGAACATCTGCGCCAGCGCCAGCGTGATCATCGCAAAATAGATGCCCTGGCGGCGAATGGCGAAGAAGCCGATGACCACGCCGAGGAGGGCGGCGCCGACAACGCCGGCAAGGATGCCGAGTTCGGGCGGGAAGCCCCATTCCTTGACCGCATGGGCGGTGAAATAGGCCGCCCCGCCGAAGAAGGCGGCATGGCCGAAGGAGAGTAGCCCCGTATAGCCGAGCAGCAGATTGAAGGCGCAGGCGAAGAGCGCAAAACACAGAATCTTCATCAGGAAGACGGGGTAGAAGAACAGGGGGGCAAGCAGGAGAAGCGCGAGACCCACGCCGAGAAACACCGTCTGGACGACGATCGGTGTGCGTTCCTTCTGCTTTTCAAGTTCGAGTGTCAGCGTCATATCAAGCATCCCGGCCGAAGAGGCCCGCGGGTCTCAGCAGGAGAACGATGGCCATGATCACGAAGATCACGATGTTGGAGGCCTCCGGATAGAAGACCTTGGTCAGGCCCTCGGCGACGCCGAGCAGGTAACCGGTGACGATCGCCCCCATGATCGAGCCCATGCCGCCGACCACCACCACGGCGAAGACGACGATGATGATGTTAGATCCCATCAGCGGCGACACCTGGTAGATCGGAGCGGCGAGCACGCCGGCGAGTGCGGCGAGCGCCGCGCCGAGGCCATAGGTCAACGTCAGCAGGAACGGCACGTTGATGCCGAAGGATTGCACGAGTACCGGGTTTTCCGTGGCGGCGCGCAGATAGGAGCCGAGCTTGGTTTTCTCGATGACGAGCCAGGTCCCGATGCAGACGAATAGCGAGAAGGCGATCGCCCAGCCGCGATAGATGGGTAGGAACATGAAGCCGAGATTAGCGCCGCCGGCCAGCAGAGCCGGCGTCGCATAGGGCTGTCCCGAAGCGCCGTAGAGGTAGCGGAACGTCCCCTCGACCGTCAGCGCCAGGCCGAAGGTGAAGAGCAGGCCATACAGCGGGTCGAGCGAATAGAGGCGCCTCAGCATGGTGCGCTCGATGATGGCGCCGATGAGGCCGACGAGGAGCGGTGCGAGGATCAGCGCCGGCCAGTAGCCGATGCCGAGATGCGCGAGCAGCAGCCAGGCGATGAAGGCGCCGAGCATGTATTGCGCGCCGTGGGCGAAGTTGATGACGCGCAACAGGCCGAAGATGATGGCAAGTCCGAGGCTCAGGAGCGCATAGAAGGAGCCGTTGATGAGGCCGATCAAGAGCTGTCCGAGAAGGGCCTGGAGCGGAATTCCGAAGATCGTCGTCATGACTTACACCCCGAGCACGTCATGCAGCATGTCCATGCGCTCGGAAAGCTCCGAGACCGGAAACTCGCCTGCGACCCGGCCATGGTCCATGAGATAGAAGCGGTCGGCGACCTTGCTGGCGAAACGGAAGTTCTGCTCGACCAGGAGTACGGTCATGCCGCGCTCCTTCAGTTTCTTCAGCACCTCGCCAATGCGCTGGACGATGACCGGGGCGAGCCCTTCGGTCGGCTCGTCGAGCAGCATCATCCGGGCACCGGTGCGCAGGATCCGGGCGATCGCCAGCATCTGCTGCTCGCCGCCGGAGAGCTTGGTGCCTTGGCTGTTGCGACGTTCGTGGAGATTGGGAAAGAGCTCGAAAATCTCGTCGATCGTCATGCCGCCCTGAGCGACCGCCGGCGGCAGTAAGAGGTTCTCATAGACGGAGAGCGTCGAGAAGATGCCGCGCTCCTCGGGAACGAAGCCGAGGCCGCGGTGGGCGACGCGATGGAGCGGCACGCGGATCAAATCCTCGCCGGCGAAGGTGATCTCGCCTTTGCGCTCGCGCACGATGCCCATGATCGCCCTGAGCGTCGTCGTCTTGCCGACGCCGTTGCGGCCGAGCAGCGTCACCATCTCGCCCTCGCCGACAGTCATGTCGACGCCGTGCAGGATGTGGCTCTCGCCGTACCAGGCGTTGAGGCCGGAGACTTTCAGCAACGGTTTCATCTCAGGTTTCCTCCGTGCCCATATAGGCGGTGCGCACCCGCGGATCCTCGGAGACAGTCGCGTAGTCGCCCTCTGCAAGGATCTCGCCGCGCTGAAGCACGGTGACGTGATGGCAGAGCGTGGCGACGACGGAGAGATTGTGCTCGACCATCAGCACGGCGCGCTCGCTCGCCACCTCGCGGATGATCTCGGCCACCATGCCGACATCCTCGTGGCCCATGCCGGCCATCGGTTCGTCGAGCAGCAGGACCTTCGGGTCGAGCGCCAGGGTGGTGGCGATCTCGAGGACGCGCTTGCGGCCGTAGGAGAGGTCGGCAGCGACGGCGTTGCGTTCCTTGTCGAGGCCCACGGAGCGGATCAGTTGTTCGGCCTTGCCGTTCAGGGCATCCAGCGCCGAGAGCGGTTTCCAGAACTGGATCGCCAGGCCGTTCGGCCGCTGCAGCGCGACGCGGACATTGTCGATGACGGTCAGGTGCGGGAACACCGCCGAGATCTGGAAAGAGCGCACCAGGCCCATGCGGGCCACCTTGTCGGGTGCAGTGCTGGTGATGTCCTCGCCGAGCAGCGTGATCGTCCCGCGGGTCGGCTGCAGGAACTTGGTCAACAGGTTGAAGACGGTGGTCTTGCCGGCCCCGTTCGGGCCGATCAGCGCATGCACGCGGGCATGATGGACATCGAGGTCGACGTCCTTGACGGCGGTGAAGCCGCCGAAGTCGCGGCGGAGTCCGCGGGCGGACAAAACCACCCGCGGCGCTCCATTCTCCAAAGGCGCGGCGACGCTCATCGCTTGTCGCCGGTCAGGATTTCACGAGGTCGCAGCCGCTCTGGGCCGGATCGATGAAGGCCTCCTTGCCGGGAATGGTCGCAAGAACCTTGAAGTAATCCCATGGCTCCTTGCTCTCTTCCGGCTTCTTCACCTCGAGCAGATACATGTCATGGATCATGCGGCCATTCGCTGCCACCGTGCCGTTTTCAGCGAAGACGTCGTTGACCGGCATCGCGTGCAGTTCCTTGGAGACCGCGTCGGCATCGTCGGTGCCGGCCTTTTCGATCGCCTTCAGATACTGCGTGACGGCGGAATAGGTGCCGGCATGGACCATGTTCGGCATCTTGCCGGTGCGCTCCATGAAGCGCTTGCCGAACTTGGTGCTTTCCTCGTTGCGGTTCCAGTAGAAGCCCTCGGTGAGCGTCAGCCCCTGCGCGGCCTCTAGCCCGAGGCCGTGGACCTCGGCGAGCGTGAAAAGCAGCGCCGCGAGACGCTGGCCGCCCTGGACGATGCCGAATTCGGCTGCCTGCTTGATGGCGTTCGATGTGTCGAGGCCGGCATTGGCAAGCCCGATCACCTTGGCGCCGGAAGACTGCGCCTGCAGCAGGAAGGACGAGAAGTCGGTGGTGGCGAGAGGATGGCGCACCGCGCCGACGACCTTGCCGCCGCTTTGCTTGACGAAGTTGCTTGTGTTTTCCTCGAGCGAATAGCCGAAGGCATAGTCGGCGGTCAGGAAGAACCAGCTGTCGCCGCCCTGCTTGACGAGCGCACCGCCGGTGCCGACTGCGAGCGAATAGGTGTCATAGGCCCAGTGGAAGCCATAGGGGCTGCATTGCTTGCCGGTGAGCTCCGTCGTCGCCGCGCCGGTGACGATGTCGATCCTTTTCTTCTCTTTCGAGATCGCCTGAACGGCAAGCGCGACCGACGAGGTCGTAAGCTCCATGATGCTGTCGACCTGCTCGGTATCGTACCATTGTCGGGCGATGTTGGAGGCGATGTCGGCCTTGTTCTGGTGATCGGCAGTCACCACCTCGACGGGGACGCCAAGCACCTTGCCGCCGTAATCCTCGACCGCCATCAGCGCCGCTTCATAGGAGAATTTGCCGCCGAAATCGGCATAGACCCCGGATTGGTCATTGAGAATGCCGATCTTGACCTTGCCGTCGGACGCGTCGGCAAGAGCGGCGGTGCTGCTGGCGAGCAGCATTGCGAGCGTTGCGATCAGTTTCTTGTTCATCTGTCCTCCTCCCAAAGAATCATTATGGCCACACGGGTTGGTCGTCGGGAAACACATAGGACTCCACCGTTGCCTTTCGAGGCCTCGGCCGCTTCCCCTGCACCGCTCTGTTCAAATTTGGCCAGACATGCTCCTCAAATGCCCCGCCTGACATTCACCATCCAGAAAATTCTACTTGGAAGCAAGTCGGTTGAACCGTAAATTGCAAACAGCATCTGTTCATTTTTGAACAGAGGGGAGAGGGCATGAATCCGAATTTCACCTGGGACGACCTGCAGTTCTTTCTGGCGGTGGCGCGCACCGGCCAGCTCTCCACTGCGGCGCGGCGGTTGCGCACCAGCCACGCGACGGTCTCCCGCCGCATCGATCGGCTGGAATTTGCCCTGAAGGTCAAGCTCTTCGAGCGCAATCCGCGCGGCTACGTGCTGACGAGCATGGGTCAACGCTTCGTCGAGACTGCCGAACGGATCGAACGGGAGACGGAGCAGCTCCAGCACGACATCAGCGATGGCATGACCGCGCAACGCGGTGTCGTGCGGCTGAGCACGCTCGAGGGTTTTGGCAATTTCTTTCTTTCCGACCGGCTAGCCGAATTCGCCAGCCGCTATCCGAACATTTCGCTGGAGCTCGTGGCGATCCAGCAGATCATGTCGCTGTCTCGCAAGGAGGCGGATATCGCCGTGGCGCTCGCCGCGCCCAAGGCCGGCCCCTACCATTCCGAGGTGCTGACGCCCTATACGTTGCATGTCTATGGGGCGCGAAGCTATCTCGCCCGGCAGCCGATGATCCGGACGCGCAACGATCTGAGCTCCCACCGCTTCGTCGGCTATATCGAGGATATGATCTTCACGCCGGGGCTCGACTATCTCGGCGAGATCCAGCCGGGGCTGCGCGCCCATTTCCAGAGTTCGAGCATCCTGACGCAGCTGAAGGCGGCGCGGCAGGGGCTTGGCCTCTGCGTGCTGCCCTATTTCATGGCGAAGGACGAACCCAACCTTCAGATCGTGCTGCCGGAGGAAATCGAGCTGAAACGCACCTATTGGCTGATCTGCCATCGCGACCTGATGGCGATGCCGCGGGTCAGGGCGGTGCGCGACTTTCTGGTTGAAGCAGCCAGGGAGAGCCGCGGCTCCTTCCTCAGGGAAGGCGCCCCGGCAATCGGCCAGAAGCGTCCTCTTGAAGAGCAATGAAGCGTTAACCATATAAGGAACACGCCCCAGGGGCTTCTCTCCTTGTGCAGATGTCCAGGACGCGCCGTCGATTTCGAGCGCTTTTGCACTCGCGTTGAAATTGCGTTACAAATCAACAGCTTACAAATTTCTATCTTTTTTTTGAAGAAGTCTGTTGACGTGTTGGAGGTGGTGGGTCTATAAGC